>DATAVK010000018.1:0-27455 GCA_036267755.1 Mycobacteriales bacterium
TCGGCCTTGCCCAGCCGCGTCATCCGCGAACCCGTGTCCTCGAGCCCGAGCACCAGGCCGCCGCGCATCTGACCCTTGCCGCGCTCGAGCTCGTCGGCGGTGAGCCCGGATGCGGCCGCCAGCGCGAGCTGCTCGCGGCACAGCTCGGCGACCTCGGGGGCCCGGCGGGGATGGCAGCCGGCGTACACGCCGATGGTGCCGGTGTCGGAGTAGTGGGAGGTGAACGAGTAGACCGAGTACGCCAGGCCCCGCTTCTCGCGGATCTCCTGGAACAGTCGCGACGACATCCCGCCCCCCAGCGCGGTGTTGAGCACGCCCAGCGCGAACCGGCGATCGTCGACGCGAGTGAGGCCGACTCCGCCGAGGACGAGGTTGGCTTGCTCGGTGGGGCGGTTCAGCACGGTGGTCCCGACCTGGAAGGTGGGAGCCCTTCCTCCGACCCTCGGGGCGGCCGGGTCGCGGTCGTCGTCGACGACGACACCCTGGAAGGCCCGGCGGACTCGGCGTACCAGTTCCTTGTGGTCGACGTTGCCGGCGGCGGCGACGACAAGCTGGTCGGCCCGATAGCGCCGCTTGTAGTAGCCGTGGATCGACGTACGGCTCATCGCCTGGATCGACTCGACCGAGCCGAGCACCGGGCGGCCCAGCGGCAGCGCCGGCCACACCAGACCGGCGAACAGGTCGTGCACCGCGTCGCCGGGATCGTCGTCGTGCATCGCGATTTCTTCGAGAATGACGCCGCGCTCGTTGTCGACCTCGCGCGACGCCAGCAACGACGACGTGACCATGTCGACGACCACGTCGACGGCGATCGGCAGGTCGTTGTCGAGCACCCGCGCGTAGTAGCAGGTGTATTCCTTCGCGGTGAAGGCGTTGAGCTCGCCGCCGACCTCATCGATCTCGGCGGCGATGCTCAGCGCATCCCGACGCCGGGTGCCCTTGAACAGCAGGTGTTCGAGGTAGTGGGAGGCGCCGGACAGCGACGACGTCTCGTCGCGCGACCCGACCCCGACCCAGACCCCGAACGCCACGGAACGCACGCCCGGCACGGACTCGCTGATGACCCGCAGGCCGCCGGGCAGGACAGTACGTCGGACGACCCCGCCGTCCGGACCGGTGAGCAGCGTGCGGGTCGTCCCCCCACGCTGAGCCCGGCCGGCGAGATCGACCGGCACGTCAGCGTGCGCTGTCGGCGGTCTCGGCTGCGCCCTCGCTCGAAGCGGCGTCACCCGACGCACTGTCGGCCAGGACCGGCACGAGCGACAGCTTGCCGCGCGGGTCGATCTCGGCGATCTCCACCTGGACCTTGGTGCCGACGGGCAGCACGTCCTCGACGTTCTCGACCCGCTTGCCACCGACGATCTTGCGCACCTGCGAGATGTGCAGCAGACCGTCCTTGCCGGGTGTCAGCGACACGAAGGCACCGAACGTCGTGGTCTTGACGACGGTCCCGAGGTAGCGCTCGCCGACCTCCGGAAGCTGCGGCGAGACGATCGAGCGGACGGCGCGCAGCGCCGCCTCGGCCTTGACCCCGTCGACGGCGGCGATGTAGATCGTGCCGTCGTCCTCCACGGTCAGGTCCGCACCGGTGTCGGCCTGGATCTGGTTGATGATCTTGCCCTTAGGCCCGATGATCTCGCCGATCTTGTCGACCGGGATCTTCTCGGTGATGATCCGGGGCGCGTACGGCGACATGTCGCCCGGCGCCTCGATGGCCTCGGCCATCACGTCGAGGATCGTGATCCGTGCCTCGCGGGCCTGCTGCAACGCGCCACCGAGCACCGACGCGGGGATCCCGGTCAGCTTGGTGTCGAGCTGCAGCGCGGTGACGAACTCCCGAGTGCCAGCGACCTTGAAGTCCATGTCACCGAACGCGTCCTCGGCACCGAGGATGTCGGTCAACGTGACGAACTCGTCGCCGTCGTTGATCAGACCCATGGCGATGCCGGCGACGGGTGCCTTGAGCGGAACGCCGGCTGCCATCAAGGACAGCGACGAGGCGCAGACCGAGCCCATCGACGTCGAGCCGTTGGAGCTCAGCGCCTCGCTCACCACGCGGATCGCGTAAGGGAACTCTTCCTTGGTCGGGAGGACCGGCACGAGTGCCCGCTCCGCGAGCGCACCGTGACCGATCTCGCGACGCTTCGGCGACCCCACGCGACCGGTCTCGCCGGTGGAGTAGGGCGGGAAGTTGTAGTGGTGCATGTAGCGCTTGCGGGTCTCGGGCGAAAGCGTGTCGACGAGCTGCTCCATGCGCAGCATGTTGAGTGTCGCCACGTTGAGGATCTGGGTCTCGCCACGCTCGAACAAGCTGGAGCCGTGGACCCGGGGGACGACGTCGATCTCGGCGGACAGGCTGCGGATGTCCCGCAGGCCACGGCCGTCGATGCGGACGCCGTCGGCGACCACGCGACGTCGTACCAGCGTCTTGGTCAGCGAGCGGTAGGCGGCGCTGATCTCCTTGTCGCGACCCTCGAAGGTCTCGGCGAGCCGCTCCTTCGCGAGCGCCTTGACGCGGTCGAGCTCGAGCTCGCGCTCCTGCTTGTCCGCGATCGTCAGCGCCGCGGAAAGCTCACTGCTGACCGCACCGGTGACCGCCTCGAGGACGTCGTCGGTGTAGTCGAGGTAGACCGGGAACTCCCGGGTCGGCTTGGCAGCCTTGGCCGCGAGCTCGGACTGGGCGCGGCAGAGCTCGGCGAGGAACGGCTTGGCCGCCTCGAGACCCTGGGCGACGACGTCCTCGGTCGGCGCCTGCGCGCCCTGGGCGACGAGCGAGATGGTGTTCTCGGTGGCCTCGGCCTCGACCATCATGATCGCGACGTCACCGCCGTCGACCACCCGGCCGGCCACGACCATGTCGAAGACAGCGCGCTCGAGGTCGGAGTACTTCGGGAACGGCACCCATTCGCCGTCGATCAACGCGACGCGGACGCCGGCAACCGGGCCGGAGAACGGCAGGCCAGCGAGCAGCACGCTGCAGGCTGCGCCGTTGATGGCGACCACGTCGTACAGGTCGTCCGGGTCGAGCGCCAGGATCGTCGAGACGATCTGGATCTCGTTGCGCAGCCCCTTCGCGAAGCTCGGGCGCAGCGGCCGGTCCGTGAGCCGGCAGGTGAGGATCGCGTCGGTGCTGGGGCGACCCTCGCGGCGGAAGAACGAGCCGGGGATCTTGCCGGCGGCGTACTGCCGCTCTTCCACGTCCACGGTGAGCGGGAAGAAGTCGAGGTTGTCCTTGGGGTTCTTCGACGCCGTGGTGGCCGAGAGGACCATCGTGTCGTCGTCGAGGTAGGTGACCGCGGAACCCGCGGCCTGCTGGGCGAGTCGCCCGGTTTCGAAACGGATCGTGCGCTCGCCGAGCGAGCTCTTGAGAACTGCCTCGGCGAACTGCACGTCGGTAGAGATGTCGGAGCCCGTCACGGGCGCCTCCTGTCAGGTTGGCGCGCCGCTGCCTGAGTGCGGGACCGGCCTCCGATCGAAGCGGGCGGGTTTCGCGTCACGAGGACGCCTCCCGGCCGCCACTACCGAGGACCGGCGCTCGCGTCATTGCGGCCAGCGCGCGGTCGGCTGGCGTGCTACCGGCGTAGACCGAGTCTTTCGATCAGCGCGCGGTAGCGCTGCACGTCCTTCTCCTCCAGGTAGCGCAGCAGTCGACGGCGACGGCCGACGAGCTGCAGCAGACCACGCTGGGTGTGGAAGTCGTGCTTGTGCTTCTTCATGTGCTCAGTGAGATCGGAGATGCGCCGGCTGAGCAGCGCGACCTGCACCTCGGGGGACCCGGTGTCACCGTCTCCGGTGCCGTAGTCGGTCATGATCTGTTGCTTGACGGCGGCGTCGAGCGGCACTCAGGGTCTCCCAATGTCATCAGCCCGCAGGGTTACACCGCAGGGGCAGACGGATTCGAACTCCGCCCAGCATAGCGGAGATACTCCTCAGGTCGCGCGGGCGCGGGTTTGGGCCGAGGGCACTGACAGGTCAGCTGAACAGCGCGGCTCGCGTCGCCTCGACATCCCGGCCCATCTGGGCGACCAGGGCGTCGATCGCGTCGAAGGTGACCATTCCGCGCAGCCGCGAGACGAACTCCACGGCGACGCGCTCGTCGTAGAGGTCCACGTCGGCGTCGAGGACGTACGCCTCGACCCGGCGGTCGGCCCCGCCGAAGGTGGGGTTGGTCCCGACGCTGATGGCCGCCGGCAGCCGAGAGCCCTCACCGCCATCCCGGACCAGCCAGCCGGCGTACACCCCGTCCGCCGGTACGACGATGGCCGGGTCGACGGCCAGGTTGGCGGTCGGGTAGCCCAGCTCGCGGCCCCGTGCATCGCCGCGGACGACGGGCCCTTCGACCAGGTGCGGGCGGTCCAGCGCGGCCGCGGCGCCACTGACGTCGCCCACGCTCAGCATGGTCCGGACGGCGCTCGAGGACACGACGCCGTGGTCCTCCAGCAGCTCGACGCCGTCGACGTCGAACCCCATCGCCCGCAGCGAGGCGACGTCGCCGGCAGCTTTGTGCCCGAACCGCCAGTTCGCACCGACGACCACGCGTTCGGCGTGCAGCCCTTCCCGCAGCACGGCGGTCGCGAACGCCTCCGGTGACTGCTGTGAGAGCTCGAGGGTGAACGGGAGCACGACCACGTCGTCAGCACCCACCGATCGCAGCAGGGTGATCCGGCGCTCGACCGTCGTGAGCATCGGAGGCGCCGACCCGGGGCGGAGCACCGCAGCCGGATGCGGGTCGAAGCTGACGATGACGGCGGGCAGGTCCCGCTCCCTGGCGGCGGCGATGGCCCGCGCGATGACCAGCCGGTGGCCACGGTGGACGCCGTCGAAGACGCCGAGCGCGACGACGCTGGAACGAGGAGCCACGCCGCAACCCTAGGAGCCCGCGTCCCGGCTCCGGCGTCAGGTGTGCTCGCCCAGGAGCGCGAGCACCTCGCTGTGGGCGCGTTGCAACGCTGCGACGGCGGCCAGCACGGCCGCCTCGTCCGCGTCGCGCGCCGCGGCCAGCGAGTCCCGCGTCAGCGAGGCGACCTCCTCAGCCAGCCGGGCGTAGGCCGTGCCGTTCGCCACCAGGTCGGGACGGCGGGCGTCCCGTCTGGTCTGTGCCCGGGTCTCCCGGCGTACCTCCCGGGCGGCGGTCTTGAGCTCCTCGCGCAGGCCACGCACCGACGCCCTCACCTCGGAGCGCACGTCGCGGGCCAGCTCGGCGACCGACTGGGAGATCTCGGCCTCCAGGTCACGCAGCTCGTCCTTGTGTCCGGCGAGCTCCTCGCGGCCGGCGTCGGTCAGCCGGTAGACCTTGCGGCCGTCTGCCTCGTCGTGCTCGATCAGCCCCTCGGCCTCGAGTTTCGCCAGCCGCGGGTAGACGGTGCCGGCGGACGGCGCGTACAGCCCCAGGAAGCGATCCTCGAGCAGGCTGATCACGTCGTATCCGTGACGTGGCTGCTCGTCCAGCAGTTGCAACAGGTACAGCCGCAGGCCGCCGTGCCGGAAGACTGCTGCCATCAGCCGTACCGCACGAGCAGGGCGACGCTGCCGGACACCGTGCGCCCGCGAATGCTGCCGGCGCCGTCGCCGATGCTCCCGGACATGGCACGCCGACCGGGCTTGCTGGTGGTCGACAGCCCGTCGAACGCGGACGTCAGCCGACCCGAGGCACTCGACACGTCCACCGTCGTACCGGTGGTCTCCGGCATCCGAACCGTGAGGTCGCCGGACACCGTCGACACGTCGATCTCGATCCTGCCGGTGCTGTGCAGGTCGAGCGCCACGTCGCCGGAGACGCCCTTGGCGCGCAGCCGCTTGGTGGCGCTGTCGACGACGGTGATGGAGCCGGACACGGTCTTCACAGTCATCTCCCCCGCCAGTCCGCGGCCCTCGACGTCACCCGACACCGACCCGATGTTCACGTCACCGCTGGCGCCGTCGAGTGTGACGTCGCCGGATACGCAGCGCACCCGGACGTTGCCGTCCAGCCCTGCGACGACCGCGCCGGCCGAGACGACGTCGATCTCCGCGGCGCAGGCGGCGGGCACCGCCACCGACACGACCGCGCTCCGGTCGCCGAAGCCGCCGCCGTACAGCCAGCCCTTGACGGTTCCGCCCGCGTACTTGCGGTGGCTGATGGTCAGGACCCCGTGCTCGACGGTGACGATGATCGGGTCATCGCGGACCTTGCTCACCTCGACCACCGTGGTCGGGCTGTCGGAGGCGACCACGTCGATGTGGCCCCCGACCAGCTTGGCGTGCAGCATCCGGACCGGCTCGTCAACCTCGAGCTGCTGGGTCTCGGAGATCTCCCATGTCGACATTCCAAGCTCCTCTGTCGTTGCGGTCGAAGTGTGGCGGATCCGGGCGAGCGATCAGCGGGTCGCCGGCACGCCGGCCGGGCGCGCCAACCACTCGCCGAACCGGACCAGGGTGTGGCCGACGGCCGCTCGGGTGGCCCCGAAGGCCGGAGCCGGCTCCGGCGTAGGTCGTGAAGACTCCACGGCCCGACGGATTTCAGCGGCTCGCTGCTCGGCAAGAACGGGCGAGAGGGACATCAGGATCACTCCTCGGTCCTCGGTGATACGCGATATAGCTCGATCGAGAGTCACGCTATATCGCGTCTTCACGAGAGTCAAGACATATCGCGAGTTGTGTTTCCGGCCCGCAACACCAATGGGCCATGCGTGGGGCTATAGCAACACCAATGGGCCATGCGTGGGGTCAGGGGGTGAAGACCACGAGCGAGCGCGGGACGCCGTCGCGACGGGCCATCAGGGCCACCAGCTCGCCCGCCGGACCGAAGGCGCCGACCGGTCCCTCCGACGGCAGCTCGATGTCCACCGGCTGGCCGAACCCGATCCGCCGTACGTCGTCCGCGCCGATCTCGAGCCGCGGGAACGTCGACGCCACCGCCACGTCCAGCGGAACCATTCGGAGGTGCTCCGCCAGCGCGTCCAGAGTGGCGGCGACGTCGAGGGAAAACGACCCCACGCGGGTACGGCGGAGCGCCGTCAGGTGGCCGCCGACGCCCAGCGCCGAACCCAGGTCTCGGGCCAGCGCACGCACGTAGGTGCCGGACGAGCAGGTCACCGCGACGTCCAGGTCATCGCCGCGACGGGCCAGCAGCTCGAACCGCTCGACCCTGACCGGCCGCGCGGCGAGCTCGACCTGCTCCCCTGCCCGGACCCGGGCATAGGAGCGCACGCCATCCACCTTGATCGCGGAGACCGCGGCCGGGATCTGCTCGATGTCGCCGGTCAGGTCGGCCATCGCCACCACCACCTGGTCATCGGTCACGGCTGACGTGTCCGATCGGGTGAGGGGCTCACCCTCGACGTCGTCGGTCGTGGTCGTCAGACCGAGCCGGATCGTGGCGAGGTAGTCCTTGTCCCGCCCGGCGACGTAGCCCAGCAGCTTCGTGGCCTTCTCCACTCCCACCACGAGTACGCCGGTGGCCATCGGGTCGAGCGTCCCAGCGTGACCCACTCGTCGGGTGCCGGCCAGCCGTCGGATCCGGGCCACGACATCGTGCGACGTCCAGCCGGCGGGCTTGTCCACGACGACGAGCCCGGCCGCGACGCCCGTCCCCGGCTGTCGCGGGGTCACGACGCGGCGCGCTCGAGCAGCTCGAGCCGCTCGCGCAGCGCCGCGATGGTCGCCTCCGCGTCGAGATGCGAGGTAAAGCCGGCCGCGAGCCGGTGGCCGCCGCCGCCGAGCGCGCCGCAGGCCGCACCGACGTCCGACCCACCGCGGGACCGGGTCGACGCCCGGTAGGAGCCGTCGCGGTCCTGCTTGAGGACCACCGCGACATCTGCCTCGGCGGTCTGGCGCAGCGAGTCCATCACCGGGTCGACGTCCTCGATCTCGAGCCCGGAAGCAGCCAGGTCGTCCTGTGTCACGGCGGTCCAGACCAGGCCGCGGCCGCCCAGGGCGTCGGCATCGAGCCGGGCTCGGCCCAGGACCGCCGCCAGCAGCTCGACGTACCGGAACGGCTGGGTGCCCCAGATCCGCCGGTGCACCTCGTCGGGTCGCACGCCCGCCTCGAGCAGCCGGCCCGCCAGCGCGTGGACCGACGGGGTGGTCACCGAGTGGGCGAATCCGCCGGTGTCAGTGACCAGCCCGGTGTAGAGGCAGGTGGCGATGTCGACGTCGAGCCGGGCGCCAAGCCGTTCGATCAGCTCCGCCGCGATCACTGCGGTTGCGGCCGCCGTCGGATCGACCAACGCCTGCCCCCGGATCGGTCCGGCGTTGTTGGCGTGATGGTCGATCACGATGATGTCGCCGGCGGTGTCCGCCAGGCCACGCAGGACACCGAGCCGGTCGACGCTGCCGGTGTCGAGCACGATCAGCAGCGGCGGCGCCGGATCGACGTCCGCCGGCGCGACCGCCGCATCGATCCCCGGCAGCCAGGAGTACGCCGACGGGACCCGGAACGGGTCGTCTCCCCAGGTGCACGTGACGTCGACACCGCGCGAGCGCAACGCGGCGCCCACCGCCAGCATCGAGCCGAGCGCGTCGCCATCCGGTGCGACGTGACAGATCAGTGTGGCGGCAGTAGCCGCGTCGAGGCTGCGCAACGCCCTAGCCCAGGTCGGCTCGTCGATCGCGAGAGCGCTCACTCGTCCTCGTGCCGGTAGGGGTCGATCTCGCCGGCTGGTCGGGCGTGCTCCGCGATGGCCTGGACGCGTTCGTCCTCGGCGCGGGCCAGCGCGAGCAGGTCCTCGATCTGCTGGGCGGTCTCGGGCACGGCGTCGAGGATGAACTCGATGCTCGGCGTGTGCTTGAGGCCGGTGGCGCGGCCGACGGCGGTCCGGATCACGCCCTTCGCGCTTTCCAGTGCCGCCGCGCTGCCGGATACCGCCGTCTCATCGCCGTACGCCGTCCAGAAGACCTTGGCTTCGCGGAGGTCGGGCGTCAGCCGGGCGTCGGTGATGGTCACCAGTCCGAGCCGCGGGTCCTTGACCTTGCCCTCGACGACGCTCGCCACGACCTCGCGCACGCGCACGCTCATCCGCCGGGTGCGTCCCTCGTCGGCCACGGTCATGTCTCCTTCGGTGTCGGTTGCGTCATCGGTGTCAGTCGTCGGGTCCGAGCAGTCGTCGGCGGGTGCTCACCGGCTCCAGCTCCGGGCGTCCCGCCACCATCCGCTCGCAGGCGTCGAGCACCTCGTGGCAGTGCCTGGCGTCCGGAGCCACCACGGCGACACCCACCAGCGCCCGCCGGTGCAGCTCGAGATGACCCGCCTCAGCCGCGGCCACGGAGTGCTGCCGACGCAGGTCGGCGACCAACGGCCGCACCAGTGAGCGCTTCTCCTTGAGCGAGTGCACGTCCCCGAGCAGTACGTCGAACTCGAGGGTACCGACCCAGCCCATCCCGCTAGCCTCGCACGTCGTGGCCCGCTATGCGTTGCTCCTGCGGCCTGCCGCGAACCGGGTGTACGCGGCCGCGGCCACGCCGCTGGTCGCCGCGGAGCTGCGGGCGTTCCTCGACGCCGACCCCGGGGTCGAGACGAACGACGCCGAAGTCGACAGCCGAGAGATCGCAGGGACGACGTACCTCACCGTCGAGGGGCCCGAGCTGTCGGCCGCCTCGATCGCCCGCCTGTCGAACCTCTCCGCCGCCTACGCGCTGTTCGAAGTGACCGACGACGAGCTGCTGCGGCCGGTCCCGCTGACGCCGTTGGATCGGTACGACGACGACCTGCTCACGATCCTCAAGTACTCCGGCAAGACCAACGAGCAGTTCACGAAACTGCTGCTGAACGTCACGGCCGTCGCGAGCAGTCTCACCCGGGACGGCCTGGACCGGCCGCTGCGGGTCCTCGACCCGATGTGCGGGCGAGGGACGACCCTCAACCAGGCGCTGATGTACGGCTGGCACGCCTCGGGTGTCGATCTGGACCGCGCCGACGTGGACGCCTACGCCACGTTCCTGCGCACCTGGCTGGAACGCAAGCGGCTCAAGCATCGGCTCAACGTCGCCCAGCTGCGGGTGAACCGGAAGGTGGTCGGCCGCCGGCTCGACGCCGAGACCGCCGCGACCCGCGAGCTGTGGGATGCCGGCGCGACGCAGCAGGTGACGGTGCTGACGGCGGACACGACGACCGTCGCCGAGCACTTCCGGCGCGAGTCGTTCGACCTCGTGGTGGCGGACCTGCCGTACGGCGTGCAGCACGGCAGCCGCAACGCCGACAAGGGCCTCGCCCGCAACCCGATGGAGCTGCTGGACGCAGCGCTGCCAGGCTGGTGCGAGGTGCTCCGGCCGGGCGGCGCGATGGGCTTGTCGTGGAACACCAAGGTGGCCAGCCGGCACCCCGTGCTGGCGCGGTTGCGCCAGCACGGTCTCGAGGTCCTCGACGACCCGCCGTACGACGGCTTTGCCCACCGGGTCGACCAGGCGATCGTGCGTGACCTGGTCGTCGCCCGGCGGACCTAGCGGCTAGGCGCGAGGCTTCTCGCGCATCTCGAACGTCTCGATGATGTCGTCGACGTTGATGTCGTTGTAGTTGCCGAGGTTGATACCGCACTCGAAGCCCTCACGGACCTCGGTCGCGTCATCCTTGAACCGGCGGAGCCCCACGATGGTGAGGTTGTCCGCCACTACAGCGCCGTCGCGAACCAGCCGCGCCTTGGAGTTCCGGACGATGGTCCCGTCCCGAACGATGCAACCGGCGATGTTGCCGGCCTTGCTCGACCGGAAGATCTCGCGGACCTCGGCGTTGCCGAGCTGGATCTCCTCGAACTCCGGCTTGAGCATGCCCTTGAGCGCGTTCTCCACGTCCTCGATCGCCGCGTAGATGACCGAGTAGTACCGGACATCGACCTTCTCGCGGTCGGCCAGCTCGCGCGCCTTGCCCTCGGGCCGGACGTTGAAGCCGATGACGACCGCGTTCGAGGCGCTCGCGAGGTTGATGTCGTTCTCCGTGACCGCACCGACCCCTCGGCCGATGACGCGGATCCCGACCTCGTTCTCGGCGCCGACGTCGATCTTGACCAGCGCGTCCTCGAGTGCCTCGACCGAGCCCGAACCGTCGCCCTTGAGGATCAGGTTGAGCTCGTTCACCTCACCCTGCTGAATCCGCTCGAGAACGTCCTCGAGCGTCATCCGGCCGCGGCTCTTCGCCAGCTCGGCGAACCGCTCGCGGGCCTGCCGCTGCTCGGCGATCTGCCGGGCCACCCGGTCCTCGGGGACGACGAGGAAGTTGTCGCCGGCACCCGGGACGCTCGTGAATCCGAGCACCTGGACCGGCCGTGACGGCGAGGCCTCGGTGAGCGGCTGACCATTCTCGTCGAGCATCGCCCGGACCCGCCCGAAGGCGTCGCCGGCGACGATCGAGTCGCCGACGTGCAGGGTGCCGCGCTGGACCAGCACGGTGGCCACCGGCCCGCGACCACGGTCGAGGTGCGCCTCGATGGCGACACCCTCCGCGGTGCGCTTCGGGTTGGCCCGCAGGTCCAGTGCCGCGTCTGCGGTCAGCACGATGCCCTCGAGCAGCGTGTCGAGCCCGTCGCCGTTGCGCGCGGAGACGTCGATGAACAGCGTGTCACCGCCGTACTCCTCTGCGACCAAGCCGTACTCGGTCAGCTGACCGCGCACCTTGGCCGGGTCGGCGCCTTCCTTGTCGATCTTGTTGACGGCGACCACGATCGGGACGTCGGCTGCCTGAGCGTGGTTGAGCGCCTCGATCGTCTGCGGCATCACGCCGTCATCGGCGGCCACGACGAGCACCGCGATGTCCGTCACCTGGGCACCTCGGGCACGCATGGCGGTGAAGGCCTCGTGACCGGGTGTGTCGATGAAGGTGAGCAGCCGGTCCTGATCGTTCACCTTCGCGCGGACCTGGTAGGCACCGATGTGCTGGGTGATGCCACCGGCCTCGCGCGCCATGACGTCGGTCGAGCGGATCGCGTCGAGCAGCTTCGTCTTTCCGTGGTCGACGTGACCCATGACCGTGACGACCGGTGCCCGTGACACCAGGTCGGCCTCGTCCTCGTCCGCGTCGAACTCGATGTCGAAGCGGGCCAGGATCTCGGCGTCCTCTTCCTCGGGCGTGACGATTCGGACGTTCCAGCCCAGCTCGGTGCCGAGCAGCTGAAGCGTCTCTTCCGGCGCCGACTGGGTCGCGGTCACCATCTCGCCGAGCTGGGTGAAGACGACCTGGACCAGCGAGCCGGGGTTGGCGCCGATCTTGTCGGCGAAGTCCGCGAGGCTGGCGCCACGCGGCAACCGGATCTGCTCACCGTTGCCGTGCGGAACCTGCACGCCGCCGATCGACGGCGCCTGCATGTTGTCGAACTCCTGGCGCCGCTGCTTCTTGGACTTCCGGCCGCGTACCGCACGACCACCGGGGCCACGACCGAACGCGCCCTGGGTCGGGGCGCCGCGACCGCGACCACCGGGACCACCGGGACGGCCACCGAAGCCACCGGGGCGTCCGGGAGCTCCGCCGGGACCGCCACCGCCACCGGGACGACCGGCGAAACCGCCGCCGCCACCGGGTGCACCGCCGGGGCCGCTGGGACGGCCGCCGAAGCTGCCACCACCGGGACGACCGCCGGGTGCCGGTCGACCGGCACCGGGACCACCGGGACCGCCGGGGCGTCCGGCACCGGGACCACCGGGACGCGCCGCTGGCCGCGGCGGCATCGAGCCGGGAGTCGCCCCCGCCGGACGCGGCGGGATCGCGCCCGGGCCGGGCCGAGTGGGGCCACCGGCCGGACGGTCACGCGGGGTGAACGGGTTGTTGCCCGCGGGTCGCGGGCTGAACGGGTTGTTCCCAGCCGGCCGGGGGGTGCCGGGGCGGGGAGCCGACGGCGCCTGGGGCGTGGCGGGCGGGGCGGCGAACGCGGCCGGGGCGGCGAAGACGTCCGGCACCTCCGGCGGGCCGGCGGGGGTGCTCGGGGTCGCTGCAGCGGCTGGCTCAGGGGTGTCCGGGGTAGCGGTCACCAGTGGTTGTGCCGCGGCCGGAGCCTCAGGCTCCGCAGCCGGCGCCGGCTTGGCCGCCGTCTTCTTCGCGGTGGTCTTCTTGGGGGCGTCGTCGCTCACGACCGACGGGAACGCGGCGTGGACCTTGGCCACGACTGGCGCCTCGACCGTCGACGACGGCGTCTTGACGTACTCCCCGTTGCTGTTGAGCCATTCGATGAGCTGCTTGGACGGCAGTCCGATCTCTTTGGCTAGTGCGGATACTCGGGCCTTGGCCACTCGTTCTCCTTCAGGTGGCCCGCGGCGGTTCCGCAAGCCGTTGTCAGTGCACGGCGGTGCTCATCGGTGCTGGCTCATCGAGCGCTCATCGTCTGGTTCCGCTCTGTTGGTCGGGCTGGCAAGTTGACCGACGTACGCCTGCAGAGCGCTCGGATCCGGCACTCCGTCGAGCCGCAAGGCCTTCCGGAACGCCCGCCGACGCTCCGCCAGCGCGAGGCAGACCGGGTCGGGGTGCAGGTGAGCGCCTCGTCCCGGCGACGTACCTCGCGGGTCGGGGAGCAGGACTCCATCGACCGCGACGACGCGCAACAGGTGCGACTTAGCGACGCGGACCCGGCACCCGACACAGGTTCGGACCGGCTCGACGCGCTTCGTCACGCGCCAGTCTATCCCTGACCGGCCGTCCGGGCGGGAGTCGTGGCCTCGTCGTCGGGCCTGATGTCGATGCGCCAGCCGGTCAGCCGGTTGGCCAGCCGGGCGTTCTGGCCCTCCTTGCCGATGGCCAGTGAGAGCTGATAATCGGGGACCACGACCCGTGCCGACCGGCTGGCCGCGTCGACGACGCTGACGCTGCGGACCGTGGCCGGGGACAGCGCGTTCCCGACGAAAGTCGCCGGGTCGGCGTCCCAGTCGATGATGTCGATCTTCTCGCCGTGCAGCTCGGTCACGACCGCCCGGACCCGTGAGCCCATCGGGCCGATGCAGGCACCTCGCGCCCGGACCGCGGGGTCGTTGGACCGTACGGCGACCTTGCTCCGATGGCCGGCCTCCCGGGCGACCGCGGCGATCTCGACGGTGCCGTCGGCAATCTCGGGCACCTCCATCGCGAACAGCCGCCTCACCAGATTGGGATGCGAGCGGGAGAGCGTGACCTGAGCCCCGCGGGCACCCTTGTGCACGGAGATGACCAGGCAGCGCAGCCGGTCGCCGTGCACGTAGCGCTCACCGGGGACCTGCTCCGAGTGCGGCAGCACGCCCTCGACGTCCCCGAGATCGACGAAGACCGGGCCCTCGGCGCGCATCCCGGAGTGATGCTGGACCACTCCGCTGATGAGGTCGCCCTCGCGCCCGGCGTACTCGCCGTAGGTGGTCTCCTGAGCGACGTCGCGCAACCGCGACATGATCACCTGCTTGGCCGTCATCGCCGCGATCCGGCCGAAGTCCGACGGGGTGTCGTCGGTCTCCCGGACGACCTCGCCGTTCTCGTCGACCTCCTGCGCCCAGACCGTGCACTCGCCGGTCTTGCGGTCGAGCACGACGCGGGCCCGCGCCTGAGATCCCTCGGTGCGCTGGTACGCCGCGAGCAGCGCCGACTCGATCGCCTCGACCACGGTGTCGAACGACACGTCCTTCTCGCGCACCAGGCCGCGGAGTGCCGCGACGTCGATGTTCATCGGGCATCCCCCTTGTCGGGGCGGCTGAACTCGACCTGCACGTGGCCCTCGCCGAGCTCGTCATAACCGACCTGCTGCGGGTCGCCGGCCACCTCGAGGGTGACGCCGGCCTCGTCGGCGGCCACGATCCGTCCGGTGCGCTCGCCGGCCCGGACCAGCCGTCCGACGTTGCGGCGCCAGTGCCGGGGAGCGGTCAGCGGCCGGTCGACGCCCGGCGAGGTGACTTCGAGAACGTACGGCGAGGCCCCGAACTCGTCGGTCCCGTCGAGCGCCTCGGACACGGCGCGCGCGACCTCCGCGACCGCGTCGAGGTCAACGCCGCCGTCCCGGTCGACCACGACGCGAAGCACGCTGCGCCGGCCCGCGGCGGTCACTGTGACGTCTTCAAGGTCGTAGCCGGCTGCCGTCACGACCGGTTCCAGCAGGGGGCGCACCCGAGAACTCGTCATGGCCGCCATGAGGCGCAGAGTAGTCGGCGGCGGCATGTCAGACTCGGGACAGTGGGCCACCGATCGCTGACGATCACTCGACGTGGGCTGTTCGGATGCGCGGTGCTGGTGGTCGCCGGGTGTCACGGCGGCTCCACGACTACCGCTCCGACCCCGACTCCAGCCGCCCCGGACGCGGCCGCACTCGCTACCGCGCGGCAGGCCGAGCTGCGGTTGCTGCAGTCCTACGACACGGCGATCGCGCATGCGTCCGCCCGACGCCGGCCCATGCTCCAGGTCGCTCGCGCGCTGCACGCCACGCATCTGAGTGCCCTGGGCGGCAATCCGCCCGCAGTCACGGTCCGCGGACCGCTGATCCACGACCTCGGGACGGTGCTGGCGGCCAGCGCCCGATCGTTGCGCCAGCTCTCGGTCACGGCACACCTCGGGAAGAACGCCGCGACCCTCGCCAGCGTCGCCGCCTCCCACGCCGCGGCGGGTCAATGACAGTGCTCGAGGCGCTGCAGGCGGCCCTGTCCGTCGAGCAGCAGGTGATCTACGGGTACGGCGCCCTCGGCGCGCACCTGTCCGGGGAGCTCGAGAGCTACGCCACGACCTGCCTCACCGCGCACATGACGCAACGGGACGCGATCGCGGCGCTCGTCACGGCCACGGGAGCGACCCCCGTCGCGGCCGCACCGGCGTACCAGCTGCCGTTCCGTGTGACGGACCGGTCATCCGCGCGACGGTTGGCGGTCCGGCTGGAGCAGGCGAGCGCCGGCGCCTCGTGGGACCTGGTCGCGAGCAGCGACCCGGGGAGCAGCCCGCGCCGGTCGGCGGTCGACTGGCTCACCGACGCCGCGATCCGGCTGGAGCACTGGGGAGCCGAGCTCGCCCTCCCCGGCCAACCCGACTAGCCCCTTTTCCGCGATGATCATCGCGGATCTGGGGGTGGGGCGGACCAGCGGGCGATCACGTCGACGACCTCGGCGAGCTCGTTGACCACGGCGTCCGGTACGACGTCAAACCCGGGCATGCTCTCGTTGCGGATCCAGATCGACCGCATCCCCATCCCAGCCGCGCCGTAGATGTCGTCGTGCAACCGGTCCCCCACGAAGACCGCGTGCCGGGGCTCAACCGCCAGCGCCGAGAGCACCGCAGCGAACGCCTCCGGATGAGGCTTGCGGTAGTCCAGATCGCTGGTGTAGACCCGCGCGTCCAGCAGGTCGGTCAGCCCGTCCTCGGCCAGCCGCTGCTCGTGCCACTCCGCCGGCCAGTGCGTGTTCGACAGCAGCCCGGTGCGCAACCCCTGTCGCCGCAAAGCGCGCAGCACCTCCGCGGCGGTGGAGTGCGCCGCCGCATGCGGCACCCACTCCCCCAGGTAAATCGAAACGGCCGACGCGACAACCTCGTCATCGGCCACCGGCAGCCCACACGCAGCCACCCCGGCCGAAACGACCTCGACGACGCGCCCACTGCGCAAGCTGTCCAACGTCGTGTCCCACACGTCCTGCTGAGCACAAGCCAACGCAGCCGCGAGCTCCGGCACCCGATCCGGCGCAAGCAGTCGAGCGGCATCGACCCAGACCGAGACCGGATCCACGTCGAAGATCGGCGTGAGCGTCCCGCCCCAGTCGAAAACAACGGCCTCGATCCGTACCACCTACGACGAGATCGACGCGAGGTCGTCGACGACAGCGGAGAGAGCGACGACCCGACGTTCGCCGGTCTTCCGGTCCTTGACCTCGACGTTGCCCTCGGCCAGCCCCTTGCCGACCACGACGATGGTCGGTACGCCGATCAGGTCGGCGTCGGCGAACTTCGGGCCGGCCGAGCCTTCCCGGTCGTCGAGCAGGACCCGACGGCCGGCGGTCTCAAGCTCGCCGGCGAGCTGCTCCGCGGCGCGCAACTGCTCGTCGCCACGCCCGACCGGCACGATGTGGACGTCGTACGGCGAAATCGAAGCCGGCCAGCACAGTCCGGACTCGTCGAGCGTCTGCTCGGCGACAGCGGCGACGGCCCGGGAGACCCCGACGCCGTAGGACCCCATCGTGATGCGGATCGCCTCGCCGTCCGGTCCGGCCGCATCCAGGCTGAACGTGTCGGTGAACTTCCGCCCCAGCTGGAAGATGTGGCCGATCTCGATGCCACGGGCGAGGCTCAGCCGGCCGCCGCACCGGGCACAGCGGTCGCCGTCGCGGATCTCGATCGCGCCGAGCCCCCCCGCCGGCTCGAAGTCGCGGCCGCGGACCACGAACGCGGCGTGCTGGTCGACGTAGTTCGCTCCCGTGACCCACGCGCTGCCCGGAACCACGACCGGGTCGACGACGAAACGGATCCCGTTGCTCGCAAGCAGCTGCGGCCCGATGTAGCCCTTGACCAGCTCGGGGTGCGCGTCGAAGTCCGCGGGCTCGGCCTGCTCGACCTCGACCGGCTCGAGCTGACCGCCGACCCGCTTGAGGTCGACGTCCCGGTCGCCCGGGACCCCGACGACGAGCAGCTCCCAGTCCTTCTCACCCGGCGCGCGGGTCTTGAGCACGATGCACTTCAACGTGTCGGCGGCGGTGAACGGCCGGCCCAGCGGAAGCTCGTTGAGTCGGCGGACCAGCGAGTCGATCGTGGGCGTGTCCGGGGTGTCGAGCACCTCAGCCGGTGGGTGATCGGCAGGGTCCTGCGGCTCGGGCGCGCCGATCTCGACCGCCTCCGTGTTGGCCGTGTAGTCGCAGTTCTCGCACTGCACGAACGTGTCCTCGCCGTCGGCGGCCGGCGCGAGGAACTCCTCGCTGGCCGACCCGCCCATCGCGCCCGACACGGCGAAGGCGATCCGGTAGTCCAGCCCGAGCCGGTCGAAGATCCGCTGGTAGGCGACCCGATGGGCGTCGTACGACGCCTGCAGCCCCGCGTCGTCGAGGTCGAAGGAGTAGCTGTCCTTCATCACGAACTCGCGGCCCCGGATGATGCCCGCCCGGGGACGTGCCTCGTCCCGGTACTTCGTCTGGATCTGGAACAGCGTCAACGGGAAGTCGCGGTACGAGGAGTACTCGCCCTTCACGAGCAGCGTGAACAGCTCTTCGTGGGTCGGGGCGAGCAGGTAGTCGGCGCCCTTGCGGTCGCTGAGCCGGAACAGCGCGTCGCCGTAGTCCGCCCAGCGTCCGCTGGCCTCGAAGATCTCGCGCGGGATCAGAGCGGGGAAGAGAACCTCCTGGCCGCCGATCCGCTCCATCTCCTCGCGGACGACGGCGGCGACGTTGTCGAGGATCCGCTTGCCCAGCGGCAGCCACGAGTAGATGCCCGGTGATACCCGCCGGATGTAGCCGGCGCGGACCAGCATCCGGTGGCTCGCAAGGTCGGCGTCCGCCGGATCGTCGCGAAGCGTGCGCAGGAACAACGATGACATCCGGGCGACCATGGCGACGAGGTTAGCGAGCCACCGCTGCCCCCACACCGGGATAACCGAGCGCGGTCCGGCTCAGAACAAGATCGAGGCCAACGTCCCGACCTCGCAGAAGCCAACCCGCTCGTAGGCACGTCGGGCCGGGGCGTTGAAGTCGTTGACGTACAGGCTCACCGTCGGCGCGATGTCGCGGCGGCAGGCCTCGACGACGGCGGCCATCCCCGCGGCGGACAGGCCACGCCCGCGCCACGCCGGGTCGACCCAGACGCCCTGCACCTGGCAGACCCGGTCGGTCGCGGCACCGACCTCCGCCTTGAAGACCACCCGGCCGTCGTCGATCCGGGCGAACGACCTCCCGGCGGCGACCAGCTCCCGGACCCGGCTGCGGTAGAGCGCGCCGCCGTCGCCTGCGATCGGCGACACCCCGACCTCCTCGGTGAACATCGCGATGCTGGCTGGGAGCAGGACATCGACTTCGTCGAGCCGGACCCGTCGTACGGCGGTGTCGGGGGTCTCGTCGGGATCCCGTGAGATCGCCAGGAGCGGTTGTCGCAGCCGGATGTCGCGAGCCGGTCCCCACGAGGACATCAGGTCGCGCCACAGCACCTCGACCATGTGGGCAGGTCCGACGATCGACGAGCACCGGCGGCCTTGCTTGCGGGCGCGCGCCGCGAACCCAGCCAGGGCCGACTCGTCGGCGTTCACCGGCACCAGGTTCGCGCCGGCGTAACACACCGCCTTCAGCCGGCCGTGGACCTCGTGGCCCCACATCTCGGCACCTAGCCGGGCCGGGTCGAGGCCGGCACTGCGCACCCGGGAGGCGACGAACAGGTTGGCAATGGGGTCGGTGTCCAGCAAATCGAGAACCGCCGGGACGTCACGGTCCCCCAGGACGCGCATCGGGCAGTTAGCCGACCGCGACGGTCGGCTCGCCGGACGCCTCGCCGGCGGCCTCCATGTCTTCCGCCAGGCGCATCGCCTCTTCGACGAGGGTTTCGACGATCTGCGACTCCGGGACGGTCTTGATGACCTCACCCTTGACGAAGATCTGGCCCTTGCCGTTGCCGGACGCGACGCCGAGGTCGGCCTCGCGGGCCTCACCCGGGCCGTTCACGACGCAGCCCATGACCGCCACCCGCAGTGGCACGGTCATGCCCTCCAGGCCGGCCTGCACCTTCTCGGCGAGCGTATAGACGTCGACCTGGGCCCGACCACAGGACGGACAGGACACGATCTCGAGCTTGCGCTGGCGCATCCCGAGGGACTCGAGGATCGCCGTACCGACCTTGACCTCTTCGACCGGCGGTGCCGAGAGCGACACCCGGATCGTGTCGCCGATGCCTTCCGCGAGAAGCGCGCCGAACGCCACCGCGGACTTGATCGTCCCCTGGAAGATCGGGCCGGCCTCGGTGACGCCGAGGTGCAGCGGGTAGTCGCACTGCTGCGCCAGCAATCGGTACGCCGAAACCATCACGACCGGGTCGTGGTGCTTCACGGAGATCTTGATGTCGCCGAACCCGTGCTCCTCGAACAGCGACGCCTCCCACAGCGCGCTCTCGACGAGCGCCTCGGGCCGGGGTCCGCCGTACTTGGCGATGAACCGCTTGTCGAGCGAGCCGGCGTTCACTCCGATCCGGATCGGGGTGCCGGCGGCCTTAGCGGCGAGCGCCACCTCCCGGACGTTACCGTCGAACTCGCGGATGTTGCCCGGGTTCACGCGCACCGCGGCGCAGCCCGCGTCGATGGCGGCGAAGATGTAGCGCGGCTGGAAGTGGATGTCAGCGATGACCGGGATCTGGGAGTGCTTGACGATCTCGGACAGCGCGTCCGCGTCGTCCTGGGTGGGCACCGCCACCCGCACGATCTGGCAGCCCGACGCCGTCAGCTCGGCGATCTGCTGCAACGTGGTGTTGACGTCGTGGGTCTTGGTGGTCGCCATCGACTGGACGCTGACGGGCGCGCCACCGCCGACGAGCACGCCGCCGACGTCGATCTGCCGGGACACGCGGCGGGTCGCGAGGGCCGGTGGGGGAAGCTCGGGCATCCCGAGACTGACCTGCGTCATGGCTCCACGGTACGACGGGTTACTGCAGCTTGATGGGATCGGTGATGCCGGCGTAGAGCAGGATCAGGGATAATCCGACGAACACCGCCACCACGGCGTAGGTCAGCGGGAGCACCTTCATGATGTCGACGCGCCCCGGATCGCGGCGGCCGAACAGCCGATACGCCGCTCCACGAACCTTCTCGAAAGCCAGGATCCCGATGTGCCCGCCGTCGAGCGGCAGCAGCGGGAGCAGGTTGAAGATGCCGACGAAGAAGTTCAGCTCGGCGACCAGCAGCATGAGCTGGGCGACCCGGGCACCGACCGAGGCCTTCGCCTCGGCGATCTGGCCGCTGACCCGCGCGACGTCGACGACGCTGGCCGCACCCTCAGGGTTACGCGGCTTGCCCTCGACGATGCCGGAGATCTCGTGGGGCAGGCCGCCGAGCGCGGTGACCGTGGACTTGGCGAAGTAGCCCAGCGTGGTGAAGGTCTTGGGCACCGCCCCGGCGACGCTGACCGGAATGTTCTCGATCTCCGGTGAGATGCCGATCTTGCCGACCAACTTGCCGTCCTGCTCGACCGGGACGGTCTTCAGCCCGAAGGTCAGCTGCTTCCCGTCGCGCAGCACCGTGACGTGGACGACGGTGCCGGGAGCGGCCCGCAGCTTCGCGGCCATCTGGTTGTACGTCGATACTGCCGTGCCGTTGACGGCGACCACCTTGTCGCCGGCGCGCAGCACACCGTGGGCCGGCGCGGCCGGATCGGTGGCGGCGCAGGCGGTGGCGTTGGGGTTGCGGGGCACACACTTCTCGACTGCATCGATCGTTGTCGAGGGGCGCACGTGCACCGGGTCGGAACCGGTCGCGGCGATCACCGCGAACAGGATCCCGATCGCCAGGATGAAGTGGACGACCGAGCCGGCCGCGAGCACGATCGTGCGCTGCAGCGCGGGCTGCTTGTAGAAGGCGCGGTCCTCGTCCCCCGGCTCGAGCTCCTCGAGCGCGGTCATGCCCTCGATCTTCACGAAACCGCCGGCCGGGATGGCCTTGATGCCGTACTCGGTCTCGCCGCGCTTGGTAGACCACAGGGTCGGGCCGAACCCGACGAAGAAGCGGGATGCCTTCATGCCGAAGGCCTTGGCGGTCGCGAAGTGCCCGGCCTCGTGCAGCATGACGGAGAGCAGCAGCGCGACCACGAAGGTGATCACGCCGATCGCGTAGCTCACCCTGACGTCCCCTTTGCGACCAGCTCCTGAACCCGGCGCCGAGCCCAGTCCTCTGCACCCTGTACGTCGGCCAGTGTGCTGACGTTCATGAGGTTTTCATGAGATCCGAGCACCTCGGCGATGGTGTCGACGATGCCGAGGAAGGGCAGCCGGCCCGCCGCGAATGCCGCCACGGCGGCCTCGTTGGCCGCGTTGTAGACCGCCGGAGCCGTGCCGCCGGCGCGCCCGGCGGCGCGAGCCTGGTCGACCGCCGGGAAGGCCTCGGTGTCCAGCGGCTCGAACGTCCACGCGGCCGGCTGCGACCAGTCGATCGGCGGGGCGGCGTCCGGGATCCGGTCCGGCCAACTGAGCGCGATCGCGATGGTGAGCCGCATGTCGGGTGGGCTCGCCTGCGCGATGGTGGAGCCGTCGACGAACTCCACCATCGAGTGGACGATCGACTGCGGGTGCACGACCACGTGGATGTCGTCGTACGGCACGTCGAAGAGCCAGTGCGCCTCGATCACCTCGAGGCCCTTGTTGACCAGGGTCGCCGAGTTGATGGTGATGACCGGACCCATGTCCCACGTCGGGTGGGCCAGCGCCTGCTCCCGCGTGACGTCGTGCAGCTCCTCACGACGGCGGCCACGGAACGGTCCGCCGCTGGCCGTGACGATGAGCCGGCGGACCTCGTCGCGGGTGCCGGCCCGCAGGCACTGCGCGATCGCGGTGTGCTCCGAGTCGACCGGCACGATCTGGCCGGGCTTGGCCAGCGAGGCGACGAGCGGGCCACCGGCGATCAGCGACTCCTTGTTCGCGAGGGCCAGGGTCCGACCCGCATCGAGGGCGGCGAGCGTCGGTGCCAGCCCGACCGATCCCGTGATGCCGTTGAGAACCACGTCGCACTGCCACCCCGCCACCTCGGTGGCGGCGTCGGGGCCGGCGAGCAGCTTCGGCAGCTGGTAGCCGCCCTTGCTGTAGCCGCGGCGCTGCGCCTCAGCGTAGAGCGCGAGCTGGAGATCCTCGAGCGCGCTGGAGTGGGCGACCCCGACAACCTCGACACCCAGGTCGATCGCCTGTGCCGCCAACAGGTCCGCGCGCCCACCACCGGCGGCGAGGCCGACGATCCGCAACCGGTCGCCCGCCGCCTTCACGACGTCGACCGCCTGCGTCCCGATCGAGCCGGTCGACCCGAGCAGCACCACGTCGCGCGTCACCCCTCCATTGTCGCCGAACCGGCCGATGATCGCGTCAGGTGCTGCGCTCGTCTTCGTGATGCCGGCGGGCTTACGCTCCCGCTATGGCCGACTCACTCGTGCAGAACCGTCACCTCGCCACCGAGATCCCAGGCCCGCGCTCGCGAGAGCTGATGGCCCGCCGGCAGGCCGCGTTGCCGACCGGCGTTGGCACGACCCTGCCGGTGTTCGCGGCCCGCGCCTCGGGCGGCATCGTCGAGGACGTCGACGGCAACCGCTTCATCGACCTCGCCGCCGGCATCGCCGTGACGACCGTCGGCTCGTCGGCGCCGCGCGTCGTCGCCTCGGTCACCGATCAGGTCGAGCGCTTCACCCACACCTGCTTCCAGGTCACGCCGTACGAGTCCTATGTCGCGGTCTGCGAGGCGCTCAACGAACTGACGCCGGGCGACCACGAGAAGAAGTCGTTCCTCGTGAACTCCGGCGCCGAGGCGGTGGAGAACGCGGTGAAGATCGCGCGGTATGCCACCGGACGTGACGCAGTCGTGGCCTTCGACCACGGCTTCCACGGCCGGACCCTGCTGGCCATGACGCTCACCGGCAAGGTGATGCCCTACAAGCAGGGCTTCGGACCGTTCGCGCCCGAGGTCTACCGGGCGCCGTACTCCTATCCGTTCCGCGGCACCGGCGACCTGCCGTCGACACTCGCCTACCTGGACAAGACCGTCGGTGCGTCGAACATCGCCTGCGTCGTGGTGGAGCCGATCGCGGGCGAGGGGGGCTTCATCGTCCCCGAGCCCGGCTGGCTCGCCGGTCTCGCCGCCTGGTCCCGGGACAATGGCGTGGTCCTGGTGGCGGACGAGGTCCAGACCGGTATCGCGCGCACCGGAGCATGGTTCGCGAGCGAGCACGAGGGCGTCGTCCCGGACATCGTCACGACGGCGAAGGGCATGGGCGGCGGCCTCCCGATCGGCGGGATCACGGCCCGGGCGGATCTGGTCGACAAGGTCCACGCCGGCGGCCTGGGCGGGACCTTCGGCGGCAATCCGCTGTCGTGCGCGGCCGCGTTGGCCGCGATCGAGACGATCCGCGAGGACGGCCTCATCGACCGCGCCCGCGCCATCGGCGACACCATGCTGCCGCGGTTGCGAGAGCTGGCCTCGGCGTACCCGTCGATCGGTGACGTCCGCGGTCGCGGCGCGATGATCGCCATCGAGCTGGTCGCCCCCGACGGCGTGACGCCGGACGCCGCCTTGACCAAAGCCGTGGCGGCGGCATGCCACAGCGAAGGCGTGCTCGTCCTCACAGCCGGCAGCTACAGCAACGTGCTGCGGTTCCTGCCTCCGCTGGTCATCAGTGACGACCTGCTCGACGACGCCCTGTCGGTGCTGGAGAAGGCCTTCGCCACCACCTCCGCCTGACACCAATGGCCCACGCGTGTGGCTATAGCAACACCAATGGGCCACGCGTGTGGCTATAGCAACACCAATGGGCCACGCGTGTGGGTTAGGGGGTGCGGTCTTCCATGGCCCAGGGGGCGCCGTAGTCAGCGAGCAGGTCGAGGAACGGCACCGGGTCGAACGCCTCGGGGCCGAGTACGCCGGCACCGGTCCAGACCCCACCCGCGATCAGCTCGAGCGCGACGATCGGGTTGACGGCGGTCTGCCACACCACCGCCTGGGACCCCCACTCCCGCATGCACTGCTCGTTGTCGGCCACCTGGTAGAGGTAGACCTCGCGCGGCTTGCCATCCGTGCCGGTCCCCGTGACGTAGGTGCCGGCGCAGGTCTTGCCGCGCATCCGGTCGCCGAGCGTCGCAGGATCCGGCAGGCACGCGGCGACCACGTCGCGCGGCGAGACGGAAGCATTGCCGACCTTGACCGGCGCGGTGGAGTCCAGGCCGAGCTTGTGCAGCGTGGACAGGACGGTGATGAACTCCTCGCCCAAGCCGTACTTGAAGGTGACACGGTTCGCCTCGACCCAGCGCGGCATGAGGAGGACCTCCTCATGCTCGACGTTGACGCATTCCACCGCCCCGATGCCTTCCGGGAAGACAAACGTCTCGGGCTCGGAGAACGGAGCCGTGGTGAACCAGCCACGGTCCTTCTCCCAGACGACCGGAGGGTTGAGGCACTCCTCGATCGTCGTCCAGATCGAGAACGTCGGCGCGAAGTCGTAGCCGTCGACCACGAGGTTCGCCCCGTCGCGGACTCCGAGGGAGTCGATCGAGCTGAACAGGTGGTCCGCGGCGTACCGCGCGAACACGTCGGACAGTCCGGGCTCGACACCGATCCCGCACAGCGCCAGCAGGCCGCGGCTCTCCCACTCGGCCGACTTCGCGAACTGCTCGTCGCCGAGCATCACGCCGGTCTTCGCGTAGGGCTCGTCGGGGTGCGGGTGCGACAGCGACATCGCCATATCGAGGTACGTCGCCCCCGTCTGCAGCGCCGCGTCGAAGATCGGCATCACGAACCGCGGGTCGCAGGCGTTGAGCACAGCGTCGGCCTGGCTGGCCTGCAGCAGCTCGGCAACCGCGGCCGGATCGCTCGCGTCGACCTGGACCCCGCTGAAGCGCGGATCGCCGGTCTTCTCGGCCACGGCGCTCGCCCGGGCGCCGTCGTAGTCCGCCATCACCACGGCCGAGAAGAAGTCCCGACGGGCGGCGATAGCCGCGGCCGCGCCACCTACACCACCAGCTCCGATTACCACAGTTCGCATGGGCGGAGGTTATCGCAGACGACGGATTACGAGGTTTTGTGCAGATTTCCCACGGATTCGCTTGCCAGAGGTCCGGAAATATGTGAGAACCTGATCGGCACGCAGGACGGGACGGCCTCGGAGGAGACACCGGATGACAGCGACGATGCCGGACCAGCAATCAGGCACGGACAAAGGCCTCAAGGGCGGCACGCTCGGACTCTGGTCGACGGTCGTCGTCGGCGTCGCGTCGACCGCACCGGCGTACAGCCTGGCGGCGACCCTCGGCTTCATCGTCCTCTTCGTCGGCCTGCAGGCGCCGATCGTCGCCATCATCGCGTTCGTCCCGATGTGGATGATCTCGGTCGGCTACAGCGAGCTCAACAAGCAGGACCCGGACTGCGGTACCTCCTTCACCTGGGCCACCCGCATGTTCGGCCCGCGGGTGGGCTGGTACGCCGGCGGCTGGGGCATCATCGCCTCCGACGTCCTGATCATGGCGAGCCTGGCGCAGATCGCCGGGCAGTACGTGTTCCTGCTCTTCGGCGCGAACGGGATCGGCAGCAACCCGGCGAGTGGCTGGGTGCTCCTCGTCGGCCTGATCTGGCTCGCCGTCATGACCTACATCTGCTACCGCGGCATCGAGGTCTCGGCCAACATGCAGAAGGGCCTGCTCGCCATCGAAGCCGGCATGCTCGTGGTGTTCGCCGTCGTCGCGTTGCTGAAGGTGGCAACGGGACATGCGCCAGCCACTCACGTCGACCCGTCATGGAGCTGGTTCAACCCGTTCGACATCCCTAGCTTCTCGTTCTTCGTCGCCGGCTTGATCTTGATGATCTTCATCTACTGGGGCTGGGACACAGCAGTCACCGTCAACGAGGAGACCAAAGACCCCGCCCGGACACCGGGCCGGGCGGCAGTGATCTCGACGGTCCTGCTGCTCGCGATCTACGCCCTCGTGATCCTGGCCGCCCAGTCGTTCGCCGGCGTCGGATCGACGGGACATGGCCTGTCCAATCCGGCCAACGCCAGCGACGTCCTGAACGTCCTCGGGCGGGGCGTCTTCGGGCACTCGTTCATCGGCACGGTCGGCGTGAAGCTGCTGCTGCTCATGGTGCTCAGCTCGGCCGCCGCGTCGACCCAGACGACGATTCTGCCGACCGCGCGCACCTCGCTGGCCATGGCGGTCTACCGCGCGATCCCGACGACCTTTGCGAAGATCCACAAGAAGTACCTCACGCCGACGAACTCCACCATCGCGATGGGTCTGATCTCCGCAGTCCTGTACGTCGTCTTCAACTACGTGTCAGGCGGCCAGGTCATCAGCGACTCGGTCACGGCCTGCGGCGTCTTCATCGCGCTCTACTACGGCACGACCGGCTTCACCTGCGCCTGGTGGTATCGCAAGACGTTGACCAAGAACACCCGGGACCTGTTCATGCAGGGCATCATCCCGGTGGCTGGCGGCCTGATTCTGTTCATCATTCTCGGCTGGAGCGCCTACCTGGACTGGCTGAGCCCGTATGTGAGCAACCCCAACCCGGCGGAGGCGAGCTACACCGGGTGGCACCTGCCCTTCCCGCCGCACTGGCAGGTCGGTGGCACGGGAGTTTTGGTCATCGGCGCCGCGATCGTCGGCCTCGTCGCGATGGTCGCTTACAACATTGTTCGGCCGGCCTTCTTCCGCGGCGAGGTGCTCAACAAGAACACCCCGACACTGGTGCCCGAGACGACGGGCGTTCCCGCGGGCTACCCGCCTCAGATCGGCCGCGGCGACGTGCCGCCCAACGCCCCGTTGGTCCCACCGGAGCTCGACCCGCCCACCGGGCCTAACCGGGTGGGCGGCGGAGGCGACTAGCCGCGATCCCGGAGAGCGCCTCGAGAACCACCCGGTTGGCGAGCATCGC
>DATAVK010000019.1:0-10895 GCA_036267755.1 Mycobacteriales bacterium
TCCTTGTAGACCTCGAAGAAGTGCTGGATTTCCAACCGGTCGAACTCCGGCATGTGGTGGATGTCGCGCAGGTGCTCCTGCCGCGGGTCGTTGGCGGGGACGCACATCAGCTTGTCGTCGCCGCCCTTCTCGTCGGTCATCCGGAACATCCCGATGGTCCGGCAGCGGATCAGGCAGCCGGGAAAGGTGGGCTCGGGCAGCAGCACCATGGCATCCAGCGGATCACCGTCCGCGCCCAGCGTGTTCTCGACGTACCCGTAGTCAGCCGGATACTGCGTCGAGGTGAACAGCGTGCGGTCGAGCCGGATCCGGTTGACCGTGTGGTCCATCTCGTACTTGTTGCGGGTCCCCTTGGGGATCTCGATGAGCACGTCGAACTCCACGGCGATTAGTGTGCCGTGGGATGCGGATTCGATACACGGCGCCCCTGCTGGCGACCGTCGTCACCGTCGTTGTGCTGGTGGCCGTCTTCGTCAACCGCGGCGGGACCACGCCCGCGCCCTCGCTGCCCGATCTGCCGTCCGCCGCCGCCGAGTCGCCCCGGCCGGCCGTCCTCAACCCGCTGCCCAGCAACGCACCGGCCCCGGTGGCGTCCAGCGTCGCGAACCAGCTCGCCGGTGCCGCCCGTGACCCCGGGCTGGGCGCCGAGCTCGACGGCGAGGTGCTCGACCCGAGCACTGGCGCCGTGCTGTGGGCACGCGGCTCGGACGACCCCGAACCCCCCGCATCGACGACCAAGCTGCTCACCGGTACGGCGGCCCTGCTGTCGCTCGGTCCGAACGCGCGGCTCGCCACCACAGCGGTTCGGTCGGGGGACACCGTCTATCTGGTCGGCGGCGGCGACGTCACCCTGGTCGCGACGCACACCCCTGCCGGGGTGACGACCTACCCGCAGCCGGCGTCGCTCGCCCAGCTGGCCCGCCAGACGGCTGCGGCGCTCGCCACCGGCGCGCTGAAACGGGTCCGGCTGGCGGTGGACGCCACCGCCTGGACCGGACCGCGGCTGGCGCGTGGCTGGTCGCCGAGCTACGTCACCGAGGGGGACGTCGCGCCGCCGAGCGCGCTGGAGCTCGACGAGGGACGGATCGACCCCGCCGACCCGTTCGCGGCCCGCTCGCCGACTCCGGCGCTGCAGACCGGGCAGGTCTTCGCGACGCAGCTCCGTCACGACGGGGTTCGGGTGCGGGGATCCGTGACCAGCGGGTTCGCGCCGTCCGGCGCTACGCCGCTCGGGAGCGTCTCGTCCCCAACGGTCGCCGAACTGGTCCAGCGAATGCTGACCACCAGCGACGACGACCTGGCCGAGGCATTGGGACGCGCCATTGCCCTGCATGACCATCAGCCCGCTGACTTCGCCGGTGCGGCGGCCGCCGTCAAGGCGCGCGTCGTGTCGGTCGGGGTGCTGGCCGCCGCGGTCTCGCTCTACGACACGAGTGGGCTGTCCCACCATGACCGGGTGAGCCCGCAGGCGCTGGTCACGGTGCTGCGTGCCGACGTCCGCAATCCGATCCTGAGCCCCGTCATCGAGGGACTGCCGATCGCGGGACTCACCGGCACGCTCGCCATGAGGTACCGGACGCTGCCGGCGTCGGAGGCCGCCGGTGTCGTGCGCGCCAAGACCGGAACCCTGACCGGCGTGAACACCCTGGCCGGGGAGGTGGTCGACCGCAGCGGACGGCTGTTGGTGTTCGCCTTCCTGGCGCCGCGGGCACCGTTGCCGAGCCTCACCGAAGCCGCCCTGGACCGGCTCGCCGCCCGCCTGGCGCGGTGTGGGTGCGGCGTAGCGTCGTGAGCGTGCAGCTCGTCGACTGGCAGCTGGCGGTCGCCACCGGCACCCGCCTCGTGCCACCCGGCCCGCGGATCAGTCTCACCGAGGCCGTAGCGACCGTCGAGGACCTCAGGCAACGGGCCGAGCGAGCGGATCGCCACGTCGCCGAGATCACTGGTCTCGACACGGCGACCGGCAGCGCCGCGACCGTCGTCGTCGACCGCCCGGACTGGATCCGGGCCAACGTCGAAAGCTTCAAGGTGATTGCCGAGCCACTGCTCGACGCCGTGATCGAGCGCAGCGGGGCGCGACCGTCGGGCGTCGTCGCGGCTGTCGGTTCGCGGGCAGCGGGGCTCGAGATCGGTGGTCTGCTCGGCTACCTCGCCACGCGGGTGCTGGGGCAGTTCGAGCTGCTCGGACCGCCGCCGTCAGCCGTGGTTGCGCCCGACGGCGAAGCCCCGGCGGGTCGGCTCACGCTGGTCGCGCCGAACATCGTCGCGACCGAGCGGCTGCTGCGCGTCGACCCCGGCGACTTCCGGCTCTGGGTCTGTCTGCACGAGGTGACCCATCGCACCCAGTTCGCCTCCGCTCCCTGGCTCTACGGGCACGTCCAGGGCCTGCTGCGCGAGTTCGTGATGGCCACCGACCTGGACTCGGCGGCGCTGCTTGGCCGGCTTCGGCGGCTCGCCTCCGGAGTGACGGACGCGGCGCGGGGCCGCTCCGAGCTCACCATCGTCGAGCTGCTCCAGACCCCCGAGCAGCGCGTGGTCCTCGACCGGCTGACCGGACTGATGAGCCTGCTGGAGGGTCACGCCGACGTCGTGATGGATGCGGTCGGTCCGGACGTCGTGCCGACGGTCAGCCAGATCCGCGAACGGTTCGACCGGCGACGGCACGCGGCCGGCTCGCTGGAGCGGATGCTGCGCCGACTGCTCGGCGTCGAGATGAAGATGCGGCAGTACGCCGAAGGGGCTCGGTTCGTCCGCGCCGTTGTCGACAAGGTGGGGATGTCGGGGCTGAACACGGTGTGGACGTCGCCCGACCGGCTACCCACCGGCGCGGAGATCCGCGACCCGGGCCGGTGGCTCGACCGGGTAGCGGGAGTCCCGCCGGCCGTTAGCGCCTGAGACCGGTCGGGGACATGCGGATGGATCCGGCCGTCGCCGCGACCCGGGTCGCGGTCCGGACCGCCTTGGCCGACGTCGACGCCGGTGACCTGGTGCTGGTGGCGGTCAGCGGCGGCGCGGACTCGCTGGCCCTGGCGGCTGCCGCGGCCGCGGAGGCACCGCGTTGCGGGCTGCGAGCCGGCGCGGTCACCGTCGACCACGCGCTGCAGCCCGGCTCCGCCGCCCGGGCCGACGCGGCGGCCGGCCGATGCCGTGAGCTCGGGCTGGAGCCGGTCGAGATCGCCACCGTGAGCGTCGCGGCTCCCGGCGGACCCGAAGCGGCCGCCCGCGACGCCAGGTACGTGGCCCTCGAGGCGGCGGCTGAGCGGCTGGGCGCGAGCCGGATCCTGCTCGGCCACACCCTGGACGACCAGGCGGAGACCGTGCTGCTCGGCCTGGCGCGTGGCTCGGGTGCCCGATCGCTCGCCGGCATGGCCGCGCGACGCGGCCGGCTGCTCCGGCCGTTCCTCGGCGTACGACGGGCAACCACCGAGGCCACCTGCCGCGCGCTCGACCTGACGCCGTGGGAAGACCCGCACAACGGCGACCCGTCGTTCGCTCGGGCTCGAGTCCGTAGCTCCGCCCTGCCGGTGCTGGAGGACACGCTCGGGCCGGGGGTGGCCGAGGCCTTAGCTCGCACCGCCGACCTGCTGCGCGACGACGCGGACGCGCTCGACGGATGGGCGGACCGCGAGTCGGAAGATCCGCTCGACGTCGCCCGGCTGGCTGCCATGCCCGCCGCGGTGCGCACCCGCGTGCTGCGCCGGGAGGCTGTCCTCGCCGGCGCGCGGGCCGGCGAGCTGAGCGCCGGACAGGTGCAGGAGATCGCGCGACTGGTGACGGACTGGCACGGTCAGGGAGCCGTCAGCCTGCCCGGGGGGTTGGTCGCGGAAAGGACGTATGACAGGCTTTCGTTCCGATGACCGCACCACTGCTCCCGATGGAGTCCGTGCAGCCCATGGAGACCGCGGCCGTGCAGCCGCTCGACCTCCACCCCGACGTGGAGGGCGTGCTGGTTTCGCAGGAACAGATCGCTGCGAAGATCGCCGAGCTCGCCGCACGGATCGACGCTGACTACGCCGGCCGCGAGATCCTGCTCGTCGGCGTCCTCAAGGGCGCAGTCATGGTGATGGCGGACCTGGCCCGGGCGATCCACGTGCCCGTGTCGCTGGAGTTCATGGCGGTCTCGTCGTACGGATCGTCGACGTCCTCGTCGGGCGTGGTGCGCATTCTCAAGGACCTCGACCGCGACATCGAGGGATGCGACGTGCTGGTCGTCGAGGACATCGTCGACTCGGGGCTGACCCTGTCCTGGCTGCTGCGCAACCTGCGCTCCCGCCACCCGCGTTCGGTCGAGGTGCTGGCGATGCTGCGCAAGCCGGAGGCCGCCGAGGTCGCGGTTCCGGTGCGCTACATGGGTTTCGACATCCCGAGCGTGTTCGTGGTCGGATACGGGCTGGACTACGCCCAGCACTACCGCGAGCTCCCGTACGTCGGCACGCTGCGCCCAGAGGTCTACTCCACCTGACGGCAGGCTGAAGCCTCGTCCGCTTCGGCGGGGTATCGTCGGTGGTTGCTGGAGACGTCAATCCGAAGCTCGTCACGCAGCGTTGAGCAGGAGTCATGAATCTTCGCCGGACCTTCCGAGGCCCCATCGCCTGGGTCGTCATCGCCGTCCTGCTCATCTTCGGGCTCTACGCCATCACCAGCTCCGCGAGCAGCTACAAGACGGTGCCGTTGCCGGCCATCGAGAACGCGATCGCCAACCACCAGGTGGAGTCAGCGCAGCTCCTCGACAAGGAGCAGGAGATTCAGGTCACGCTCAAGAGCGGGACGAATCCTCCCTCCGCTTTCCATGGGGCGACCAAGGCGCAGTCGGCGTACACCCTGCACTACGACTCGACGCTCTACACCGAGCTGAAGAACGCCGGCGTGACCGACACGACGCCGAAGGTGGACCACAGCAACCCGATCGTCTCGCTGTTGCTGGGCGTGCTGCCATTCGTGCTGATCCTGTTCGTGATGCTGTTCTTCCTCAACCAGATGCAGGGCGGCGGCGGCCGCGTCATGCAGTTCGGCAAGGCCCGCGCCAAGCTGGTGAGCAAGGACACTCCGAAGACCACCTTCGCCGACGTCGCGGGCGCGGACGAGGCGATTGAAGAACTCCAGGAGATCAAGGAGTTCCTCGAGAACCCGGCCAAGTTCCAGGCGGTGGGGGCGAAGATCCCGAAGGGCGTGCTGCTCTACGGCCCGCCTGGCACCGGCAAGACGCTGCTGGCCCGCGCGGTGGCCGGTGAGGCCGGCGTGCCGTTCTACTCGATTTCCGGCTCGGACTTCGTCGAGATGTTCGTCGGTGTGGGTGCCTCCCGGGTCCGTGACCTGTTCGAGCAGGCCAAGACCAACGCGCCGGCCATCATCTTCGTCGACGAGATCGACGCCGTCGGCCGTCACCGTGGCGCCGGCCTCGGCGGTGGTCACGATGAGCGTGAGCAGACCCTGAACCAGATGCTCGTCGAGATGGACGGCTTCGACGTCAACCGCGGCGTCATCCTCATCGCCGCGACCAACCGCCCCGACATCCTCGACCCGGCGCTGCTGCGTCCCGGCCGCTTCGACCGGCAGATCGTCGTCGACCGGCCGGACCTCGAGGGCCGCAAGGCGATCCTGGGCGTGCACGCGAAGGGCAAGCCGTTCGCCGACGCCGTCGACTTGGCCGTCATCGCCCGTCGTACCCCCGGCTTCACCGGCGCCGACCTCGCGAACGTCATCAACGAGGCGGCGCTGCTCACCGCCCGCAACGACACCAAGCAGATCACGACGGTCACGCTCGAAGAGGCGATCGACCGGGTGACCGCGGGCCCGATGCGCAAGACCCGGGCGATGAGCGAGAAGGAAAAGAAGGTCACGGCGTACCACGAGGGCGGTCACGCCCTGGTCGCCTGGGCGCTGCCGAACACCGACCCGGTCCACAAGATCTCGATCGTGGCGCGCGGCCGCTCCCTCGGACACACCCTGGTGCTGCCGGAGGAGGACAAGTACAACCAGACCCGCTCCGAGATGATGGACATGCTCGCCTACGCCCTCGGCGGCCGAGCCGCCGAAGAGCTGGTGTTCCACGAGCCGACGACCGGGGCGTCCAACGACATCGAGAAGGCCACCTCCACCGCCAAGGCCATGGTCATGACCTACGGCATGAGCGAGAAGCTCGGTGCGCTGAAGTTCGGCCGGCACGAGGGTGACGTCTTCCTCGGCCGCGACCTCGGCCACGAGCGCGACTTCTCCGAGGATGTCGCTCGTCAGATCGATGACGAGGTGCGGGCACTCATCGAAACCGCCCACGACGAGGCCTGGGAGATCTTGGTCGAGTACCGCGATGTCCTCGACGACATGGTGCTCAAGCTGCTCGACAAGGAGACGCTGACCAAGGCCGATCTCACCGAGATCTTCGCTTCGGTCGACAAGCGGCCGCACCGGATCATCAGCGCTGCCCGGCGGGCGCCGACCGACCGGGAGCCGGTGCTCACCGCGGCCGAGCTGGCCCTGATGGGTCCGCAGGACGTCGCCGACCTCGGCAACGGCAACGGGAATGGCAACGGGCGGGCCAAGGCGAACGGCACGAAGTCGACCGCAGCGAACGGCGGCCGGAAGACCACCGCGCGGCCGCGGGCGACGAAGTCGACCACCGCGCAGCGGACGACCAAGCGCACCGAAGGCCGAGGCCGCGCGCCCGGCACCACCTGAGACCCTCCGGGACGGTGTGGGGGCTGCCGGAGCCCGGCCGGTGCGTGGTCGTCGGCGTGCTGAACGTGACGCCTGACTCGTTCTCCGACGGCGGCCGGTACGTCGATGCCGACGCGGCGGTCAGCCGAGGCAGGCAGATGCTCGCCGAGGGTGCCGACATCATCGACGTCGGGGGCGAGTCCACGAGACCAGGCGCCGAGCGCGTGCCGGCCGACGACGAGATCCACCGCATCGAGCCGGTCGTCCGCGGCCTCGTCGCGGCCGGAGCGGTAGTGAGCATTGACACGATGCGGCGCGAGACGGCGGAGGTCGCACTGTCGGCCGGGGCCCGGCTCGTCAACGACGTCTCCGGTGGGCTGGCCGATTCCGACCTGCCGCGACTGGTCGCCGACCGGCGGGTGCCGTACATCGTCATGCACTGGCGGGCGCACAGCGCGCAGATGATCGACTACGCGCGGTACGACGACGTCGTCACCGACGTGGCGCGTGAGCTTTCCGAGCGGCTCGAGACCGTGGTGGCGGCCGGAGTCGACCCCGGGCAGGTCATTCTCGATCCGGGTCTCGGCTTCGCGAAGCTTCCCGAGCACAACTGGGCTCTGCTGGCCCATCTGGACGCGCTGCTCGCTCTCGGCCAGCCGGTGCTGGTCGGCGCCAGCCGGAAGTCCTTCCTGGGAAGCCTGCTCGCGTCACCCGATGGCGCGCCACGCGACTTCGCGCAGCGGGACGCCGCCACGACCGCCATCACCGCGATCGCTGCGACCGCGGGCGTGTGGGGGGTGCGGGTGCACGAGGTGCGGGGAAGCGCCGACGCGGTCAAGGTAGCGGCCGCCCTTGGGGCCGCGGGTGGGTCGCCGTGACCGACCAGGTAGCGGTCCGGGGGCTGCGGGTGCGTGGTTTCCACGGCGTACTCCCCGAGGAACGCCGGGACGGGCAGGACTTCGTCATCGACGCCGTACTCGAGCTTGATGTCTCGGCGGCGGCGGCGGCCGACGACCTCGCGCTTACCGTGAACTACTCCGACGTCGCGCACCGGCTGACCGAGCTCGTCGCCGGGGAGCCAGTGGACCTGATCGAGACCCTCGCCGAGCGGCTTGCCGCCGGCTGCCTTGAGCAGCCCCTGGTCCACGCGGTCACCGTGACGGTGCACAAGCCCTCGGCGCCGATCGGACTGCCGTTCGACGACGTCACCGTGACGATCCGACGAAGTCGGGCTCGATGACCGCGGTCCTCTCGCTGGGATCCAACCTCGGCGACCGATTGGCGCACCTGCGCGCCGGCGTCGAGGTGCTTCGGCAGCACGCTGCCGTCGAGGTGGTCTCGGCGGTGCACGAGACCGACCCGGTGGGGGTCGAGGACCAACCGGCGTACCTCAACGCCGTCGCGTTGCTCGCGACCGACGACTCCGAGCTCGCCCTGGTCGCCGCCCACGCGGCCGAGGCGTCCGAGGGCCGGGAGCGGCCGGCTCGTTGGGCCCCCCGCACGCTCGACGTCGATGTGATCGCGGTCGACGGTGTGACCAGCACCGATCCGCGCCTTACGATCCCGCACCCGCGGGCTCACGAGCGAGCCTTCGTGCTGGTCCCGTGGCTGGAGGTCGATCCGTCGGCGGAGCTCCCCGGCTACGGGCCGGTGGCGGACCTGCTGGCCGGGCTCGACACCGCCCGCGTCCGTTGGTTTGCCGGTCCCGAAGCGATCAGCTGATGAGCCCTACCCGGTGGCGCGACCTGGCGCTGGCCGCGATCGTGGCCGCCGCGATCGCCTACGTCGTCACGCGGCTCGACTACGTCAACTTGCCGTCGCCGTCGGTGTACTCGCTGCTGTGGATCCCGCTGTTGGCGATCGCCGAGCTCTACATCGCCCTCGTGACCCGCTCGAGGCTGCTCGGGCGGCACGGCACCCGGCCGATCAACCCGCTGATCGTCGCGCGGATCGCGGCGCTGGCGAAGGCGACGGCACTGGTCGGTGCGCTGGCCCTGGGGGCGTACGCCGGTTTCTTCGGCTGGGTCGTCAGGGTCTCGTCGACGATCGCCACGCGCGACACGCGGACCGCCGCCATCGGCGCCGGCCTCAGCGTGGCGCTGATCGCGGCCGCCAGCTTCCTCGAGCACGTCTGCCGGGTCCCCCACGATCCCGACGACAACGCCAGCCCGGACCCGGATGGCGGCGGCTGAGCGACCCGCCGTCGCCCGGCTAGGCTTCCCGAACATGACGGACAGCGCCGAGGGCACCGATACCGCCGAGCCGCTCGACGACCTCAGCACGCACGAGCTGCGGAGCCGGGCGTTCGCCAAGGCTGAGCACGCCCGCGACATCGGCTTCTTTTGGGACCTGATCAAGCACCTGCCCGAGGGCGAGGCGCTGTCGTCGGACGACGGCTCCGCCGGCGGTTTCGGCGAAGGCCTGGCCGGCGCGTTGGCACTGGCCACGCATCGGCTCGGCGAGCACGAGTCGTCGCTCGAGCCGCTGCTCCGCGCCCGCTACATCGACTACCTCAGCTAACCCCACACCAATGCCCATCGGTGTGGGGTTAGCCCCACCAATGGGCCATGCGTGTGGTTCAGCCGGTGGGGACTCCGGTCACCGGCTTGGAGGGCTTGCCTGAGCCTTGGCTGTTCTTGGCCGTCACCTCGACGTGGTACGCCGTACCCCCCGACAACCCGGTCAGCTTGAGGGCGTGGGTCGTTCCCTTCACCGTGATGCTCGGTGCGTGGCAATGTTTCGTCCCGATGGTGCAGGTGGCGTACTTCACGACGTAGCGACTGACGGCCCGCCCGCCATCGTGCTTCGGCGCCTTCCAGGTAACAGTCAGAGCGTCGTGATGCGCGGTGAGCTTCACCGTGCGCGGAGCACCCGGAACCGAGGCCGGGGAAGCAGGGATGAACTTCGTGAAGGCGGAGCTGCTGATGTGGTTCTCCGCCGCGATTCCGACGTAGTAGGTGTGCCCATTCACGAGGTGCTTCGCGGTGTAGTGCGTCGCTCCCGTCAGGTGCGGAACGAACGCGGAAAGCCCGGTCGGCTTCTTCGCCAGTACCGCCACGTCGTAACGGGTGACCCCGCCCCCTGAGCTGGCAGGTGCCGCCCAGCTCAGCGAGAGGGAGTGATTGTGGGCCGTCGCCTTGATCGACCGCGGCAGGCTGGGTGCCGCGGCGAACACGGTGTCACCGCCTGCGCCGGCAAATCCCGGCGTGCTTCTGATCGGGGCGATGTTGCCGTGGGCTCCGGCAGCGAAGACGCGCAGCTCTCCGTCGCCGTTGTTCGCCACGCTGAGCCTGCCGATTGCGTCGAGGCCCAGCCCCGACGGCGCGTCGAGCTTCGTGGCAGCTCCTGAGATGACCGCAGCGGGCGCGAGGTTTCCGGATCCGGGCTCGTACTCGGTGATGCTGCCGGACTGGCTGTTAGCGACCGAGACGCGGCCGGTCTCGTTGTCGGCCACGACGGCGGTCGGGTCGCTGAGCTGGGTCTTTGAGCCGGATATGGTCACGTCCGGCGCCTGGTTGCCGCTCTCCTGCGTGTCGAACCGGGTCACGCTGTCGTCCGGGCCGCTCGAGTTGCTGACCACCCATAGCGTCAAACCGTCATCGGTCAGGAAGATGCCCTGTGGGTTGTCGAGCTTCGTCTTCGACCCGTAGATGCTCTGGAACGGCAGCACGTTGCCGTTCGAGCCGACCGAGAACCGTTCAAGCGTGCCGTTGACATCACTGTCAGCCACCCACACGTCCGACCCGGCGACGGCGATACCCACCGGCTCGGACAGGCCGGTCTTCGACCCGCTGATGGTGGCAATCGGCGCGACGTTGCCGTTGGCGCCGTCCGCGTACTCCGTGATGCTGTCGGCGGTCTTGTTCGTCACGAAAACCTGGCCTGCGGCGTCGACGGCAACGCTCTGCGGCTCGCTAAGGCCGGTCGAGGCGCCCTGGATGGTTCCGAGGACTGATCCGGACGCTGACAGTTCGGTGACAGAGTCTCCGGTCTGGCTCGTCACCCAAGTCGTGCCGAACGCGGGCGCTGCGGCCGCCGTTGCCGCGCTCGGAAGGCCCACCAGCGCGGCGGCCAGTACGCCGAGCCCCAGGCCGGCGCCGCCGAGGCGACGGAGACGGGATGACGGGCGGTCAGTGATCACGTCCATGCGCGGAAGGTAACAGCGATCAGCGCTCAGATCGGTCACTCAGCGTCGTCGGGCGCAACGTGTCGCCGGGCTGCGGTGCGCATCACGTTGGTCG
>DATAVK010000020.1:0-1575 GCA_036267755.1 Mycobacteriales bacterium
CCACCGAGCAGCGGTGGCGCGACAGCGGGTCGGCCGACACCGAGGAGCTGCGCAAGGCGATGCAGCACTACCGCGCCGTCTTCGACCGGGTCGTCAGCCCGAGCAGCACGACCGACGCCGCCTACCCGGCCGAGTCGGGCACCCGCACCGACGACACGGTCGCGACCGACCCCGCGCGCGAACGGTCCTAGTCGACCAACACCGGGTCGCGGTCACCGGGACCGTGACGGGGTCGCCGAGCCCGATGTCAGCAGCGGTCGGGCTCGGCAGGTCGACCCACAGCGACTCCTCCGCTGACAGCCGCACCGTGGCACGCGTCACGGCGCCGCGGAAGCTCTTGGCCGTCACGATCGCCGTACCCGACAGATCGGGTACGGCGATCAGGTCTTCCGGTCGGAGCAGTGCCTGGACCGGCCCGCGCGGTCGGGGGTCGCCGGCCTGCGGCAGCCGGGCGCCCAGCACCTCAACCTCTCCGGATCCCGTCGCCTGCGCCGGCACCCGGTTCATCGTGCCCACGAACTCCGCGACGAACGCCGTCGCCGGCCGGGTGTAGAGCTCGCCACAGCGTCCCGACCCAGCCACCGCCGAGAGACCGCGACGCGTCGACCAGGGTGCGCAGGTCGAACGACCGCAACCCCGAGTCCAGTGACCGATACGCGAACGGCATCGCGAGGACGACGTACTCCAGCATGGACGGCCGGTGACGTACAGATGATCGAGACGTGACCGGTTGCCAGCGGCCGGTCGTGCCGTAACCAGCGATGACGCGGCAGGATGCCCTCATGCTGGCGATCGAGCTGGAGACCGCCCGGCTGCGGCTGCGGCAGTGGAGTCAGGACGACCTGCCGGCCCTGACGGCGCTGTTCGCCGAGGCGGCCGTCTGGTGGTATCCGCTGCGGCGTGGCTTCACCGAGGCGGAGACCGCGCGCTTCCTCGACCGCCGGCTCGCGGAGTGGAGCACACGTGGCTGGGGGCTGTGGGCGCTGGAGCGGGCTGGCGTCCTGATGGGTTACACCGGCCTCGGGCTGCCTGAGTTCCTCCCGGAGGTGATGCCAGTGCCGGAAGTCGGTTGGCGGCTGCATCCCGACTTCTGGGGCAACGGTTATGCGACCGAAGCAGCGAAGGCCTCGCTCGAATTCGGGTTTGGCGAGCTGGGGTTCTCTGAGATCGTGAGCATCTTCGAGCCGAACAACCTCGCGTCCGGCCGTGTGATGGAGCGGATCGGTATGACCGTCGATCGGGACACGGTGGACCCGAAGTCCGGTGACGCGCTGCGGGTCTACCGACTGCACGCCACCGACTGGCCGAGCCCGCGGTCGAGCTGACCATGCGCGCTCTGCGTTTTCCCGAGGATCGCGTCGTCGATCAGCTCAGGGCAGAGTTGCCGGGTGTGACCGTCATGCTCTGAGGAATCCACCCAACCACTACCGACCGGTGACGTCGTCGATCTGCTCGCGGAGGATGTCGGCGTGGCCTGCGTGGCGTGCGGTCTCGCTCGTGACGTGGGCCAGGACCCATCGCAATGACTTGTGAGCACCATCAACCAGTCGCGCTGTCAGCGCCTCAGGATCGTTG
>DATAVK010000021.1:0-65624 GCA_036267755.1 Mycobacteriales bacterium
GGCCGTGGAGCTTGCCGAGAACCCGAACACCCACACGCCGCTCGGGCCGAACACCGAGCGAATCGTCGCCGAGCGGTACGTGCTGTGGATGGGCCGCATGGAGTCGTGGAACGTCGCGCAGCGCTTCGCCATGCAGCACGAGGAGATCGACGAGGTGATCGAGGAGGTTCGCGGGTTGCTGCGTGAGCGCGGGCGAACGTCGTGCGCGTGGGAGATCGGCTCGCACGCGACGCCCGCCGACCTGCCGCAGCAGCTGCTCGCGCGCGGTTTCACCGATGACGAGCACACGCCGCTCGCGATCGGGATGGCGCTCACCGAGGAGCCTGCCGCGGCGCCGGAAGGCATCGAGGTGAAGGTGGTCGAGACCGACGAGGAGTACTGGGAGTCGGAGCGCATCGCGCAGATCGCGTTCGGCGAGGACGTCCCGAGTGAGCGCAAGCCGTTCGTCCCGGCTCCCTTGAACCCGATCTACATCGCGATCCTCGACGGTCGGATCGTGGCGCGGGCGTCGGCGGCGCACGGTGAGCACGGCGTGACGCTCTTCGGCGGCGCGACCCTGCCGGAAGCGCGCGGCAAGGGCGCCTATCGCGCGCTCGTCGCGGAGCGCTGGCACGACGCCGCCGAGCGGGGGACACCGCTGGTCGTGACGCAGGCGGGGCCGATGTCGCGGCCGATCCTCGCGCGGCTCGGGTTTCGCGAGGTCGGCACGGTCCGCGCGTTGATCGATAAGTTCGGGGCGTGAGGGTCTCAGCGAAAGCCGACTACGCGATCCGCGCTGCGGTCGAGCTCGCGGCGCGCGGCGAGGGGCCGACGAAGGGCGACGTGATCGCGGACGCGCAGAAGATCCCGCCGAACTTCCTCGAGAACATCCTGGCCGACCTCCGGAACGCCGGGATCGTGACAAGCCGGCGCGGCGCGGACGGTGGCTACTGGCTCTCGCGTCCCGCCGCGGAGATCGCGCTGGCGGATGTCATCCGAGCGGTCGACGGCCCGCTGGCAAACGTCCGGGACCTCAGCCTGTCCGAACTGTCCTATCCGGGGGCGGCGGAGTCGTTGCGCGAGGTCTGGATGGCCGTGAGAGGAAGCCTGCGGGAGGTCCTCGAGAACGTCACCGTCGGCGATCTGGCCGCCGGCAAGCTGCCGCGCAACGTCAAGGCACTCGCCGCCCGACACCAATCCGAACGGGTCTGACCCGGCGGGTCCTGATCCGACGAGTGTGACGAGAGTCACTAGCCGAGCAGGGACTCGATCTCTGCCTCGAAGTCGACGTGATCGCTCTCCGTACCGGTCGGCACCCGTGCGTAGGTCTCGACCAGGAACTCCACGACCGTGTCACTCGGCGCGAGCATTGTGGCCACGCAGTCCGTCGCCAGGGTGATCCGCACCATTCGCTCGCCGTTCTCGCGGGCCGGCTCGACGGTGATGTCGCCCTCGCCCGCGGGCGCCGCGATCCCCGCCGAGAGCAGCTCACGGGCAAACACCCAGATCACCGGCTCGTCGCAGTCCGTGCCGATGTGCAGCGTGACCGCGAACGGGTCGCCGAGGTCGTAGTGCAGCTCGGCGGCCAGCTCTGCATAACCCGTGGCTGCGCTGACGGCGAGGGTCAGCGGCATGGTGAGAGTGCGTGGGACAGGCAGCACGGGAGCCTCCGGGTTCGTCGTCCGCGTTACCTGTACAACGACGAGTCCCGGCGGGAGTGACGGCCCTCCGAGGGTGATTTCAGCCGATGTTCGGCGAGTGCTCCGTGGTCGGGAGCAGCTCCACCCAGGTCCGACCCGGCGTCAGCGTGAGCCGCTTGCCGCCCTTGCCCACGAAGGTCAGTGGCGACGTCACGTTCTTGCGGTGCCACGTGCCCTTGATGACCTTGCCGTTACGGAAGATCCACACCGGGTTCGAGCCGGTGGTGATGTCGAGGGGAGAGGCGTTGCCGAGCACGTCGTGCAGGCCGGTGCTCCCGATGGTCACCTTCATGACCACGACGTTGGCCGCGCTGAGCTGGTTGCCTCCGGTGTCACGGTCCACGGCGCCGTCCTGGGTACGCAGCCAGTGGCCGCCTGACCAGGACCAGCTGGCGGTCGTGTCCGGCCACGCCAGCGAGAACGAGTGTGCGGCCTTCGCCCACGTCGGCAGCGGACCGTAGGTGAATAGCGGGTGGGCGACGTTCTTGAGGTGCTTCTGCTTCTCGAGTCCGGCCTTGATCAGTACGTCGGTCGACGCGAAGACGTTGTGCGGCGCTGGCCGGCTCAGGTCGCGGTGGAAGTCGTTGCCCTCCACGTCCTGCGAGATCTGGACGGTGTGGCCGTGGGCGTCGATCTGCGGGAGTGCCTCGGGGTTGGCGCCGGAGAACCCGAACACGCTGCCGTGGAGCAGGGCGAGGATGTCGGCGTCACTGGTCCGGGCCGACCGGATCGGGCCGACGGTGGCGACCGAACTGCAGCCGAACACCGCCATCAGGCGGGTGAGGCCGCCCTCGACCAGCTCCTCGAAGACAACGTCGGCCGAGTTGACTCCTGCCTGCGGCAGCGCGGGCGCCACGTTGTCGATCTTGACCGCCAACGGGATCCGCTTGATCTTCTGGCCCTTGCGGGGCTTTTCGCCGGTCAGTGGGCAGGTCGGGACGGCCTTGGCGGCGGCCTGGGTGCTCGGCGTACTCGGGGATGCTGCCGGGGAGCCCGCGGGAGCGGCGGTGGAACCATTGGTGCCGCAGCCGGCGAGGCCGACCGCGATTACGGCGAGCGCAGCCAGCGGCGCGAGGGCACGGGTACGAACGCGGATGGCAGTCACGGGTCTCCTAGGTTACGTGGGGAAGGGGGGCCCAGCGCCGGGTCAATGGCAGGGGTTGGTGGCGGCGGTAGTGACTGTGGTGGTCGGACCGTTGGACGAGTGGATCTTCACGGAGTGGACGGTGGAGAAGCTGGAACCGACCAGCAGCTCGATGTGGGACCCCAACGACGGGTCCTTGCGCTTGGTCGCACCCGGGATCGCGGCTACCACCGTCGCCGCTGACTGAGCCCAGGAGGGCCCGTACAGCACGACCGTGGCGCTCGGGCTCGAGCCGCTGGGGGCGTCGCCCTCCGAGCTCACACCGAAGCCCACCGAGGTGAGCTTCTGGGCGGCGGCCGCTGCGGCGCCATTGGTGCCGCTGGCGTTCAGCACCGTGAGGGAGATTTCGCTGGGTGGCACCACTAGCTTCGGTTTGCGGGTCACGTTCGTGATCGGCTTGTCGTTGGTGAAGTCCGCGAACAGCTCTCTGGACTTCACCGGATCCCACAGCACCGCGGAGCCGACCGGCGTGGAGTACGCCGTGTTCGACAGCGGCACGGTGAGGAACGACACGTTCTTGGGTGACATCGAGTGCAGCTTCTCGGCGAGCCGCAGGATCTGGGACTTGCCGAGACCCTTGTCGGTCGTGATCGAGCTCGTCACGGCGCCCAGGAACTTCGCCAGCTTCAGCGGGTCGAACAGCACCCCGCCGCTGCGCGCCTTGTCGATCATGGCGGCCATGAACTTCTGCTGCCGCTGGATCCGCCCGAGGTCACCCTGGGCAGGATCGAACTCGCGGGCTCGGACGTACTCCAGCGCGCGATCGCCGTTGAGCGTGGATGTGCCCTTGGGCAGCACCAGGCCGCTTCCGCTGTAGGCGCCGGTGACCGGGTTGCGCACGATCGGGTCGTTGATCGCCGTCGGGCTGCAGATGCTCACCCCGCCGAGCGCCTTCACCATCTTCACGAACCCGAGGAAGTTGATCTCGATGTAGTGGTCGATCCGTACGCCGGTGTTGGCTTCGACGGTCTCGATGGTGAGCTTCGGGCCGCCCAGGGAGTACGCCGCGTTGAGCTTGTTCTTGGCCGCCGGTATCAGCTGGCCGGAGGAGCTGCGGTGCGCCGGGATCGTCACGTAGGAGTCGCGGGGCAGGTTGACCAGGGTGGCCTTCCCGTCGCCCTTGGGGATGTGGAGCAGGATCATCGTGTCCGAGCGCTGCCCGGGGTCGTGGCCGACGTGCAGCGACTTCTGCTGCGACTTGGACAGCCCGGCGCGTGAGTCTGATCCCACGACCAGGATGTTGAGGTCGCCGGCCGCTCCGCCGGTCGGTCGATCGCAGGAGTTGCAGAACGGGTTGATGTGCTTGATGCCGCCGATCAGCGCGTTGAGCGCAACGTCCCCGAACACCGCGCCGAGCCCCAGCGTGACGACCATCGTGACGGCGAGGACTCCGGCGATCTTGCCGTTTGACCACCGGGTGATGACGCCGGTCGGCTGCCACCGGCCCTGCCTGCCGCTTCCGCTGGGCGGGCGCGGGCTCGTTGGGCCACCGCCTGAGCCGCCCGAACCGCCGCCCGAGCGGCTCGCGGCCGGTTGCGGGCGTCGCGAACCACGCCGAGGGGCGGATCGTCGCGGATCGAGCTCCGGCGGCAACTGGCGCCGCTCATGCCCGGAACCGGACGACCCGCTGCCGTCGAACGGCCCGGTCATGCGGGACAAACCTCCGTGAGAGGGAACAGAACCGGCAACAATGCTAGGCGAGGGCCTGAAGGTCGGCTGAATGCCACGCGGTAACGTCCGCCACGTGAAAGCCGCCTCGAACGGCAGCTGGCCGGCCGTGTCGGTGGTGCTGCCGGTGCTCAACGAGGAGCGGCATCTGCAGGCCTCGGTAGCGGCGATTCTGGAGCAGAGCTACCCCGGCGAGATCGAAGTCGTGCTTGCCCTCGGCCCGTCCAGCGACCGCACCGATCAGGTCGCCGAGCGGCTCGCGAACGATCCGCGCGTGTCGATCGTGGCCAACCCGACGGGCCGTACCCCGAACGGGCTCAACGCCGCGATCGCCGCCAGCCGGCACCCGGTGATCGCCCGGGTGGACGGTCACGCGGTCATCCCGCCGGACTACCTGCGGACGGCGGTCGCCCTGCTCGACCGCACCGGCGCGGACAACGTTGGCGGCCTGATGTCCGCGCATGGCGTCACCGACATCGAGCAGGCGGTGGCGCGGGCGATGACGAGCAAGCTCGGGGTCGGGAACGCGCCGTTCCACGTCGGCGGCCACGAGGGCCCCGCGGACACGGTCTACCTCGGGGTGTTCCGGCGTACCGCGATCGAACGGGTCGGTGGGTACGACGAGAGCTTCCGGCGGGCCCAGGACTGGGAGATGAACTTCCGGCTGCGGGCAACCGGCGGCCTGGTGTGGTTCTCGCCGGAGCTGTCGGTCTCCTACCGGCCGCGTGGGTCGCTGCGGGCAGTCGCCAAGCAGTACTTCCACTACGGCCGCTGGCGCCGGCAGGTGATGCGCACCCATCCGAGCTCGATCAGCCTGCGCTACCTCGCACCGCCCGTGGCCGTCGCGGGGGTCGCCGCCGGGACGGTCACCGGCCTCGTCGGCCTCGGACTGGGCAAGCCGTCCCTAGTGGCTGGCTTCGTGCTGCCCGGGGGCTACCTGGCGCTGGTTGCCGGCGGGTCGTTGGCGACCAGCCGGGGTCTGGCGCCGAAGGCCCGGGCGCTGCTCCCGGCGGTGCTGGTCACGATGCACATGTCGTGGGGGTCCGGCTTCCTGTCGTCCTGGCGGCTGGGCCGGCGGCGCGGCTGAGAGACCGCTACTGCAGGCACCCTTCCTTGCTGGCCGTCGTGACGTTGAGTGACTCAGTCGGCGAGGGGGTGGGCGTGGCCGAGCCGACGGTCACGGCGTGCACGCCCGAGTAGTTGGCGCCCACGATCACGGTGACCGTCGACCCGAGCGTGTCGTCGGACACCCGCTTGGAGCCCGGGATCGACTCCGCCACGGTCTGTGACGACTGCACCTTGCTGCTGCCGTACTTCACGACCGTGGAGGCGTATGTCGAGGAGTCGGCGTCTCCCCCGACCGTGGCGTGGAAGCCCTGCGCCTCGAGCGCGGCCGCGGCCTTGGCCGCGGCGCCACTGACGCCCGAGCCGTTCAGCACGGTCACATTGATGTCGCTGGGCGGCACGCTCAACGGCGCGGCCGACTTCGACGGCGACGTGGACGGCGAGGGCGACGTGGTCGGCTTGGTGCCGGGGATCGCCTTGTCGTCCTTGATCGCCTTCCACAGCTCGGCCGACTTGGTGGGGTCCCACGCGACGTCGGCAGTCGGTACGCCGGCAGGCAGCGGATCGGCGAGCGGCACGGTCAGGATCTGCACGCTGCCGGCCCCGGCCGTGTGTAGCGCCGAGGCGAGCTTCTTCATCGTGCCGAGGCCGAAACCGTCGGTCGTGATCGACTTCGTGGTGGCGTTGAGGAACGGCAGCAGCTTGAACGGGTTGATCAGCAGGGTGGTGCTGGTGGCCTTGCGGATCATCGCGCCGATGAACTGTTGCTGCCGCTTGATCCGCTCGATGTCGCTGCCGTCGCCGAGGTTGTAGCGGGCACGCATCAGTGCCAACGCCTGGTCGCCGTCGATCTCCACACTCTTCCCGGCGGGCAGCTTCAAGCCGCTGCCGTGGAAGGCGCCGTCGACGTCCACGATCGGGTCATTGAGCGGTTGGGCGATACACATCTTGACGCCGCCGATCGCGTCGACCATCCGCTTGAATCCCTCGAAGTCGACCACGGCGTAGTGGTCGATCTTGATACCGGTGAGCGACTCCAAGGTCGCGATCTCGCAGCTTGGCCCGTACTTCGCGCCGCCAATCGAGAACGCGGTGTTGAACTTGTTCATCTGCGGAGCCGACTTGGTCTTCCCATCGCCTTCGAAACAGGACGGGATCTGCACCCAGGAGTCGCGCGGGATCGAGATCAGAGTCGCCTTGCCGTCGCCGGCCGCGATGTGCATGAGGATCGTGGTGTCCGAGCGGGCGCCCTGGATGTCGCCACCGCCGGTGCCCTTGCCGTTCGCACCGGCCCGGCTGTCCGAGCCGATGAGCAGGAAGTTCTCCGCCTTGGTCGCGGTGGGCGCTTTCGCCGGCTGCTTGCCCACCGTGACGATCGGATTGGTCGCGATGTTGCCGATGAAGTGCCGGTAGGTGAGGTATCCGCCAATGGCGGCGATCGCGACGATCACCACGAGGCTCAGAGCGGTCCATTTCAGGATGCTTCGCCGGCGCGACCGGGCGTGTGGTGGGCTCGATGGGGGGGACGCCGCCGGCGTCGTCACGTGAAAGGCTCCTGTCGTCGCGCGGAATACCCGCCCGATCCTTTGCCATGATAGGTGCCGTTCACCTGAAGGCCGCCTGAAGGACATGGCCCGCGACGCCACCACCGACGCCTCAAGGCCATGGACGATTGGGTCGAAAGTGACGGATGTGACATCGATGACGAGGCGTGCCACGGCCCTGTTGGCGGTTGCGGTAGCCACCGGCGGCCTCGCCATCACCGCCCTCCCGTCGGCGCGCGCGACGTCGTCGGCGACCGTCGAGGTCTACCCGGCTACCCCGAGCGGCGACTTCACGCTGCACGGCCGCGGCTACGGCCACGGTCACGGGATGTCGCAGTGGGGCGCCTACGGCGCCGCCTCCGTCCGGCACCTGACCGGTGCGCAGATCGTCCACTTCTACTACCCGCACACCAAGCTGGTCGCCCGCACCGGGGTCGGCGCGATCCGGGTCGACCTGTCCGCCGCGCAGTCCTTCGACACCGGGTACCTGCAGGTCGCGCCGGCCAAGGGCATGACCGTGACGTGGGGGACGACGACGTACCCACTGCCGACCGAACGCCGCAAGCACGCGGTCACCGCATGGCGGCTGGTGAAGGTGTCCGCCAAGGTGCTCCAGCTCAAGGCACGAGCCGGCGGCGCGTGGCACCGGATGCGTCAACCAGGCGCTGTCGCGACGTTCCACGACACCGCGGCCTCGATTCCCGTCGTCGTCCCGGGAGGCCAGACCCGGGCCTACCGCGGTCGGGTCACCGCGGAGCTCGAGTCCGGCGTCGTCGAGACCGTGAACACGGTCAGCATGACCAGCTATCTCAAGTCGGTGGTGCCGATGGAGATGCCGGCGTCGTGGTCGGCAGCAGCGCTGCAGGCACAGGCGATCGCGGCGCGGACCTACGCCGAGCATGCGATGGCCTTCCCGCACGCGTCGTGGTTCGACATCTACGGCGACACCCGCGACCAGGCGTACGGCGGGGTGGCAGGGGAGTCCGCCGCCAGCACCGCCGCAGTACGAGCGACCGACCAGGAGGTGCTCGAGACCTCCGGCGGCTCGCCCATCCTCGCGCAGTTCAGCGCGGCGGACGGCGGCTGGACCAGTGCTGGCGGTGCGTCGTACCTGCCGGCCCAGCGTGACCCGTACGACGGCCTCATCGCGAACTCCTCGCATGCCTGGACGACCACGGTGTCGGCCGCGGCGGTCGAGTCGCTCGCGCCGTCGATCGGGAAGCTGAAGGATCTCGAGGTGACCGGACGCAACGGCGATGGGATCTGGGGCGGCCGGGTGACCGGCATCCGACTGATCGGCAGCGCTGGATCGGCCACCGTCGACCCCACGACGTTCGAGTTCGACCTCGGCTTGCGGAGCACCTGGTGGCGACCGACCCCGACCCCGGCAGCGCCGCGGGGGATCACCGCGACGGCGTCCGGGAAGACCGTGACCGTCACGTGGAAGCCGCCGAGCTCGGTGAGTGGCTCCGCGGCCGTGACCGGCTACCTCGTGAAGCTCTCGCCGTCGGGCAAGCACCGCACGGTCGCCGCCTCGGCCCGCACCGTCAGCATCGGGAAGCTCACGCCCGGCACCCGGTACATCGTGACCGTGGTGGCCCGCAGCGCAGCCGGCAACGGTCCGGCGGGGAAGACCTCCGTCACGCCCTGACGGTCAGCTCGGCCGGTCAGCGCGCCCGGTTCGGCGCTCCCATCGGCGCCCGAGCCTGGCCCGGGACGAGGGACGGCAGCTGCACCCGCCGGTGGTCGTCGAGACACGCGCCCAGCAGGGCGAACAGCACGGCATCGGAGTCCGGCGCCTCGTCGGCGATCATGGCGATGGCGAACTCCACGGCGATGGCCATGCCCCTTCGCTGGTACTGCCGCACCGCCACCGGCAGCTCGGCGACCATCCGCCGGGCCCGATCGAGATCACCCGCGCCGCCCAGCAGCGCCAGCTCGGTGTCGAGGTGCAGCGTGACCTCGTCGACGTCGTGGGTCCGTCCAGCGGCGGCTCGCTCCAGCCCGAACAGGGCGACGAGCAGGGTACGGCGGCGGGTGCCGGTGGCGTGGGGCATGGCCGTGAGTAACACCCGACGTGCCAAGTCCTGCTGGTCGGTCAGGCTGAGCCGGCCGGCCGCCGCGAGAGCCCCGGCGTACTGCGTAAGGCGTTGGCGAGCCTCATCGCTGCTGTAGTCGTTGACGGCGCGGGCGATCGCGGCGAGGGTGCGGTCGGTGCAGGCCGGCTTCGCCGAGAAGCGTCGGCCGGCGAGCACGGACACGTACTCCATCAGGCAGGCGCCCTGCGTCGGGCGCTTGTGCTTGCCGGCGGACAGGAACGGCAGACCGTCGGGGAGGGTGTGCGCAGATGGACCGTGAAGAACTCGGGTCATGGACATGACTACCTCGCAGCGGCATTGACCGATCTGGGTTTTCTACCGCACCACGCCGGTCCGGGTCTCCCATTTCACCGAACGTTTCCCGTCAGTCGGTGCGGGGTCCGGGGATGCCGCGGAACCGGAACGGCTCGCTCTCCCGGCCGGGCTGCACGTACCAGCACTCGCCGGAGCGCCCACTGGTGGCCGCTGCCAGGACGGCGTCAACCACCCGGTCGACGTCGATCAGCGGGATGCCACTGTCGCTGAGCAGGCCGCGGATCGGATCGACGATCGCGGTGTTCGCGAAGCCGGGGCACACCGCGTTCACGCGGATCCCGTGGCGTGGCCAGTCCTCGCCGAGCGAGCGAACCAGCCCAACCACAGCGTGCTTGTTCGCGCCGTACACAGGGTCGAACCCGGTTCCGGTGAGCCCGGCCAGGCTCGCGGTCGCGACGATGTCGCCGCCACCGTCGGCCCGCAGCGCGTCGTACGCCGAATGTGCGCCGAAGACCACCCCGTCGAGGTTGACGCCCATCGCCCGGCGATATTTCGCGAGGTCGAAGTCCTCGGCGATGCCGCAGCCGGTGGCGATCCCGGCGTTGAGGTAGGCGAGGTCGAGCCGGCCGAAGTGCTCGAGGACGGTCGCGACCGCCGCCTGGTTGGCCTCGAGGTCGGTCACGTCGCAGGGGGCGTAGACCCCGCCGATCTCCTCGGCCACCGCCTGGCCGGGCTCGTGTAACACGTCGGAGACGACGACCTTCGCGCCCATCGCGGCGAGTCGCCGTGCCGTGCCCGCCCCGAAGCCGCGAGCGCCACCGGTGACCCAGGCGACCTTGCCGGCAAGGTCCGCCGTCACTTGCCGCCGCCGAACATCGACTCCGTGATGGTGCGCGACCACGGCCGGGCGAGCTCACGCAGCCGTTGGGTGCGTTCCGCACCGAGATGCTGGTACGGCGCCGCCGAGGCGATGTCCGTCTGCGCCTCCATCGCCGTGCGCTGCTGCTGGCCCGCCTCGGTAAGGCTGCCGTCCGCCGCCAGCAGTCCGCGGTCTCGCAACCGGCCGGCTGCGGCGTCCCATGCCTCGTCGTCCCACCCACGCGTGGCGCGCAGCAGCTCTTCCGGCAGGCCCTGGTTGAGCGGCACGTACCCCACCAGTGCCTCGATCCCGTCCAGCCCGGCGAGCATCAGGGCCGCGACGTGTGCGTCGCCCCGGTGCTCGCGCAGCAGGGTCTGGGCGTGGAACAGCTGCAGGTGGGGCGGGTCCGGCCAGGGCAACGAGGCGTGAGCTGCGAACAGCGGCCGGCCCACCGGGTCGCAGACCGTGGTCGCCTCGCGGGCGAGCGCCGCCGCCTCGGCCAGCTCCGCCGACTCGAGCACCGGCTCGCCGAGCACCCGGCGATACGCGGCGTCGACCCCCTCATAGCGCGCGGCGGTGGCCGCCTCGGGGGTCGTGACGTCCCAGACCGAGGGGATCGCCTTGGCGACCTGCTGTGGCGCGAAGTTGAAGAAGGTGGCGACGACGACCTCGGCCGGCACCACGCCCATCGGCGCCGCCCGCATCGCGAAGTAAGCACGCATCCCGCCCTTGACGCCGAGTGCCGCCATCCGCTCCGTGGGCTCCGGGGCGAAGTAGCCGAGGACGTGAAGTGGCTCGAGCGTTCGGTAGGCCTTGCGCGCCAGCGTCGGTGCGTCGAGGTCGGCGTCGGCCCCGGTGTCGGGTGAGGTCATGGCCGGACCTTAGCGAGCCCGCTGACCGGCGGCCACGTGACCGCCCGCACGTCGAGTGCGACGCTATGTCCCTTCAGGAGCGCCTTGGAAGGGACGGTACGTCGCACTCAACGCGAAAACTAGGAGCGGACGCCTTCTTCGATCTTGTCGCCGACCGCCTTGTCTACCTTGCGCCAGTAGTCGAAGACGCGCGAGAGCACCGGCTCCTCGACGCCCTTCTTGATGTGCCCGACGACGTTCGACACCAGCCGGGCTCGGGCACCGTCGTCCATCGCCTTGTTGACCATGGCATTGGCCTGCCCGAAGTCGTCGTCCTCGGCATGGGCGACGTACGCCGTCCGCAGGATCTCGCCGGCCTCGACGTGCCAGGAGGCGTCCTCGCCGAACAGCTCAGGCGCGGCGGCCGGGCCGTTGTAGGAGTTGGGCGCGTACACCGGGTCCGGCGGGTTGGTGTGCCGCAGCGCGCCGTCGCGGTTGTAGGAGTTCACCGGCGACTTCGGCCGGTTCACCGGCAGCTCCATCGCGTTGGCACCGATCCGGTACAGGTGGGTGTCGTGGTAGCTGAACAGCCGGCCCAGCAGCATCTTGTCCGGGCTGGCGCCGATCCCGGGCACCAGGCTGCTCGGCTCGAACGCCGCCTGCTCGATCTGCGCGAAGTAGTTGTCGGGGTTGCGATCCAGCACCATCCGGCCGACCTTGATCAGCGGGTAGTCGCCATGCGGCCACACCTTCGTGAGGTCGAACGGGTTGAACCGGTAGTCCGCCGCGTCGGCGAACGGCATCACCTGCATGTGCAGCGTCCACGAGGGATGCTCGCCGCGGGTGATCGCCTCGCTGAGGTCCTGCAGGTGGTGGTCGGGGTTCTGGCCGGCGATCGCGTCGCCCTCGTCGGCCGTGAGGTGCTCGACGCCGAGGTCGGTCTTGAAGTGGTACTTCACCCAGAACCGCTCGCCACCCGCATTGATCCACATGTAGGTGTGGCTCGAGTAGCCGTTCATGTGCCGCCACGACTTCGGCAGGCCGCGGTCGCCCATCAGCCAGGTGACCTGGTGCGCCGACTCCGGGGAGAGCGTCCAGAAGTCCCACTGCATGTTGTTGTCGCGCAGGTGGTTGTCGGCGCGGCGCTTCTGCGAGTGGATGAAGTCCTGGAACTTCGTGGGGTCGCGGACGAAGAAGACCGGGGTGTTGTTGCCGACCATGTCGTAGTTGCCGTGGTCGGTGTAGAACTTCAGCGCGAAACCGCGAGGGTCACGCGTGGTGTCGGCGTACCCACGTTCACCGGCGACGGTCGAGAACCGCGCGAGCATCTCGGTACGACGACCCTTCTGGAACAGGTCGGCCTTGGTGAACTGCGACACGTCCTCGGTGGTCTCGAAGAAGCCGAAGGCGCCGCCGCCCTTGGCGTGCACCACGCGCTCGGGCACCCGCTCGCGGTTGAACGCCTGCATCTTCTGGATGACGTAGTGGTCTTGCAGCAGGATCGGGCCGCCCGGGCCTGCGGTGAGCGAGTATTCGTCGCTGCTCGCCGGGATCCCGCTGTCGGTGGTGGTGTACGGGCGCTGGGTGTCGGTCACGGCGTCTCCTCACAGAACTCGCGTCATCCGGCCGGGCACCCTCGACCGTACGACGCTGACCACGTCTGGTCCACCGGGGTGGGCTCGCTTTCGAAAGCCGGACGTTACCTGCCGTGCAGGTCGACGAAACCCGCGCGCAACGATCGGGGGGGACGCTTCCACCATGCCCGCTCTCTACCGGCTACGGATCGAGCTCCCGGACCGTCCGGGCGCGCTGGCCTACGTGAGCTCGGCACTGGCCCGGCGCGCGCTCGACATCGTCGACGTGGCGATCCACGAGGTTGACGGTGAACGGGCCGTCGACGAGATCGTGGTGCGCGGCCCGACCCACCTGAACACCGACGCGATGGCCGCCGACCTGCGCAGTGTGGACGCCGGGCTGGTGTCGGCCACGCGCTGCGAGGCCGAGGGTGACCCGGTCGCCGCGGCACTGCGGTGGTCGGCCTCGATGGTCGACGGCACCGATCCGCGGGAGTCGCTGGTCGAGGCCATGCTCGAGCTCGCCCACGTCGCCGCCGCCGTGGTTCTGCCGGTCGAGGTCGCGCGGCAGGTGGAGGCGGGCAGGACGGCGGTCGAGCGTGGTGGCCCGGTTGTCCTGCGCACCGGCGACCTGCCGGCCGAGCTCGGGGGTCCCCACCGCGCCACGCAGTGGCTGCTCGCCGTACCCGACCACGACCGCGACCCGGCCGCCGTCGCGTTCGCCGCGCGGCCGCTGTCCCTGCGGTTCACGGCCACGGAGGTGGCGCGGGTCTGCGCCCTGCTGCAGGTGTTCCGCGAGCTGGGTGCCGCCCGCGCCCTCTGACGTTGCCGCAGTAGCCTGCCGACCTCGGCACCTGGAGGTTCGATGGCTACAGCTCCCCACGACGCGGACGTCATCGTCGTCGGCGCCGGGCTGGCCGGTCTGGTCGCCACCGCCGAGCTCGCCGCCGCCGGCCGCCGCGTCATCCTGGTCGACCAGGAGCCCGAGGCGTCGCTCGGCGGCCAGGCCTGGTGGTCCTTTGGCGGCATGTTCCTCGTCGACACCCCCGAGCAGCGCCGGCTGCGGGTCCACGACTCCTACGAGATCGCCCTGGCCGACTGGTTGGGCACCGCCGGCTTCGACCGCGAGGAGGACCACTGGCCGAGGCGGTGGGCCGAGGCGTACGTCGGCTTCGCCGCGGGCGAGAAGCGGTCCTGGCTGCACGAGAAAGGCGTCCGCTTCTTCCCGGTCGTGCAGTGGGCCGAGCGTGGCGGCTACCAGGTGCCCGGTCACGGGAACTCGCTTCCCCGCTTCCACGTCACGTGGGGCACCGGCCCGGGCATCGTCGCGCCGTTCGAGCGCGAGGTGCGGGACGCGGTGTCCCGTGGCCTCGTCGACCTGCGGTTCCGGCACCGCGTGACGGCGCTCACCTCGACCGGCGGCGTCGTCGACGGTGTCAGCGGTGAGCGGCTCGAGGACACCGACGTCGAGCGCGGCGTCCCGAGCCCCCGGACGGTCGTCGGCGACTTCGCCCTGCGCGCGCAGGCCGTGGTGGTCACCTCCGGCGGCATCGGCGCCAACCACGACCTGGTCCGCCGCTACTGGCCGACGGGGTACGGCGAACCCCCGACCCGGATGCTCTCCGGCGTACCGGACAGCGTCGACGGGTTGATGCAGGGCGTGGTCGCCGAGGCCGGGGGCCGGGTCATCAACCCCGACCGGATGTGGCACTACCCGGAGGGGGTCATCAACCACTCGCCGGTGTGGTCTCAGCACGGCGTCCGCATCCTGTCCGGCCCGTCGCCGCTGTGGCTCGACGCCCGCGGCCGGCGGCTGCCGACACCGCTGTTCCCCGGCTTCGACGCCCTCGGCGCCCTGCGACACGTCACGAGCACCGGCTACGACCACTCGTGGTTCCTGCTCGACCGCGCGACGATCGGGCCTGAGTTCGCGCTGTCGGGCTCGGAGCAAAACCCCGACCTGACCGGCAAGGACGTCCGGCAGGTGCTCGGCCGGGCCCGTCCCGGGCCGACCGGGCCGGTGCAGGCGTTCCTCGATCGCGGCGAGGACTTCCTGGTGCGGGACCGCCTCGAGGACTTGGTGGAGGCCATGAACGCACTCGCCGGCGACGACCTCATCGACGCGGCCGAGCTGCGGCAGACCGTGGAAGCCCGCGACCTGCAGGTGAGCGCGGAGTACGGCAAGGATCCCCAGGTCGTCGCGACCCTGGCGGCGCGGCGCTACCTCGGCGACCGGCTCACCCGGGTCGTCACACCCCACCGGCTGATCGGCGGCGACGGCCCGCTCATCGCCGTACGGCTGTGGATCCTGACCCGCAAGTCACTCGGCGGTCTCGAGACCGACCTGTCCGCCAGGGTGTTGACGTCGACCGGAGAACCGTTGCCCGGCGTGTACGCCGCCGGTGAGGTCAGCGGGTTCGGCGGTGGTGGGGTGCACGGCTACCGCGCGCTCGAGGGGACCTTCCTCGGGGGCTGCGTTTTCTCGGGCCGGGTGGCCGGTCGGGCCGCCGCCGCGGCGGTCAGCTGACGTTCGCATCGCGCACGGTCGTCCACAAAACCGGGGGCCGGGTTTCGAAACGATAACGGCGGGACATAGCATCGTCATGGGCGCCATCAGGTGCCTGCGGACCCTGGACGCCGAGTCCCGCCACTGGGGTACGCCGTACAAACGATCGGCCCGGCGGGAGCGGAGGACCCAGGTCCTCGGACAACGGCGCGCATTTTGGCGCTGACGTCCTCGGGGTGAAGTCGCGACAGCGACCGGGCGATTCCCGCGCCCGAACCCGACAGCTAACTTCGCAGGCGTCCGAGGAAGAGCTCTCGTGCGACCGTCCCTGTCCCTTTCCACTCGTCGTTCCGCGGCCGGCACCGTCCTCGCGGCTGGTGTCATCGTCGGCGGCCTGATGGGTGCAGCACCCGTCGGCGCGACGGCAGCAACCCACCACTCGACTCAGGTTCGCGCCTCAGCGGCGAGCCGTGCCTCGGCCGCGAGCCATCGCAAGGCCGCGCACGTCATGGACCACAAGCTGCGCAAGCTGCGCACCTGTGAGTCCGGCGACCGGTACCACATCAACACCGGCAACGGGTACTACGGCGCCTACCAGTTCGCGAAGTCGACCTGGCACTCGCTGGGCTACCACGGCCTGCCGAGCCACGCGAAGGCCAAGACCCAGGACGCCGCGGCCAAGAAGCTGCACGCGAAGCAGGGCTGGCACCCGTGGCCGGTCTGCTCCAAGAAGGAGCACCTGTAGGCGCCTCAGACGTCGCGGTGGCGCAGCGTCCACCAGGCGATGGCGGTGGCAAGCACGGCCCAGATGCAGAACACCCCGAACCCGGCCCACGGTCCGAGTGAGTGGTCCTGCTGCGTGACGCTGATGATCGCCGCACCCGCGTTGGCAGGCGTGTAGCGACCGATGTCGTCCTGCCAGCGCGACGGGAGCAGCGCCACGATGATCGGGAGCACGAAGATGATGCCGATGACGGCCGTGATCGTTCCGGCCGTGTTGCGCAGGATCGTGGCGAGCGCCAAGGCCAGCAGGACGAGCACCGTCGTATAGAGCCCGACGCCGAGGATCACCCGCAGCACACCCGGTGCGCCGACTCCGATGTTGTAGTGGCGACGCGACAGGATCGACTGGCCCACGAAGAACGTCGCGAAGGCCGTCGCGGTCACCAGCACGAACGCCGCGATCCCGAGGACGATCGCCTTGCCGGCGAGGACGTAACCGCGCTGCGGGATCGCGGCCACCGTGGTTCGGATCATGCCGGTGCTGTACTCCGCGCTCATCGCCAGCACGCCGACGATCGCGAAGGCGACCTGCGCCAGGAACATGCCGGCCAGGCTGGTACCGGCGGGATCCGACGGTCGGTCGGCTGCGCCGGTCGAGTTGCCGAGGCAGATCAGCGCTCCGAGCCCGACCGAGATGACGACGGCGGCGATCGCCGACCAGTACGTCGAACGCACTGTCCGCAGCTTGGTCCACTCGGAGTGCATGACGTCAAGCAGGACCTGCCCCCCGCCGGGGTGCGCGATGTCCGTGGTCGTCGCGGCGCTCATGACGCGGCCCGGTAATCGACAGCACCCTCGGTCAACTGCATGAACACGGACTCCAACGATGCCTCCACATTCGACAGCTCATGCAGGATCACGCCGTTGCTACCGGCAAGCTCGCCGACCGCTTCGGTCGTCAAGCCGGTGACGGTGAGGGTTGAGTCGCCATCTGGTGTCGCCGTGCCGCCGGCGTTGTTGATCAGGCCAGCGAGTGCCTGCGCCTGCGGCGAGCGCACCCTGACGTAGTTGGAGGTGCTCATCTGCAGCACTTCTCGCGTCGGCGCGTCCGCGATCAATGCGCCACGGCCGATGACGATGAGGTGATCCGCCGTCAACGCCATCTCGCTCATCAGGTGGCTCGAGACGAAGACGGTGCGACCCTCGCCGGCCAGGTGCCGCAGGAGAGTACGCATCCACAGGATGCCTTCGGGGTCCAGTCCGTTCACCGGTTCGTCAAGCAGGAGGACCGAAGGGTCGCCGAGCAGGGCACTCGCGATGCCGAGCCGTTGACCCATGCCGAGGGAGAACCCCTTGGACCGCTTCCTGGCCACTGACGTGAGGCCGACCAGTTCGAGCACTTCGTCGACCCGTCGGCGTGGCAGGTGGTTGCTCTGCGCGACGCACAGCAGGTGCTGGTACGCGCTTCGGCCGCCGTGGATCGCCTTCGCTTCGAGCAGCGCACCCACTTCTCGAAGCGGCCACCGGTGCTCGCCGTACGGCGTCCCGTTGATCGTGACCGATCCACCACTGGGGTGGTCCAGCCCGAGCGCCATCCGCATCGTGGTGGACTTGCCGGCGCCGTTCGGGCCGAGGAAGCCTGTCACCACGCCCGGTTGCACCGTGAAGCTGAGGTTGTCGACAGCGAGCGTCTCGCCGTACCGCTTTGTCAGGGCGTGTGCCTCGATCATCGAGGTTTGCACTCCTTTGGCCGAGTTACGGCGAGGGTACGTCGACCACCTCGCCGCCAACGTGGACCACTGCCTGGCGGTGACCGCGTGTCGCGGACCACCGGATCGTGCACTTCAGGCGCTCGTGGCCCTGCCGGAAGGTGACCCGCGCCTTGCCGCCGAGGCCGTCGGAGCGGAAGGTCACGGTGCCGGTGACCGAGCTGTCGACGGTCCAACGATCCGCGTGCAGCTGGGCCACCCAGTGCCCGTGCGACCGGTCGTAGTCGATCGTCCCGCCTCGCAGTCCTTGATCGTGCAGGCCATCGAGGAAGTCGAACCTGACCGCGGCGTCACCGACGACTGCCGTCGCCACCGAAGCGACGCGGCGCAAGTACACGGCCGCATGTCCGGTGCCGGGTTGAGCCGCGTGCACGGTCCGCGGGTATCGACCGATCGCGTCGATCGGCGGCACCTTGTGGATGCAGGAGACGGACATCGTGCGCAGGTGTGATGGGTGCTCGATGAACCGGCGGACCAGGTCCTCGCCACACGGGTGAGGGTTGTCCAGCGCGACCAGATGCACGGTGTTGGGCACCACGACCGCGCGTGCCGCACGACCGATCTGGCGTGCGATGTGCGCCCCGCCGGCCGGCGGGGTGAGGGAGTCCAGCGCGCCGTTGAGGATGAACACCGGGACGTGCGTGCGATCCATCGGGCCTGCTGGCACCGGTGGCAGCGCCGCATGCTTGGGAGCAGGCCAGTCAAGACAGGAGTCGTAGGTCTCGGTGTACGGCTGCACGGTGAGCCACTCGTTGATCGTGAACGGCGCGAAGGTTCGTGGCGGCAGCGCTGCTTCATTCGCGTCGAGCTGCTTGACCCGGGTGGCGCGGCCGGCATGCATGCTGAACAGCTGCGGGTAGTCGGTGCAGGCGACCGCGAAGTAGTCACCGTCCGAGTAGGTGGTGTCGGGCGCGACGTAGTCGCCGTCGTCCCAGCCGATGTCCTGGGCCCACAGCCGCAGCAGCGGCGTCTTGTCTCGCAGATTGAGGTAGGCACGGGCGGCGGCGACGAGGTCGCGGTCAGGCTGGTAGTCATAGCCAGCGTCGTTGACCAGGTTGACCAACGTCGTCTCGTTGACAACCACGGGATGCCGATGGCCGTCGAGGCCGACCGGGGAGCCCGTGAAGGAACGGTGCCGCAACCGTCGGGCCAGCCGCCCGATGACGCTCCACGCGGAGCCGTGGCCCCCGGTCTTGCAACTCACAGACAGCCGGCAGACCCGGTTGAACGCTCGGTGGGCAGTGGTGGGAGTCGTCCGGTACCACGGATCGAGATCCCGAGCCTCGTATGCCGAGTCGAGCGTTACCGACCGGAGCAGGTGCGGATACCGAGCCAGGAACGATTGGCCGAGGTAGGTGCCGTAGGAGTCGCCGTAATAGTCGACCCGTCCGACTTTCAGCGCCCGTACGACGGCGGCCAGGTCCTCGGCGACGTAGGCCGTGCCGTAACGGTCGGACCGGCTGCCCAGCTGGGCGGCGCATGCCGCGACGTCCTTCCGGAAGGTGGTCGTCGTCGTCAGGTTGCCGAGCTGTTGCAGGCCCTGGCAGTTGATCGGGCTCGATCCTCCGGTGCCGCGTTGGTCGACCACGAGCAGGTTGTGGGTGGTGAGCACTGGCCCCAGCATCCGGGCGTAGTCCGCAGCGGTGCCGGTCGACGGATAGCCCGGGCCGCCTTCCATCGCCAGCACGGTGTGGGCGCCGCCGTGCGGCGGGTGACTGGCCGGCACCCACCCGAACGACACCGTGATTTTCACGTCGCTGTGGCCAGGTGCGATCGGAACGCGCATCGATCCGCACCACGTGGCCCGGCCCACGCCGAGCTTGCACCGGTGCAGCGTCAGTTGGCCGACCCGCAGCGATGGGGATGCTGCGCGCGGCGAGGCGGCGTGCACGGGCGGAGTCGCGGAGCCGGCTGGCAGGAACGCCAGCGTTGCGGCAAGAGCAAGACCCCCCGTGACGAGGCGAAATCGCGTCACGCACCCATCATCCCTCCGCTGAGGTCCGCTGTCCGCCGTACCGGTGAACCGCCTCGTTGCGCAGTCCGTGACCTGGGGTGGGCGCGCGTTCTGCCTGCCCGTCACGTCCCGAGAGGAGCACGGCATGGCTGCACGAGGTCGCGCATTGTCCGTACTGGCCGTCGGGGGATCGTTGGCTGCGGTGGCCGCCGTCGGCGCCGTTGTGCCGGCGTCAGCAACGGCATCGGCCCCGGCGACCGCCAAGTCCGTGACGATCAGCCTGCATAAGACATCTGTCGGTAAGCGAGTCGCGGCGAAGGGCGGCCGCACCGTCTACATGTTCTCGATCGACACCTCAAAGAAGTCCAACTGCGGCAAGAAATGCCGTGCCGTCTGGAAGCCGGTGACCAGCGAGCACGCACCAAAGGCGGCCCATGGCATCAAGCGCGCAAGCCTCGCGAAGATCAAGCACGACCAGGTCAAGTACCACGGCCACCCGCTGTACTACTACCTCGGCGACCACAAGGCCGGGCAGGCGAATGGCGAGGGGTTGTTCGCCTTCAAGGGCTTCTGGTACACCGTGACGGCCAAGGGCCGCGTCGGCTGATCCCTAGTGTCGGCCGGTCGGCGACGGGTGCCGATCGCAGCGCCCGAAGATCTCGACGGTGTGGGTCACCTCGGTGAAGCCTGCCTCGTCGGCGACCCGCGCGGCCCAGCGCTCCACCTCGGGCCCTGCCACCTCGACGCTGCGACCGCACTGCCGGCAGACCAGATGGTGGTGATGGTCCGCCTCATCCCGCGGGTGCCCCTGACCGCACCTGCGGTAGCTCGCCTCGCCGTCGGGGCGGACCACGACGTCGACGTCGCCCTGCTCGGCCAGCCGCTTGAGATGGCGGTACACCGTGGTGAGGCCGATCGCCTGGTCGCGTCGCTTCAGTTCGTCGTGCAGTGCTTGCGCGGTCAGGAAGCCGTCGGCCTCAGCGAGGGCGGCATCCAGCGCGGCGCCTTGCCGAGTGGCGCGCAGTCGGCCGGTATCCGCGCTGGTCACGTGCCTACCGTAATCCGGCGCCCTCGCTGTGTGAGTCCAAGACCGACCAGCCGGGCCAGCAGGTAGAGCCCGAAGCTGATGAAGGTGACGAACACGCTGGCCTTCACGGACGGGTACTGCAGGTTCGCGACGAGTCCGCCGTCAGCCGCGACGAAGGCGAAGCCCACCGAGATGGCGGTCACTACCAGCGGGTTGGCGGACAGCTTGGTCGCCGCGGCGGCGGGCGTGATCGTGAGGCTGAGCACCAGCAGGGTCCCGACGATCTGCGCGGCCTCCGTGACGGTGAGCGCGAGCAGGTACAGGAACAGCAGACCCAGCAGGCGGGTGCGCACCCCCCGGGCTTCCGCGAGCTCCGGATCGACGCTGGCGAACAGCAACGGCCGGAACATGACAGCGGTCACCACGATGACGACCCCGACGATCACGAGCAGCAAGATCAGCTGGTTCGTGCTGACACCGTAGATGTAGCCGAACAGGATGTTCGTGGCCTCGGTCGCGAAGCCGTTGTAATAGCTCAGCAGCAGCACGCCCAGGCCGAGGCCGAACGCCAGGATGACCCCGATCGCGGAGTCGCGCTCGCGCGACCGCGCGCCGAGCAGCCCGATAGACGTGGCCACGACGATCGACCCGACCAGGGCGCCTCCGATCGCATCCCCGTTGATGAGCAGCCCGGCGGCAGCGCCGGTGAAGGCGAGTTCCGCGGTCCCGTGGACGGCGAAGGCCGCGCCGCGCGTCACGACGAACGGCCCGAGCAGCCCACACGCCACGGAGATCAGCCCGCCGGCCAGCAGCGCGTGCACCGCGAACGGTTGCTGGAGGTAGAACCACAGGCCGGTCACGGCAGCAGCCCCCGGCTGGGAGTGGCAGGGGGCACGTCGTCGAGGTGGTGATGATGGCCACCGCCAGCATCACCGTGTCCGGCGTCCGGGGCGCCGACGACGACGATCCGGTCGCGGACCCGGAGGACATCGATCGGTACGCCGTAGAGCTCGGTCAGCCGCTCGCTGGTCATCACGTCCTCGGGCCGTCCGATGGCCCAGTTGCCGCCGACGAGGTAGAGCACACGGTCGATGAGCGGGAGGACGGGATTGATCTCGTGGGTGACCAGAAGTACGGCGGTGCCGGCGTCGCGGCGTCGTTCGTCGATGAGCGCGGTGACCGCCTGCTGGTGGTGCAGGTCGAGCGAGAGCAGCGGCTCGTCGCACAGCAGGAGTTGCGGCTCGCTGAGCAGCGCCTGGGCAACGCGCAGCCGCTGCTGCTCGCCGCCGGACAGGCTGCCGATCGGTGCGTCGGCGAACGCCGTCGCGCCGACCGAGCGGATGGCATCGTCCACGCGCCGTCGCGCCTCGCGCGAGGGCCACGGCGGCCCCCACCGATGCCCGTCCAGCCCGAGCCGCACCAGGTCCCGGCCGCGCAGCGGGAGGTCGCGGTCGAACCCCTTCTGCTGCGGGATGTAGCCGACGTCGCTGTTCCCGCGCCGCGGGGGACGGCCCGCGATGGTCACCGACCCCGACGACAGCTGCTGCAGCCCGAGCAGGACCCGCATCAGGCTGGTCTTGCCGGCCCCGTTGGGGCCGAGCACCGCCACGAACTCGCCGGCGGCGACCTCCAGCTCGAGCTCGCTCCACAGCGTCCGTTCGCCGAAGCGCAGCGTGGCGTCATGCAGGGCGGCAGCGGGGCGGGTCGACCCGCCGGTGTCAGCCACCGAGCGCCGCGAGCAGTGCACGGTCCTGGGCGAGCTGCCAGGCCTGGAAGCTGGTGTACTGCGGCGGCATCGTCTCCGAGACTCCGACGACGGGGACGTGGGCCGCGACGGCGAGTGCCTTGATGGCAGTGGTCTGGGAGTCGACGACCTGGGAGTTGTAGAGCAATCCCTTCACCTTGTGCTGGGTGATGTCGCGGTCGAATGTCGCCGTGTCCTGGGGGCTGGGGTCGGTGCCGTCCTCGATGGCCTGGGAGAAAGATGCGGGGGTGCCAAGCCTCAGCCCGGCAGCCGCGACGAGGTACCCGGGCACGCGCTCGGTGTAGGCGATCGACGTACCGGCGTACCGGGACTTGATCCTCGAGATGACCGTGAGTAGTGGCTTGAGGCTGGCGTCGAACCGGGCCGCGCCGGCGGCGAACGCGTGCGCGCCGGCCGGGTCGATACTCGAGAGCTGCCGGCTGATGGCCGTCGCCACTGTGGGCAGCCGCTGGGTCCAGTACCACAGGTGCGGGTTGGGGTTGCTCCCCGTGACACCGAGGACCTTCTGGACCGAGAGCACCCGGCGGGAAGAGCTCGAGGAGCTCGCCAGGATCTTGTCCATGAAGTCGTCGTAGCCGGCGCCGTTCTCGATCACGAGCTGGGCCGTCGTGATCGTCGCCGCGGCCGCCGGGTCGCTCTGGTACAGATGCGGGTCGGTGTTGGGGTCGGTGATGATCGAGTGAACGCTCACCCGCGACCCACCGATCTGCTCGGCGATGTTCCCCCAGAAGTTCTCGGCGGCTGCGACGGTGACACGGCCGGAGGCGGTTGCCGAGACGTGGGCGGCCGAGTCGCACCCGGCCAGCCCCGCGACCGCGGCGATGCTGAGCGCGGCGATGGCCGCGCGCGACCGCAGTCTGTGGTGAAGCACGAAACCAGTCTGGATGAAACTGGAAACCGTTGTCAATAGTGGCTAGACGAGGAACCGGAACAGCGCATGGTCCGGCTGCACCTGCTCCACGACGAGCGACATCCCGGCCAGCCGGTCCAGCAGCGGGCCGATGTCCTCGCGGCGGGCCAGCTCGATGCCGACCAGCGCCGGGCCGGTCTCCCGGTTGGAGCGCTTCACGTACTCGAACAGCGTGATGTCGTCCTCCGGGCCCAGCGCGTGGTCGAGGAAGCCGCGCAGCGCGCCGGGCTCCTGCGGGAACTCGACCAGGAAGTAGTGCTTGAGCCCGAGATGGACCAGGGATCGCTCGAGGATCTCGGGGTAGCGGGACAGGTCGTTGTTGCCGCCGGAGAGCACGCACACGACGGTCTGGTCGCGGAGGTCCCCGAGCTGGCCGAGTGCGGTCGACGAGAGCGCGCCGGCGGGCTCAGCGATGATGCCGTCGGCCTGGTAGAGCGCGATCATCTCGGTGCAGAGCTCGCCTTCGGTCACGGTGAGTAGCTCGACCCCGCTCGCCGCCGCGTGCGCGTAGGTGTGGGCTCCGACCTGCCTGACCGCCGCACCGTCGACGAACGTGTCGAGGGTGTCCAGCGGCACCGGAAGGCCGGCTCGCACCGCGGCGGCCATGCTGGCGGCGCCCGCCGGCTCGACCCCCACCAGGCGGGGTGGCGTCGCCTGGTCGGACAGCCACGCCGCGGACCCTGCGAGCAGGCCGCCGCCCCCGATCGGTACGACGAGGACGTCGGGGGAGCGGCCAAGCTGGCCCTCGATCTCCCGGATCACGGTGCCTTGCCCGGCGATGGTGTCCAGGGCGTCGAAGGCCGGCACCAGCGCGGCGCCGTTGGAGGCTGCGAACGCGGCGGCCGCGTCGCTCGCCTCGTCGTAGGTGTCACCGGTCGCGCGGATCTCGACCCTGCCCTCGCCGAGCGCCTCGATCCGGTCGCGCTTCTGCCGCGGTGTGGTGCGCGGCAGGTAGGCCCAGCCGTCGATCCCCAGCAGCGCGCATGCCATCGCGACGCCCTGGGCGTGGTTGCCGGCGCTGGCGCAGACGACCCCCCGCGCGCGGACGTCGGTCGCGAGCTGGGAGATGAAGTTGTACGCCCCCCGGAGCTTGTACGAGCGGACCGGCTGGAGGTCCTCGCGCTTGAGATACACCGCCGCTCCGGTGAGCGCGGACAGCCGCGCGTTGAGCTGCAAGGGAGTGGTCGTCGCGACCCCGTCCAACCGCGCAGCGGCCGCCTCGATGTCGGCGCGGGTGACCCGTGTCGTGTTCACCCGCCTATTGTCGCGGGTCCGGCCGCTAGCGCGACGGCGCGACGGCGGCGCGGTCGTCGGAGGTGCGACGTGGCTGCGGCGCGGTTGGCGCTGCGGTGAGGGACACCGGTCCGCCCAGGTCGGCCATCAGCGCGTCGATCGCCGACAGGAGCGAGCCGTAGAGCAGGAACAACGTCGGATCGTCGAGGTCACGGCGGACGTCGTCGGTCAGTTCGCGGACACCGGCGCGCGCCTCATGGAGCGCCTCCGCGACCGTCACCGGACGGTACGTGCCGCTCCGACCGACCCGATCCCGCAACGGGGCGGCGAGCGCCTCGACCGAGTCGGCGACGCTGGCGAGCAGGTTCGAGAACCGGGTCCGGAATCGTGGGCTGGTGCTCAGCTGCTGGCGGGCACCTTCGGTCGCGGCGGCGCGAAGGGTGTCGATGATGTGCGCGGTGTGGCTCGACGCACGGCGCAGCCGTTCGTCGACATCGACGTACGCCGCAACCGCCTCCCGGCGGCCGGCTCCCCGGTGGTTCCAGCGCAGCGACTCCGATGCCTCGGACAGTGCGGAAGCCGCGTGCAGCCGGCTGGTGTCGAGCCGGGCGAGATGGCCGCCCCAGCCGGAACTCAGCAGGAGCAGGTCCTCGTCGACAAGGTCGTCGGCTACGTGACGGATCACGTCGACTATGTCGTCGGCGAAGTCCTTCACGGCGAACGCGGCCTCACCCGCGTTCGTGGTGGGCAACACCACGGCGCCGGCGAGCACGCCAACGACGGCGCCGACGAACGAGCTGGCGAGCTGGATGACGATGGCGGGGCCATGGGCGGCGACGCTCATCAGGGTCAACGCCGTGACGGCGGTCTGCGCGGCGACCTCGGAGCCACCGAGGGCGCGTCCGATCAGCGCGGCGCCCCCCGCGGCAAGGACCAAGGTCCACAGGTGGACCCCACCGATCCCACCGAGCAGCGAGGCGAGTCCGACGCCGGCGACGAGGCCGGCCACTCGAGCCACGCCCTTGACCACGGTCTGGTACACCGTCGCCTGCACGGTGAGCAGCGCGGCGATCGCGGCGACGACCGGTTGCGGGTCACCGAGCGCGCGAGCCAGTCCCCAGGCTGCCGAGGTCGCGAGCGCGGACCGGGCGACGTTGAGCACGAAGCCGCGGTGCGTATGAGCCTGGCGGTAGAGCCACGCCCAGCCTGCCCCGCTCGGGCGTGAGAGCGAGGGCAGCATCGGGTCCGGCCCTGGAAGCGCGGGGTCGATGAGCGATCGGCGGAGCCGATGTGAGGTCGAGGGATCGGCCGTCGGCAGGTCATCAGGTGGAGCAAGGCGCACAAACATGGTCACCACATGCCAGACCGTGACGACGGTGTCGCGGACGGCGGTTCGGATCTCCCTCAAATAAGTAGTCGCACCGTCTAGTATATGCCCGGCGGCACCGCCTGGCGCTGTGATCCCGCCCACACGAGAGGCGCGCGATGGAACCCGAGCTGCAGCGGCGACGCGGCCGGCCGCGCAGCGAGCAGGCGCGCGCTGCCGTCCTCGCCGCGGCCGGTGACCTGATGCTCCAGGGGGGGATGGGCGCCTGCACGATGGAGGCCATCGCGGTGCGGGCCGGGGTGAGCAAGGCCACCATCTACCGCTGGTGGCCGTCCCGCGGTGCAGTCGCGCTCGAGGGATTGCTCGAGCAGACCCGTGAGTCCATCGAGATCCCGGCTGACCTGTCGACCAGCGACGCGCTGCGGTTCCAGCTGCGCGCGTTGGTTGAGCTGCTTCAGGACTCCAGCTGCGGCCCGCTGATGCGCGGGCTGATCGGCCAGGCCCAGTCCGATCCGGAGATCGCTGCGGCGTTGCGGGAACGCTGGCTGGCACCGCGGCGCGCAGTCGCGATCGAGACGATCCGTGCCGGGATCGCGCGGGGCGAGGTCCGTCCCGACATCGACGTCGTCGTTGCCGCCGACCAGGTCTTCGCCCCGATCTATTACCGGCTGAGCTTCGGACACGATCCACTGGACGGTGACTTCGCCGACCGATTGGTGGACCAGATGATGGCCGGGCTGTCAGCCGCCGCGTGACAAGTTCTGACACAATAATTGACCAACACTGGTGCACAGCGTCAATGCCATGCGACAGTTCGCTTAAGCGGCGGAGGGGAGCGGCGATCCAGATGTCGGCACAGGTGGTGGAAGCCGTTTCACGGGAGTCCGCGTCACGCTCCTGGGCGATCGAGGTAGCCGCTGCAAGCCCGTTGCCGGTCCTGATCCTGGAGTCGTCGGCGGAGCGAATCATCGCCGCGAGCGAGCCGGCCATCGCGTTGCTGTCCGGCAACGGCAAGCGACGGGTCATCGGCGACACTCTGGCCAGCGTCACGTATCGAATCCCGGCCCGGGATGCCGGGTACGCGCTGATCCGCGGCTTGCCCGGCTTCCCGATCTCCCGACTCGTCCACCTCGACGGCCAGGTGGCCGCGTATCAGCTCTGGATCCGGCCGGTAGTCCCGACGCAGCAGTCCGGACCGGCGTTTGCCGTCATCGCCGAGGTTGACGACGGCCGGCGTCAGGCGACGAGCGACCTGGCAAACCAGGCGGTCCCGACGATGGCGGGATCCACCGATACCCGGTTGATGATCGACCGGATCAATAGCGACGTGGCGTCGCTGCTCGGCGTCGGTCCCGAGGAGGTGCTCGGTACGTCGATCCTCGACCTGGCGCCTGCCACCGAAGTGCGCGTTCTGCTGGACGTGCTGGCCCGGGCCACCGAGCGCGGCGTCGGCGGCAGTGCCCGGCTTGGGCTGCAGCGACCCGACGGTGATGTGGTGCGGGCCCGGCTGGCCGTTGCACCGTTGCTGCCCTCACCCTGCTTTGGGTTCGTCGCGGTTGCCGACGACGGGCTCGCCACGCCATTTGCCGGCATCGAGCTCGACGATGCGTTCCGCCGACTGAGCCGGCTTTCCGGCATGGTGTCCGCTAGCGAGGTCCTGGATCCGGCTGGCCGCCCCCGATTCGCGGGCGAAGCCGAACTGTCCGCGCGGGAACTCGAGGTGGTGCGCCTGCTGCGGGCGGGCGACCGGGTACCCGCGATCGCACGCCGGCTCTACCTGAGCCAGAGCACGGTGCGCAACTACCTGTCGTCAGTGTTCCGAAAGCTCGAGGTGCGGTCGCAGCAAGAGCTGCTCGACTTGATCCGCGAGCCCTAGGGCTCAGGACGACGCGGCGTCGAACGCGGCCTTCACACTCGCTGGGAGACGGCCGCGACTGTTGACCTCGTAGCCGTGGGTCTGCGCCCAGGCGCGCACTTCTGCGGTCGAGGCGGATCCGGCGCTCGGTCGGCGACCCGAACGACGGGGCGACGAACGATGCGACGACGTGGATCTGCCGCGGCCTCGAGGCCGCGGGATGATGGCTGCTGGCTTCGCGGCCTCGACCACGCCGAGCTGCACGTTGTACAGCGCACCGACGACGCGGATGACGTCGTCGAGGTCTTGGCTGGTGTCGATGGTGAGCTGCACGGTCACTCCTGCACAAGTCGAAGAACCTGCAGGGTACCCGTCAATGATTCCTTGTGCTGTCGCGAAATCCGCATCCTTCCCGGCCCGCACCATGACTGGGCCGGGAAGGATGTTCACCGATTTCGGTCAGGCTGACTGCCGACCGTTGGTCACGCAGTGCGTCATGGTCCGTCCGGCCACGTCGCGAGGCGCGTTCTTTCCGAGGTTCGCGGCGCGTTCCAACTCGGCCTCGGTCAAAGTCTGCTTGGCCAATGGTCCGAGGTGCCGGACGTCGTCGGCCGTGATTCCAATGCCTTCACCGACTCGTTGCCCTAGCTCGTCCTCGCACATCAAAAGGTGCCAGACCATGCGTTCCTGGATCGGCCGATCACACTGCGCAAGTGCCCCGACCAGGTTGGCGACCAGGTCGTCGCGTTCCCACTGTTCGCTGAGCAGATAGCGCTCGCCGGCCTGCGCATAGTCATTGGTGCGCGCGATCCGCTTGCGAGTGAGCCGACCAGTGATCTCGGGACCCTGCTCGTCGTGACCTGGGTAGTCCGCCTCCTGCAAGCCGGCGACGATCGACGGCTCGTAGTTGACGTGCGGGTTCGTGCCACTGTTGTCGACCGTGTACGCCATCTGCCCGTCGCGCTGGTTGGTGTGGACCGTCGCGTTCTTCGGCTGGTTCACCGGGAGCTGAAGGTAGTTCGGGCCGACGCGGTAACGCTGCGTGTCGCTGTAGCTGAAGGTCCGACCGACCAGCATCTTGTCGTCGCTGAAGTCGAGGCCGTCGACCAGTACGCCGGTCCCGAAAGCAATCTGCTCGTTCTCGGCGAAGAAGTTCTCGGGTGCTCGGTCGAGGACCATCCGCCCCACCGGCTTCGGCGGGAACAGCTCCTCGGGCCAGACCTTCGTGTCGTCGAGCGGGTCGAAGTCCAACTCGGGATGGTCGTGGTCGTCCATCAGCTGGACGCGCAACTCCCATTCCGGATAGTCACCGGTCTCGATGGCGCGGTAGAGGTCTGCGGTGTGTGAACCGAGGTCTGTCGCCTGCACCGACGCCGCCTCATCGGCGGTCAGCGACACCACGTCCTGCTTGGGAATCCAGTGGTATTTCACGAGTTTCGTTTCACCCGCAGCGTTGACCCACTTGTAGGTGTTGACGCCGAAACCCTGCATGTTCCGGTAGGACGCAGGAATCCCGCGCGGGCTGAATACCAACGTGATCATGTGCATCGACTCGGGGGTCTGGCTCAGGAAGTCAAAGACGCGGTTCGCCGGCTGCCGTTCGAAGTTCACGGGGTCGGGCTTCTGCGAGTGGATCAGGTCAGGGAACTTGATGGCGTCCCTGATGAAGAACACGCCAAGGTTGTTGCCGACCAGATCCCAGTTGCCATCCTCGGTGTAGAACTTCACCGCGAAGCCACGAGGGTCGCGAGCGACCTCCGAGGAGTCACGGCCACCTGCAACGGTCGAGAACCGAATGGCGAGATCGGTGCGCTTTCCCTTGTCGGAGAACAACTTCGCGCGCGTGTACGTCGCGATCGGCTCGTCGCCCCAGGTGCCGTAAGCCTCGAAGTAGCCGAACGCCGTCGTCCCTCTGGCGTGGACCACTCGCTCGGGAATCCGCTCGCGGTCGAAGTGGGAGATCTTCTCGAGGAACTGGTAGTTCTCCATCGTCGCTGGGCCGCGGTCGCCCACCGTCCGCTGATTCTGGTTGTCGTAGACGGCGTGACCCTGGCGATTGGTGAGGGTCGGGCGACTATCACTCATTGCGGTTCTCCTTTGCTGGACAGCGTTGTCGTGATCACGTCATGAACTCCGGCGGGGAGTGCATCGCTACGCGCGCATTCACTGCAGGTTCCCCACCAGACCACCTCGGCCTCGTCGACGACGAAGCCCGGCTCGAGCTGGCTGGGGTCGAGACAGGGCGCGGCGCCGGTCGCGCAGTCGACGTCCGCGACTGCGCCACACTCGCGGCACACCATGTGGTGGTGGTTGTCCCCGACACGCAGCTCGTAGCGGGCCGCGGAGCCCGCCGGCTCGATGCGCCGGAGCACGCCGGCGCGAGTCAGGTCGTCGAGCACGTTGTACAGACCTTGCTTCGAGAGCCGACCCGTACGCCGACTGCCGCCCAGCCGGTCGGTGATCTCGGCCGCCGTCCCGTGTGGGTGGTCAGCGAGGGCATCGAGGACCGCACGTCGATGAGCGGTCGCGCGCAGCCCGCGCTCGCGCAGCAGCTGGTTCGAGGTCATCGTGGCCCACTCTTGCGGACCAGGTTGACCAAGTCAACTCTAGGGTCGGCTTAGCGCAGCCGGATTCGTACCGGGCCCGCCCCAGGATCGACGTTCGGCGCCCACGTCAGCGGCAGCCGAAGCGCCCGGTTGGGGACCAGGTGTCGGCGGTGGAACCTCGCTAGCTCGCGCGCGCCCTGCTCGACGATCACGCCGGAGCGACCGCCGAACTGAGCGGTTCGCAGCACGAGGCCGTGCGGCAGATCAGTCACACGGGCGACAGACCCGACGTCGAGGTACGCCGGTGACGACCACAGCAGCGGCGGCTCCACGACGATCTCCACGGTTCGCCGTTCGCTCACGTCGAGCTCGCCGAAACTGCGCGCCAGGGACGCACCGAGCGACGCGCCGCGCAGCGCGGCGATGTCCGCGGCCTCGGCCGGGTGCGCCAGGTTGCCGGCGGCGTAGAGCCCACTGACGCTGCTCGCCCCGGCCTGGTCGACCAACGGAGACCGTGAGGTCGGGTCCAGCCGGGCCCCGGCGCTGCGTGCGAGCTCGTTGTCGGGGACCCAGTCACCGGTGAACACGACCGTGTCGACCGCGACGTTCCGGTTGGCGGCGGTCCCGCGGTCGGACAGTTCGACCGCCTCGAGTCGACCATGGCCGTGCAACGCGACGACGTCGGTGCCCGTCCAAAGCGGCACGTGCAGTCCCCGCTGGGTCATCGCCGCGAAGCCGGCGACGGTTTGATGCCGGGGGAGAGACGTCACCATCGCGACCGGCGTCACGCCCGCCGCCCGCAACGTCAGCACCGCCGAGTACGAGACGTGCTCGGCACCGACGACCAAGGCTCGGTGACCGACCGGCAGCCCGCGCAGGTACCACCACTGCTGCAGCTGACCGGTCGTGAAGACGCCATCGGGCCGGTCGCCGGCGACCAGCCGTGCCGACCGCGGTCGTTCGCGTGCTCCGGTCGCGAGCACGATCGCCATAGCCGTCACGGTGCGGACGCCCGCGGGTGAGGTGACGGTGACGGTCTGTGGATCCGACCATCCGGTGACCATGCTCTCGGTCTGCAGCTGGACGCCCGCGTCCAAGGCTCGGTGGACCAGGGTCTCGGCGTACCGCGGTCCCTTCATCGATCGATGCAGATCGCGCAGACCGAACCCGCCGTGATGGCAGTGACGCGGAACCCCGCCGGGCTGGCTCTCGCGATCGAGGACCAACACGTCGCGGACGCCGCCGCGAGCCAGCGTTCGGGCTGCTGCCAGGCCGGCGGGACCGGCACCGACGACGAGGACGTCGACGTGCTCGCTCATCGGGACGGACTCTCGCTGCGGAGCATCGTCGCGACCTCGGCGGCGCAGTAGAACCCCTGGCAGCGGCCGTTGGTGGCTCGGGTACGACGCGCCACGCCGGCCAGGTCGCGAGGCGGGACGGTCGAGGCGAGCGCATCGCGTACCTCGCCTCGGCTCACCCGCTCGCAGAAGCAGACGATCCGGCCGTACTCCGGGTCGGCGGCTACGGCGGCGGGGTCACCGGCCGGTCGCATGAACGCTTCGCCGAGGTTGGGTTGTCGCGCCGGTGCAGGTGCGCCGGCTCGGGTCACCACTGGATAGCCGGCGCCGGTCATCAGCTCGACGACGTGCTCGGCGAGTGCGAGCGACGCGCTCAACCCGGTGGACCGGATTCCGCCCACGCACACGTAGTGGCGTTCCGCCTCGCAGCTCACCTGGTAGTCGCGGTGTTCCGAGGCCGCCCGCAACCCGGCGTAGCTGTTGGTGACCTCCTCACCGGCGAGCTCTGGCACGATCGCGACGCCGGCAGCGACCAGGCTCTGCAGCCCATCGGGAGTGGTGGCAGTGTCGGTGGGATCGGGCAAGTCCTCGGCCGTCGGGCCGACGAGCAGGTTGCCGTAGATCGTCGGCGCGACCAGCACGCCCTTGGTGGTGCCGGTCGGGATCGGCAGGATGATCGACGACACCAGCCGCCGGGCGAACTTGTCGAAGACCACGAGCTGGCCCCGGCGCGGCGTGATCGTGAACTCGTCGTGGCCCATCATCCGGTTGATCTCAGCGCTGGCCAGACCGGCGGCGTTCACTAGCCAGCGCGCGCGGACCGGGCCAGAGCTGGTGTCCAGCAGGTGGGTGCCGTCAGGGTCGCGCCCGATGCCCTGCACGGTGGTGTCGAGCCGCAGCGTGACGCCGGCGGCGGCGGCATCGGTGGCGTAGGCGAGCGTGGTGGTCCACGGGCAGATGATCGACTCGTCCGGTACGGCGAGGGCGCCGCGCGCGCCCGGGGCGAGATACGGCTCCCGGCGATAGAGCGTCTCGGCGGAGATCAACTCGGCCGCGTCGTAGTGGTTGGCGAGCGCCTTGGACAGCAGCCCCGGGAGCTCCGCCTGCTGGCTCTCGGTCCAGGCGACCACCGCGGCCCCGGTGCGTTCGATCGGGATGCCGGTCTGCTCGGCGTACTCGCGCAACAGGACATGCCCCCGTCGCACCAGCCTGGACTCGAGGCTGCCGACGGGCGCATCGAAACCGGTGTGCAGGATCGCCGTGTTGGCCTTGCTGGTGGCGTCACCGACGTCAGACCGCGCCTCGATGAGCAGGCACGACCGGTTGCTGCGGCCGATCTCGCGTGCAATGGCGGTGCCGACCACCCCGGCACCGATGACCGCGACATCGACGGATTCGACCATCACGTCGATCCAATGACGCGGGCGATGGCCGCCTCAGTCGCCGCGAGCCGAGCGGCTGCCTCGTCCGCGTCGATCGCCGGCTCGTACCGCTGACCCGCCAGCACCGCGGGGGTCCCGGCTGCACCGCAACCCAGCCGGGCCAGCGCCGCAACGCCGAGCGCGGTCGCGTGCGGTGAGGCGAACACCTCGACCGGAGTCTGCAGCAGGTCGGCCTGCAACTGCATCAGCAGCCGGGAGCGGGTGAGACCGCCGTCGACTCGGAGCGTGCCGATCGGTGCGCCGAGATCCCGAGCCGTCGCCCGGACCAGCAGGGCGACCGACGCGGCGATCCCCTCCAACGCCGCGCGGACCAGGTGCGCGGATGTGGTGCCCAGGCACAGGCCCTCGATGCTGGCGCGCGTGTTCGGCTGCCAGTACGGCGCGCCGAGTCCGGCCAGTGCTGGCACCACGATCACGCCGCCGGCGTCCGGCACGCTCGCGCCTAGCCGGTCGAGGTCGTCTGCGTCGCGGAGCAACCCGAGCCGGATCAGCCAGTCCACCATCGCCCCCACCGTGTACAGCTGGCCGTCCAAGCAGTACGCGACCTCACCGGCCGTGTCCCACGCCACCGAGGCGGACAGCCCATGTGTCGATCGAATCGGTCGGTCACCGGTGTTCGCGAGCAGGAACGCGCCCGTGCCGTAGGTGCACTTCGCGTCGCCCAGGCCCAGGCAGCCCTCGCCGAACAGCGCTGCCTGCTGGTCGACCGCCAGGCCGGTGACCGGGAGCTGGCCCCCGAACATCTCGGTCGTGCCGACTGTCGTCGTACAGCTCACGATCTCTGGCAGCTCCTGCGTGGTCACGCCGAACAGTTCGCACGCCTCGGTCGACCACTCGCGCCGGTCGAGGTCGAGCAGTCCGGTGCGCGACGCTGTCGTTACGTCGGTGACGTAGCTCCCGGTCAGCCGATGAATCAGCCAGGTGTCGGTCGTCGTCGCCACGCCCGAGCGGGTGAGGTTCTCACGGAGCCACAACAGCTTCGGGGCCGCGAAGTACGGGTCGAGCGGCAAGCCGGTCAGCAGCCGCAGCCGCTCGGAATGCGGCGCCAATCGGTCACAGATCCCGGCTGACCGGCGGTCCTGCCAGGACAGCGCCGTGGTGAGCGGATCTCCGCGCTGCCGGTCCCAGGCGAGGACGGTTTCGCCCTGGTTGGCGAGCCCCACCGCCATCACCTGGGTGGCCGCTTCGACGAGCGCACGCCGGCCGGCTTGGACCACCGAGTCGTAGAGCTCACCCGGATCCTGCTCGACCCCGCCGCCGGCGACCTGGCGTGGTTGCACGATCGACTCGGCGGACGACAGCACCGAGCCGTCCGGTGCCACGACGAGCGCCTTGGTCGACGAGGTCCCCTGGTCGATGGCGAGGACGCAACCGGATTCGGCTATCGCTGCAACGCCTCGAGCACCAGCTGGTAATCGGCCTCGGTGTCGACGTCGACAGGCACCGGACCCGGGATGGTGACCTCGACCACGTCGGCGGCGCGCTGCTCGAGCAGCTTCCAGACCGCCTTGTCGCCATGGATCGTGACCAAGGCGGCGAGTGCCGATCCCGCGAACGCGAACGGGTGACCGATCCCGTCGTCGTAGCGGCATACCGCGAGCTCCGCATCGCCTCGACCGTCGAGCAAGGCGCGCACGCTTTCGGCCCGGATGCCGGGCTGATCGCCGAGCATGAGCACCATCACTGCGGTGTCCGGGTGCAGAGCCGGGATCGCGGCTGCGATCGACGACGAGCAGCCGGTGCCGAAGTGCGGGTTGTCGACCAGATCGAACCCTGAGGTGTCGACGGCGCGACGGACGTCCTCACCGGCGCCGCCGAGCGCGAGCACCAGCTGGTCGAACCCGCTGCGGCGTGCCGTGGCGAGAACGGCGTCGAGCAGGACGCCGTCGCCATACGGCAGCAGCTGCTTCGGGCGACCGAGCCGGCGCGAGCCGCCGGCGGCCAGCACGAGACCGGCCACCCGACCCTCAGGATGCGACGGCATACCGGTCCGGATCGGCGACGAAAGACGCGCGGCAGTTCTCGCAGCAGAAGTACACGGTCGCCTCGCCGTGCTCGACGTGAGTGGTGGCTGCCACTGCGCTCACCGACATCCCGCAGACCGGGTCGGTCGCAGTGGCCGGTACGGCGACGAGCACGGTCGGCTGCTCGCCCACCCGTTCCGAGATCAGCTCGGCGAGGATCGATAGCGCGATCTCGCCGGGAGTCCGCGCACCGATCGACAGGCCTGCTGGGCTGTGCACCCGGGCGCGCTGGGCTTCGTCGACATCCAGTGACGCGAGTACGGCGGCGCCGCGCTTCTTGCTGGCTACCAGCGCGACGTAGGGCACCTCGGCACGAAGTGCGGCGGTCAGGGCGAGCTCTTCGTCTCGGCCGTGCGAGGCCACGATGAGCGCCGCGTCGTCGGGACGCGGCGCGGCGGAAGCACCGTCGGTGAGCTCCACGTCGATGTCGAGCGGTCCTGCCATGGCGGCGAAGGCCTGCGCGATCGGTGTCGCTCCGACCACCAGAACCCGCGGGAGCGGGTTCTGTGGCTCGAGGAAGATCTCCATGGCGCCTCCGCTCAGGCACGGGTTCGCGACGGTGATCGCGCCTTCTTCGTACTCACTGGACGGTTCGCCGGGAACGATGCGGAGCAACAACGGTTCGTTGGTAGCCAGGGCGCGCAGGCTGTACTCGCGGACCGAGGCTTCGGCGCAGGTCCCGCCGACGAAGCCTTCGATCTCGCCGTCGGCATGGACGAGCGCGGTGTCGCCGGGATGCGAGCTGGTCGGACTCTGAGCGCGGACGACGGTGGCGCGGACGAACGGGACCCGGCCGCGAGCCATCTCCTGAGCCCGGGTCGAGAGCGCTTCTTGCAGCTCTCGCATTGACCCTCCCGTCCTTGGTGAGAGGTTATCAAGGGTGTCGATGACGCTGAGCCAGCTTCGGGCGTTCGCGCTCGTGGCTCGGCTGGGATCGCTGAAGGCGGCTGCCGCGGCGCTGGGGATCAGCGAGCCGGCGGTCTCCTCGGCGCTGGCGTCGCTGCGGACCGACCTCGGCGACCGGCTCTACGTCCGCGCCGGCAGCGGGATCGCGCTGACGCCCGGCGGCCGCGCGCTGGCCGAACATGCCCAGGAGATCGTGGGCCTGGCCGACCGGGCGCGGCAGGAGGTCGCCGAGGCCAGCACTCCCGCGGGCCGGGTCCACGTGCTCGTGACGGCGTCGTTCGAGGAGCACGCCGCCGGCCCGCTGCTCGAGGCGTTCCGGGTCCAGATCCCCGGTGCTCAGGTCGAGGTCGCCGTACGGCCTGCCGACACCGTCGCCGCCGCGCTCCGCGAGCGCTCCTGCGACATCGCGCTCGGTGCCCGGCCATCGGCCGTCGAGGGCGGGGGCATGCACGTCGTGCCGTTCTTGCGCTACGAGCGAGTGCTCGTTGCCGCGCCCACTCATCCGCTCGCCCAGCTTCGCGGTCCGGCGGTGGCGTCGGCCTTGATGTCACATGAGTGGTTCACCGGTCCCGCGGGCATCGAGCCGTCGACCGAGGAGGGTCGCTGGCTCGCGTCGCTGCAGCGGCTGCCCGACCTCGTGGCGCTGCCCAGCGAGCGCGAGGCACTCGCGGCGGTCAAGGCCGGTGAGGGCGTCATGCTGGCCCTGGGCCGGGTGGTCGCCCCCGACCTGCGGCACCGAACCCTCGTGCAGCTGGCGGTATCAGGGACGCCGGTGACCGGACTGTGGGCGGCCAGCACGTCCAGTCAGGGTCGGGTGCTGCCCCTGGCTCGCGCCCTGCAGCGGTTCGTCACCACGCCGGAGGCGACGGCGGCGGTCGTCGCGTTCGGTAGCCCTCACACCGCGAGGAGCAGGTAGCCCATCGTCGCTGTCATCAGCGCCTGGCAGCACACCCCCAGCCGCGGTGTGAGCGGACCCGGCGTCGGGCCCTGCGGGCTCGCCAGCACCCGACCTACGCTCGTGACCGCGAGGCCCATCAGCAGAACCGCCACGACCGTCACGGCGGGAGACGCGCTGCCGAGTACCGATCGGACGGTCATCCCCGGCATCCCGTTCCCGGTCGCCGCTCGCGACATCGGGACCAACATGAGCAGCATCGCGCCGGAGCCCACGGCGTGCTGCAGGTGCAGCCCGGCGGCAACGGCGCCTCGGCCGTCGATGTAGTGCTGGATGCCGCGTGCGGCGAAGTACCCACCGACCACCGTGAAGCCCAGCAGTCCGATCCGGCTCAGCACCGGGCCCGGTGGTCGCAGCAGCATGTCTGCCATGCCCAGGCCCATCGCGACGTGAGCGAGGTCGACATCGGTCTGCGTTACCCGGGCTCGCCACCTGGCGACCACGACCCGGCTGGCGCAGTAGCCGGCCGTGGCGAGCATGACCGCCGCCACCAGGTCGATGAGCCAGGTCGGTCCTGTCACACGTTGCAGCATGGGCGGCGGGCTGCGGCCACGTCAACCGTATATGCCTTGACAGGCATATACGGTCGCTGGCAGAGTCGCACCATGGCCACCGGGATCTGGACCGCACTCGGCGACCCTCACCGGCGCCGGCTGCTGGACCTGCTGCGGCAGGGGGAACGCTCGGTCGGTGACCTCGTCGCCGGGCTGGGGCTGACCCAACCCGCCACCTCAAAGCATCTCAGGGTGCTGCGGGCGGCCGGACTGGTGCAGGTTCGCGGCGACGCGCAGCGGCGGCTCTACGCCGTCACCCCGGGGCCGATGGCTGACGTCGACGTCTGGCTCGCGCCGTACCGGCAGCTGTGGAACGAGCGGCTCGACGCCCTGGGCCGACACCTGGACGCGGACGTGGAGTCTTGATGGATCGTGGCAGCTACCTGGAGTACGACGGCCAACCGGCCGTTCGGTTCCAACGCCGCTTCGCGCACCCGGTCGCGCGGGTCTGGCAGGCCATCACGTCGCCGGATGAGCTCGCGATGTGGTTCCCGTCCCGGGTCGAACTGGAACCCCGGGTGGGCGGGACCATCCGGTTCTCCGGCGACCCGCATGTCGCGCCGAGCACGGGAACCGTGCTGACCTTCGAGCCACCCCACCGGCTTGGTTTCAGCTGGGGCGACGACGAGCTGCAGCTGAGCGTTGAGCCGGACGGCGATGCCGCCTGCATCCTGACGCTCATCAACGTGCTCAGCGCCCGGGATGTCGCGGCACGCAATGCGGCCGGGTGGTGCGTCTGCCTCGCCGAGCTCGACGCGGTGGTGTCCACCGGGCGAGCCGACGGACCGCACGCGGACTCGGGGCAGTCGTGGCGCGCGTACTACGAGGTGGCGGTGGCCGACGGGCTTCCGTCCGGCGCCGCGATCCCTAGCCCGAGCTAGAGAACGGCCTGGTCCCGACCGTTGGCTTTCGCCTGGTAGAGCTTCTGATCGGCGACCAGCAGCGCATCCCGGCCAGTCCCTGGCCCGGTGACGACGGCAGCTCCGGCGGAGAACGTCGTCAGCGGAGCGATGGCGGCCCAGGCCTCTTGCAGCCGGGACAACACGATTCCCACGTGAGTCAGCGGGGTGTGCGGCAGGTGCAGCAGCACTTCTTCACCGCCGTACCGGATCGCGGTGTCGCGCGCTCGTAGCTGGTCCGTCACCACGTGGGCGAACTCGGTGAGCACCAGGTCACCCATCGCGTGACCGTGCGAGTCGTTGACGTTCTTGAAGTGGTCGAGATCGAGCAGGATCAGCGCGTCTCCGGGCTCCGCCGCGTCGAGCAAGGCATCGAGACTGCGCCGGTTGTTCAGGCCGGTGAGCGGATCCCGACCGGCCGCCACCCGGAGCCGACCCGACTCCGCCCGCGCCATCCGGGCCCGCCCGGCCAGCAGCTCGGCGACGCCGATCCAGATCGTGAGCGCGATGACGCCGCGGACAACGAGGGCACTGTGGCTGGTCACCGCCGCTGTGCTGCTGCACGGCCACCAGCACACGGCAGCCAGCGGCGCGAAGAGCACCGCGGTGTTGCGGGGCATCGAGAGGCCGACGAAGACGAAGCAGACCGTGAATAGTCCGACGTAGATCGCGCCGAGAGACTGGGTGTTGGACCCGATGAAGGCCAACGTCACGAACACCAGGCAGGGGTAGCCAGCCAGCGCGACGCGGTGTCGTGCCGGCAGCGTGGAGATCCACAGCACGAAGCTGGCGACGGCCAGCACACCGACGGACCAGATCGCGGTACGCCGGTCGGCATCCGTGGCCGGGAGCAGCCAGACCGTGCTCACGACGACCAGCGCGCTCGCGAGACCCAGGCATAGTCCCCCCAGGGACGCGCCGGACTCCCGTGGAGCGCTCACGCCCGATGCATCGGCCGAAACACCCCCAAAGTTGAACGGCTCGACTGGCCTAGGGAAAGGCATTGCCCCAGGTCGTCAAGCGAGAGCCGCTACCCGCCGATGACCCTTTTTGGGAGGATCTATGGCGTTGCGCCGCGTTCGGAACGACGACGTCGCCGTCTGCGTAGCAGGCGTCGCGGCGTCGATCGCGCTCAGCGCGTCCTGGCTCGCCCATCCCGACCTCCATGTCGGCTACGCCATCGGCTTCCTCGTCGCCGTTCTCGCCCTCTCGCAGATGCCCGCCGACCTGCCCGGCCGGCACGGCCAGGTCGAGATCACCTTCGCGCCCGCTGCGTTGGTCTTCCTCGCGCTCACCGTCTCGCCGGGGGAGGCGGCCATCCTGTGGTTCGCCGTCACGCTTGCGCTGCGGCTGACCGAGAAGGGCAAGCCACTCACCGACCGGCTGTTCAACGTCGGGTGCGTCGCGGGCAGTGGTGTTGCGGTGATTCTGGTGCTGTCTCTGCACGGCCCGGTGCTGGATGTGAGTACGGCGGCTCTCGTGGGCCTCGCCTGCGTCGTCTACTTCGTGCTCGACATGTGGCTGACCACGTCGACGCTGGCGCACCGGCAGGGACAGCGGAAATGGGCCCTGATGCCGGTCGGCCTGGCCATCCCGCTGATCTGTTTCGTGGGCATCGACAGCCTCGGCTATCTCGGCGCGGTCATCAACGTGACGGCGCCGCGCTGGACGCTGGCCCTGCTGATCGCTCCGCTCGCCACCATCTTCGGTGCCACCCGGTCACAGCACCGGGCCCGCGGCTCGGAACGGCGTACCGCAGCGGTCTACACGATCGCCCGCGCGACGACGTCGGTCGACGGCGCCACCGACATGACCGACGTGCTGCTGACCGAACTCCGGCGGCTGCTCCCAGGTCGCGACATCCAGGTGCTGTCCCGGCCCCCGAACAGCTCGGAGATCGGTGCCGCGCTGTCGACGGTTGAGGGCCTGGAGACCTGGGTGATCGTCGCGCCCGGCACCGGCTACGCCTTCAGCGACGACGACCGGATCGGTCTCGAGACGTTGACGAGCGTGTCGACGGAGATGCTCGATCGTCGCCGATTGCTGGACGAGCTCGCGCAGATGGCCAGGCGCGACGCACTCACCGGGCTGGCCAACCGCGCGACCCTGATCGACCGGCTGGAGACCGTCACCGCGGCCATGCCTGAGGGCATCGATGTCACCGCGGCAGTCGTCTACTGCGACGTCGACGGGTTCAAGGGCATCAACGACCGGCTCGGCCATCTGATCGGCGACAGCGCGATCATCGCGACCGCCGAACGGTTGGAGTCCACGCTGCGGATCAAGGACCTGGCTGCCCGGTTGAGCGGCGACGAGTTCGCGGTGCTGCTCGAGCGGGTCGACAGCGCGAGCGCGCTCCGGCTTGCCGAGCGGATCGTGGCGTCGTTCGAGCAGCCGCTCGATGTGGGCGGGCGTCCGCTGCGTGTGGGCGTCAGCGTCGGTGTCGCCATGGTCACGGCAGGAGCCACCGCCGAATCGGTGTTGCAGGACGCGGACACCGCGATGTACACCGCGAAGGCGGCGGGCAAGGGCAGGGCCGCGCTGTTCGATCCCGAGAGCCGACGCGCCATGGAGCGCGAGCTGATCCTCGAGGACAGTCTGCGTACGGCGTTCGCCGAGGAGACGTTGTGGCTCGCCTGGCAGCCGGTGGTCCACCTGGCTGACGGTGAGCTGGACGGCTTCGAGGTGCTGATCCGCTGGACCCATCCGGAGTTCGGTCCGATCCCGCCGGACACGCTGCTGCCGATCGCCTCCCGGATCGGACTGATGCCCGCCCTCGGCCGGTGGATCCTCATCCAGGCGATGCAGGAAGGCGTGCGGCTGTCGGAGGTCGCGGGTCGACCCCTCGCGATCGCGGTGAACGTCGCCCCGGAGCAGCTGCAGGACGACCGCTTCATCGAGCTCGCCGCCCGCTACGCCGAGGACCCTCGACTCCGGCTGGTCCTGGAGCTCACCGAGCACACCCTCATCGAGGGTGACTCGGCGATCGCCGTCCTTGACCGGCTGCACGGGTGCGGCGCCGCCATCTCGCTCGACGACTTCGGCTCGGGATACTCCTCGATCGACTACCTGCACCGGTTCCGGGCCATCGACGCGGTCAAGATCGACCGGTCGTTCGTCGCCGGTCTGATGACCGACCCGCGAAGCGGCGCCCTCGTGGACTCCATCGCCGCGATGGCGCGCGCCTTCGACGCACTCGTCGTGGCGGAGGGCATCGAGGACTGGGATAGCGCGTTCGCCGCGCGAGACCTGAACTGCCAGCTCGGCCAGGGCTACCTGTTCGGCCGTCCAGAACCGATCGAGGCGGCGATCCCGATCGCGAAGGCCGGTCGGGTGGACGGCCCGTGGCTGGAGCAGCTCCAGCCGGATCCGGTCAGCTCCCCAGCCTGAGCAGCAGCCGAGGCAGCAGGCGACCGGGAGTCAAGCCCGCGCGGGCACGACAGCCTCGGACACGCAGCCCGTGTGGGCTGCTTCGTATCCTGAGTTGATGCTCCCGGTGGTCGACGTGGCGTGGTGGCGCGAGCGGCGCGATGTCGTGATCCTGGCCGACGTCCGGTGGTACCTCGACGGTCGCTCCGGCCGGGCCGGCTACGAGGCCGGTCACCTGCCGGGCGCGGTTTTCGTCGACCTCGATCGTTGGCTCGCCGCTGAAGCGAGCCCGGCAGCGGGCCGTCACCCACTGCCGGACCCAGCGGTGTTCGCGGCCGGCCTGGCCGGTCTGGGAATCGGCGACGACGATGTGGTCGTGGGGTACGACGAAGCGGGCGGTGTGATCGCGGCGCGGCTGGTGTGGCTGCTCCGGGCGACCGGCCACGCCGCGGCGCTGCTCGACGGCGGGATGGCGGCGTACGACGGCCCGCTGGAGACCGGCACGATCGAACGCCCGGCGGCGACGTTCACCGCCCGGCCCTGGCCGGCCGATCTGATCGCCGACATCGACGACGCGATCGACCCGGACGCCGTTGTGCTCGACGCGCGCGACGCCGAGCGCTACTGCGGCGAGGCCGAGCCGGTCGACCCGCGCGCCGGTCACATCCCCGGCGCCCGCAACCTGCCGTGCCGGACCAACCTGGACTCCGCTGGGAGGTTCCTGCCGCCGTCCGAGCTGCGCCGTCGCTTCGAGGCGGTGGGTGCGGCGGCCGGCGTACCCGTCGTGTCCTACTGCGGCTCCGGCGTCACTGCCTGCCACAACCTGCTCGCGCTCGAGTTCGCCGGCTTCGGCCCGGGGCGGCTCTATCCGGGGTCGTGGTCGCAGTACAGCAACGACGCCGCTCGCCCCGTAGCGACCGGCGGGAAGCCGTAGCCGACATGGTCAACGTCGATCGCGAAGAGTTCGAAGAGCTCGTCGGGCAGGGACTCGACTCGATCCCGGAGTGGCTCTCGCACCAGATGCGCAACGTCGTCGTGCTCGTCGAGGACATGGGGGCATCGCCCAACCTGTTGGGGCTCTACGAGGGCGTGCCGCTCACCGCGCGCACCACGTCGTACTCAGGGATGCTGCCGGACCGGATCACGATCTACCGGATCCCGATCCTCCGCCACTGCGCCACCCGCGAGGATGTGGTGCGCCAGGTGACGGTCACTGTCGTCCATGAGGTCGCGCACCATTTCGGCATCGGTGACGAGAAGCTGCACGAGCTCGGCTGGGGTTAGCGCACCTGACGGCGGGGGCGTCGCCATGCCCCCCAGCCTTGGCGACGCCCCCGACCCAGATCGGGCGGCGACTGAGCAATCGCGCCCTTCCCCCGTGACCCCGTGCGGTCATGCCGACCGTGCAGCATCAAGAGTCGAGGGTGGCGTCGTGTGATACCTCGTCGACCCGGATTTCTTTCGTGAGTGGTTGGCGGCGGACCCGGTGGGCGAGCCGGAGTGCCGGCGCGGCGCCACAGAGCAGGACCGTGACGTGCAGCAGCGCGAAGCCGACGTTGTTCAGGGTCGACGGCGACCGGCTGCTTGCCAGCACGTAGCCCGAGCTGCCCAGCAGGATGGCGACCGCGATCAGGGACGGCAGCACCGCCTTGGGCTGCCAGCCCGAGCCGGCATGTTTGGGCGTGACGACGAAGCGGCCGGGTCGCCGGAGAACCGCCCGGACGCTCGACACCACGTGAACCCACCAGCTGGTCGCGGCCAGCGCGAAGCCACCGAAGGAATAGCAGCCTTGCCCGGCGCGCGCCACGATCAATAGCGACAAGCCGAAGTACGGCGCGAAGTGAACCAGGAACTGGTCAGCGCCGGCGGTCGCGAGCGGCTGCTCGCCGGTGAGCATTCGGGTCACTGGGAGGCTCATGTAGATGAGCAGCGTCCATCCGCTGAGGAAGTACATCGACGAGAGCAAGTACTGCAGCCGCAATCGGATCGGAAGCCGGGCACGCAGGATGGTGCCGATCGCCGACAGGCAGCCGCGGGACCATCGCAGCTGCTGGCCGACGTAGGACCCCATGTCGGTCGGACCGAGTCCGCACGCCAGCACCTCGGGGACGTAGACGGTGCGCCAGTTTCGTTCGTGCAGCTTCACCGACAGCTCGAAGTCTTCGGTGAGCGAGTCCTCGGGAAAGTCGCCGGCGTCGGACAGTGCCGTACGACGGAGAACGACGTTGGTGCCCCCGCAGAACATCGCACCGAGCGCGTCCTTGCCCCGTGCGATCGACCCGAAGAACAGTGACTGCTGCGCCCAGGCGGCGGCCGCGACGGGACTGTCGGCGGTGTTCGCGTAGTACTGCGGTGTCTGGACCAGGGCGACCTTCGGATCGGTGAACTCACCGAGCGTCCGTTCCAGCAACTCCGGACGCGGCACGTGGTCGCAGTCCAGCACCAGCACGAACTCGCTCGCGGTGTCCTGTAAGGCGTGGTTGATGTTTCCGGCCTTCGCCCCAGTGTGATGCGGGCGGCGGATGCAGGTCGCACCATTGCGGTCGGCGAGCTGCTGCATCGCCGGGTCATTGCCGTCATCGAGCAGGTACACGTGCACCCGCGCGCCGCGCAGCCGGCCGGAGGCCGCAACCGTCGGTTCGACGACCTCGACCGACTCGCCGTACACCGGAATGAGTACGTCGACGTCGACCGTTCTGGGTAGCTCACGAGGAACCACCCAGCGCGGTCGCTTGACGACCGTCCAGCAGAACCCGGCCGCCTGCACCAGGTTGAACAGCTCAGCGGCGATCAGCGGGCCGTACAGCAGTGGGTCACCGATGCGCGCCGGAGTGAGCAGCCAGCCGAAGTACCAGACGGCAGCCAGGACCTGGACCACGACGATCAGTCGCGTCACCGATCTCCGACGCGGCTCCGCGGCGGCATTCCACGCCGGCGGTGCCAGCCGTGGGTCGCCGGGCGCGCCCTCGACATCGAGGGACGTGAGCAACTCAGTCACTGGTACTCCCACACCTTCACGTTGGCGAACGACCAGGTCCGCACCAGGTGTCGGTGCGCGGACAGGTCCTTACGTAGTGCTGAGATCTGCTGCTTCTCACCACCGACCGTGAAGAAGCTGGCCAGCACGAACACGTGCGGAGCCTGACCCGTCCGAGCTGTCACCTGGGAGGCCGATCCGTTGGCCTGCAAGTAATGCAGGTCCGGCTGGTAGTAGTTGGCCACATCGCCCAGATAGCCAGGGGTGAGGATCACGTCATCGCCGGGCGCCGCGTGGCGGGCCACGGTCTGCAGCGAAGGCGCGAAGTCGTACCGACGCGGGTTGTTGCCGTTGACCTGCTGGTCCCAGAGTCCCAGCCCGAGCGAGACGCCCAGCACGCTGCACAGCGCGATCACGCCGGTGCGGCTCCGCGGCCAGGTTGCCGCGGCGCGCGCACCGAGGATCACGATCATCGGGACACAGCCGATGAAGTACCGCAGGTCGAACAGGAACTGTTTCTGGGTGCCGAGCAGGAACATCCCGGCAACTGGCAGCCCGCCGACCGCCGCCACGCTGAGTGTGGACAGCGAGCGACCGCGGCCGAGCAACGCGAGGCTCACCAGCATCGCGGCGGGCCACAACGCACCGAGCTGTGTCATGACCGGATTGGAGTGGTACCCCCAGGTCGCCCACAGCAAGTTCGCGATCAGGCTGTACGCCGTGAGCCCGGTCTGGGTCGTCGTCGACGTACCGGTGTTGGTCGGTGCGCCGAAGCCCCGCCCCGCTGACTGGTTGGTCGAGAACTGCTGATGCACGAACGGGACGAGGGGAGCGACGAGGAGCGCGACAACCGCGAGGCTCGCGGCCCAGCCCAGCAACGTCCGGCGCACCGGCTCACCCCGACGCCAGCGCGCGATGACGACGGTCAGGAAGACCAGCTGCTGCGAGGCGATCACGAGCACCGTGAAGTACTGGGTGTAGACCAGGCCGGCGGTCGCCGCTGTGTACGCCGCCCACGCCACGACGCTCCCGTTGCGCAGCACGCGGACCTGCGCCCACACCGCCAGCACGGTGAGCAGCATGAACATCGAGTACATCCGGGCCTCCTGGCTGTACCAGACCGCCTGCGGAGCCAGCACGGTGAAGCCGGCGGCGATCAGAGCGGTACGCCGGTCGAAGAGGTCGCGCACCAGCCCGAACATCGCGGGGATCAGCGCGACGCCGAGCAGGATCGACGGCATCCGCACCGAGAGGGGACCGAACCCGAACGCCCGGACCCATAGCCACAGCACGGTGAAGTAGCCCGGCGGATGCACGTCTGTCGTGCGCAGGTTCGTCAGCATCCCGGTGTACGTCATGTGCGCCTGGGTGACGCTCGTTGCCTCGTCGACCCAGAGGCCGCGCGTGACGATGAGCCGGACAGCGGCGGCCGCCACGGTCAGTCCCAGCACTATCCAGAAGGTGGGGGAGGGACGTCGTTGTCGTTGTTGTCCCTGTCGTTGTCGTGATGTCGTCAGCTGGGTGATGCCGAGGGAGGCCGCGAGTGTCGCGACGCCGACCTCGGTGCCGGTGGCGACACCCGCGGCGGTGCGTGGCGCGAGCAGGATCCACCCGACCTGCACGGCAATGGCGACGGCGGCCAGGAGGGTCACCAGCTGGCCGTGGCCTCGCAGGCACAACCGGGCGGCGTAAAGCCGGGCGATGCCGAGCAGTGCCATCGCGCCGAGGTACGGCACCGCGACCGAGCCGATGCCGGCGTACCGGTCACCGAGCAGCACCCGGTAGCCGGACCCCGGAATCAATGCTGCCGCAAGTGTGAGAACGCCACCGAGCAGCGCCGCGGCGGTCAGCGCGACGAGGAAGGGCCGGCGGTCGCCGTCCCGGTCGGAGCCCAACCGTGGCAGCAGCACCAGTGGAACGGTCGCTGTCGCGAACGCCGAGATCCCACCGAGCGTCGACACCGCCGCGAAGGACCAAGCCGCTGCGCCGAGGAGCCGGTTGGCGAGGACGATGTCGATGTTCTGCAGCAGGGTGAGAACCGTGAACGTCGCTGTTGTCGTGGTGGCCACCGCGGCTGTGGTTGGCCGGGTGGCAACGGATCGTCCGACGGGAGATTGCCGAGTCGCGATCAGACCAACCAGCAGCGCCAGGTAACCGCCGAGCACGACACCGAGCGCGGCGCCGGTGGCGCCGGCCAGGTGCATCATGACCAGACCCGGCCCCAGCCGAACGATGGGCTCGGTGATAAGGGTGGCGACGGCGGCCGCCGGGCGGGTGGCGCCGTACAGCCGGCCCCGGATGATGGCGAGCGCGGCCGAACCCGGCAGCGCCACACCTAGTGACGCGATCAGCTGCCAGGGCAGGTGAAGCAGGCCACCCAGCGGTGCGGAGGCGGCGGCGATGAGCAAGCCCGCCGGCACGGCTCCTCGCATCGCCCAGGACGTGGTGTTCCGCGAGTCAGGAGCGGCCGCGGTGCCGGCGGCTAGACCCGTGGTCGGGACCAGCAGGAGCAGGTACAGCGCGAGGAATGTCGCGAGCTGCGAGAAGCCGCTGCCGGTCAGGGTGTGTGCCGCGACGAGCGCGAATCCCATGTTGCCGAGGCCCGACAGTCCCTGCCCGACGGCCACAAGGCCTTGCTCGGTGACCAGGCGTCGCACGCTGACGCGAGGTGCGAGCGATGGCGGCGCGGTGAGCTCGACCGGGTCGGCGAGTGTGGTCGTGGTCAGGGTCATGTCGACGGCTCCAGCCGCAGCCCGCCGATGCTCTCGACCGGCGGGGTGGCGAGGCCGGTCATCAACCGGAGCAGGTCGAAGCCGGAGTGGGCGGCCGCGATCTCCGACTTCACGGTCGCAGGCGCCGGGGGCGGGTAGTGCAGCGCGGCCTGGATGGCGGCGGTCACCGATGCGGCGTCCGCGTCGACCCCCACCTTCGGCTGACCCAGCCGGTTCGCCAGCGACGATTGCTTCGAGTCGTGGACCAGGCTCAGGCACGGCGCACCGGCGGCAGCCGCCGCGACCTGGGCGTGGAACCGCATCGTCACGACCAGCCGCGCGCCCCGGAGTCGCCGGATGGCGTCGGTCAGGCTGCGCGGCGGGTCGGTGATCTGCACCGACCCGGGGATCGCCGCCGCGAGCTGTCGCGAGAAGGCGAGATCGTCGTCGCTGCTGCCGTCGACCTGCCAGGGGTCGAGTCGGACGCGCAGACCTGACGCCTGCAGATCGCCCAGCGTGGCGCCGAGATCACGGCGCACTGAGTCACCAACCGCCCACCGGCTCGGTACGACGACGACCTGGTCGGAGCGCAGCGACTCGGTGGTCGGCTCGTCGACGAGCGTCCAGGCGGCGTCGGCTCCTACCCGCAGCGGGGCCGGGACGCCGCACGCGACGAGCCGCTCAGCCGAGGCCTCGTCACGGACGATCAGCAGGTCGGCCTGCGCGGCGAGCCGACGCGCCAGGCTGGACGCTGCCGGTGTGCCCAGCGCGCCGGTTCCCACGCCGACCATCAGTACGGAGCAGCCACGAAGCCGGGCGTACGCGCTGATCGCGAAAGCGTTGCGCAGCAACGACAACGGCGACCGGCCGGTGCTGCTCGGCAGCGTCTTGAACACCGTCCCGCCGGCGAAGACCAGTGCTGTCGACCCAGCCACCGCGCGCTGTAGTGCGCGCTTGGACGAGGACGAGATGACGGGAACACCGTGATGCGCGTGGGTGTGCTCCGGGTCGGCAGAGGCCACGGTGATGTCGGCGCCGGCCAGCCCATGCAGGAAGGCGCTCAGCAGCGCCTCATCACCCGGGTTGCGTTGGCCGAACGCCCCGGCGAGGAGCACCGAGGGTCGGCCGGTCCCGTGTCGGCGCGCGCTCATGCGGCCCGCAACCCGTCGTACACCTCGAGGTGGCGTCGGGCCACCGCCTGCCAGCCTCGTTCGTGACGCAGATGTGCGACGGTGTCGCGCAGTCCCACCAGCTCCTCAGGTCGGGTCGAGAGTCGGTCGAGTCGGGCCGCCAGATCGGGCACGTCGGTGAAGCCCAGCGAGGGCGGCAGTCCGCTGGTCTCGCTCATCGCACGCGAGACGAGAACCGGCGTTTCGTGTGCCAGCGCGAGGGCGAGAACGCCGCTGCTGGCATGCGGGGTCGGGTAGGGAAGCACCGCGACATCGGCGGAGCGAAACCAACGAGGAACATCCTCGTCGGAGACGTAACCGGTGAACCGCGCGATATCGCCGTACCGCTGCTCGAGCGTCCGGGCGTAACCGTGCCGGGCTTCGAGCCGGGGATGAGGGCCGCCGGCGATGACGAGATTGACGCGACCACCGAGGTGTCGCGCCGCTTCGGCGGCGAGCTCGATTCCTTTGTACGGCGCGATGAATCCGAAGCACAGCACCGTGATCCGGTCGTCGAGCCCCAACGTTGCGCGGGTCGCCTGACGGTCATTGTGTGCCGTGACCGCTTCGATGCCGTGCGGGATCGTCACCGCGCCAGGCACGACGGCAGCGAACGCTGGCTCATGGACCAGGACGGCGTCGGCGAGCGACCGGATGCTGCGTTGTACGGAGCGGATCCCGAGCCGGGCAGCCGCCGGCGGGACGCCGATGCGGTGCATCCGGGTGTAGGCCGAGTCGATAGTCGCGGGGTCCACTACCTGGTGCATCGTCACGACAGTGCGCGGCCCGGTGTCGCTGCCCGCCTTTCGATGCTGGCGGGCGCGTGCCAGCCCGCCGACCAGGCCGGGCACGGCGCTCGGCCCGCCGTAGAGGAACAACTCGTGCTGGAGGTGGATCACCCCGGCGCCGGTCGCGCGGGCGTGGGTGAGCGCTCGGGGCAGCGCACCCGAGCCGGCGCGGAACGGACGGCTCACCGCGACCGGACCGTCGTGACCGGTCAAGGGCTCGCCTAGCTCCGCAGGCGCGATCACCTGCACCTGGGCGCCCTCGCCGGCCAGCGCGTGGGCCAGGTTCGAGGCGTACGACGCCACGCCGCTGTGGCCGCCATGACGCACGCCGGCCCGCGGATACGGCGTGACGAGCGCCACATCTGGCCTGATCTCAGTGGACATGGGTCACCAGCTCGTTCTCGGGTGCGGCCACCGGGTACTCGGCCGGCTCGTCGGGATAGGCCGCGACCGGGTGCCGGACCGGCATCACGCGGTGATGCAGCCACAGCTGCAGCATCGACACGGCCATCCGTCGGCCGTCCCGTCCGGCTTGCAGTCGGGAGTCCTGCTGGTCCAGCCAGATCGTGGGAACCTCACGCAGCCGCAGACCGAGCGCCCGCGCGGTGACCAGCAGGTCAACGTCGAACAGGAAGTCGCGACTCGACAGCAGCGGCAGCAGCAGGTCCATCGCGTCGCGACGGAAAACCTTTGCGCCGCACTGGGTATCGCGGTACGGCAGCCCGAAGACCCGCCGGACGCCGTGTGCGAAGCCCACGCTGGCGATCCGCCGGCTGAGGGCGCGACGCCGTTGTTGGGGGACTACGGCAGCCGGGTGCCAGCGGCTCGCGATTGCACCGTCGACGTCACCGGTGGCCACCGAGTCGGCGAGCCGGAGCAGCTCCGACGGCGGTGTCGCGCAGTCCGCGTCGACGAAGGCGAGCAGGTCGGTGTCGATGGAGCGGAACATCTCCATGATCACGCCGCCCTTGCCCAGCTTGGGAAACCGGCGGAGCTCGACCCGAGGATCGCTAAGCGCATGAGCGCGCACGACGTGTTCAGTACGGTCGGTGCAGTCGTCGAGTGCCACGAAGAACCGGGTTTCCGGGTCGACGCAGACCGTGCTGTAGGCATCGAGCGTGGGCCCGATCCGTGATTCTTCGTTGTGGGCGGGAAAGACGATGGCCAGACGCATGGGATCTCCGTTGGTGCTCGAGGGAGCTCGGGGGGAGGTCGTGTGTGCTGACGGTGGGCTCGTCGAATGCGACGCTAGAGGCTCATAGCGACATGCAGATTAAATCTAGGAAAAAGGGATGTCTCTAGTGAGCAACCGGACCTATCGCTTCGAAACACTACACGACTCCTCGCCACCCCCTCGAACCGCGGTTGCGTTGGTATTGCTCATGATCTTGGTCATCACGGCATGTGCACCAGTGACGAAAACGTCCGTCGGAGGGCAGCAACCGAACGCTGTCGCGACGGCACATCACCAGTCGCCAACGGCGGCCGCACATTCGTTTCTGTCGCGTTACGTCGATCCTGACGGGCGGGTCGTGCGGCACGACCAGGGCGGCGACACGGTGAGCGAGGGTCAGGGCTACGCACTGTTGATCTCCGTTGCCATCGGAGATCGTTCGACGTTCGCGTCGGTGTGGCACTGGACCCGGGTGCATCTGCAACAGCCGTCGGGGGCGCTGGCGTTTCACTGGTCAGGCGGGCGTGTCGTCGACACGACTCCGGCGACGGACGCCGACCTGCAGACGGCGTGGGCGTTGTCGATCGCGGCGACCCGCTTCCACGACCCGTCGTACGCGACAACCGCGAAGCGGATCGCGAAGGCCACGGTCACCGAAGACGTGGGGTACGACGACGCCGGTCGTCCGACGCTCAGCGCCGGCCCGTGGGCGATCACCCGCGGCAAGCCGACCACCGTCGAGCCGGGTTACTGGACGTTTCCGGCTGAGCAGGCGATGGCGTCGCTCACCGGCGACAACCGCTGGCGTAACCTTCCGGCCTCCGACCTCGCGCACCTGAAAGCGTTGAGTCGCAACGGATCCGTGCTGACGCCCGACTGGGCGGAGCTAGGCGACGGGCAGTCGCCACACCCCGTTAATGGCCCCCAGGGCTCGCCCATCCAGGACGGTCCCGACGGGATGCGCGCCATGGTCTGGACTGCCTGCACGCCGGGCGGTCGTCGCCTCGACGCCGCATGGTGGCGACTGGTCTCGAGCAGCGCGACTGCCGCGCCGTTGACACGAGGCGTAAACGGTACGGCGACGTCCTCGGACGTGGCGGCGCTGAGTGCGGTGTCCGCAGCGGCCGCTGCCGCGGCAGCCGGGAATGACGGGGACCGTGACGCGTTGCTCGACCGCGCGACGGCCATCGACGAGCGGTACCCCACGTACTACGGCGCCGCGTGGGTAGCACTGGGTCGACTACTGCTCACGACGAACACGTTGGCCAACTGCTGAAAGGGAGCCGCGGTGCGGATATGGTCCGGCCCGTGATCATCATCACCGGCAGCATTCTCGCCTCCGAAGACTCCCTTGAGGAGTTGCGCAGGCTCTCCGTCGAACATGTGGTCAGGTCGCGCCAGGAGCCCGGCTGTTTGTCGCATGGCGTACATCAAGATGTCGAGAATCCGTTGCGACTGGTCTTCTTTGAACGCTGGGCCAACATGGACGCGGTGCGTGCCCACTTCGCCGTACCCGAGTCTGGCGCGTTCGTGAAGCGAGCCGGAGAGTTGGCCGAGTCGACATCCGACCTGGAGCTCTACCAAGCGTCGCCGATCGGCTGATCGCCGGCGGGTGGTCCCGGGGGATCGTCCAGGAACTCCATGCTGGGGACGAAGAACAGGCTGCCGGTCGCCGCGGTCGAGTAGTCGAGGATCCGGTCGTGATTGCCCGGCGGCTTGCCGACGAACATGTTCCTGAGCATCTGCTCGGTGATGCTGGGGTCTGCGGCGTACCCGATGAAGTAGGTGCCGAACTCGCCGCTCCCCACGTGCCCGAACGGCATGTTGTCGCGGACGATCTGTCGCTCGTCGCCGTTCTCGTCGGTGATCGTGTTCAGAGCCACGTGCGAGTTGGACGGCTTCACATCGTCGGCGAGCTCGATGTCGGTGAGCTTCATCCGACCGATGACCCGCTCCTGCTCCTCGACGGGCAGGGCGTTCCATGCGGTGAGGTCGTGCACGTACTTCTGCACGATGACGTAGCTACCTCCGGCGAACGCGGGGTCGTCGTCGCCGATGATGGCGGCGGTGATCGCGGCGTCGCCCACGGGGTTCTCGGTGCCGTCCACGAACCCCATCAGGTCCCGCTCGTCGAAGTACTTGAATCCGTGCACTTCGTCCACGATCTGACCCCGACCGGAGAGCCGGTTCATCAGATGGGACGCCAACTCGAAACAGAGATCCATCCGCCGTGCGCGGAGGTGGAACAACAGGTCACCCGGGGTCGAGACGGCAGTGTGGCGGTCACCGACGATCTCAGCCAGCGGATGTAGGTGAGAAGGGCGCGGTACGCCGAAGAGTCGATCCCACAACTGGGAACCGACGCCGACAACGCATCGCAGCTCGCCATCGGGGATTCGGAACCCCACCGATCTGCCCAGCCCGGAGACGTCTGCGAGCAGGTCGCGGATGTCATCCTCGGCGCCTGCATCGATGGTCACGACCAGGAAGATCGCGGCCTCGGTGAGCGGTGTCAGGACTGGCTGGCTCATCCCGTCCTCCCTGGGTCGGCTCACGGTTGTGACCAGCAGGATCCCATTCCAGTCATCCTGAGTGCGACGATCGTGGGGTGACTCAGCTACCCGTCGACTCGGCCCGTGCGGAGATCGATGCCGTCGACGCGGAGATCTGCCGATTGATCGGCCGCCGCCAGCAGGTGTCCGCCGCCATCCAGCAGTCGCGCGTCGCGCAGGGCGGCTCCCGGATCTCCCATGCCCGCGAGAACCAGGTCATCGCGTCGTATCGCGAACGCCTCGGCAAGCCTGGCGTCACGATCGGCATGGCGGTTCTCGAGCTGTGCCGCGGCCCGCTCGAGTGATCGGCTAGAGCGCCCGGTCGCCCATCCGGAACGGCAGCGGCGGCGGCTTGAGGTCCGCGCGGGGGCAGGTGTCGAGGGTCAAGCCGCCGTGCTGGAGGGCCTCGTCGCACAGCGACTGGACCGTCATCCCCAACGTCGAGCCATTCCGGGTGATCGTGGCCCGGAAGATCGTGATCTCGTAACGCGTCGGCATCCCGTACGTGACCTGCATGGTGCCGAGAAGTACAGCGCTGCCTGGTCCACCGTTGGCGCCGTCGAACGGCCGGTCATAGCGTCGCCAGACCGTGGGTTCCGTCATCCAGACCCCGCCGGTGCGCGCGTCCCGCAGTGACAGCTCCATCAGCACGGTGCGCGCCACTCGTTCCGGCAGCACCGCAGCCGGGCGGATTACCTCGGTGACGAGACCCTCGTCCTCGGTCTCCGTCAGCAGGATCTCGAGCAGATCCACGTCCCCACCCCGTCAGGTCATCGCGCCGATGGGGTGGGCGCCCCTGTCAGGTTGGTATGGCCCAGTCATGGTCCCGGCTAAACCCGGCCGGCCCAAGTTCACCGGTTTGGCCCAGTGCCATGATCATCGCGGATGGGCGCGGCTAGCCGCCTAGGATCCTTGCGCGACGCAAGTTCCGTCAGGTGTGGTCCAGGAAGGGTGGGAATGCGGAGACAGCGACGTGCCGGCGTCGCGGTTCGCCTGCTGGCCCGAGGCGTTGCGCATCGCCGATGGCTCTCCGCCCTCATCCTGCTGCTCGCGGTCGTCGCCTGCGCGGCCGCCGCGGTCGCCCCGATCTACCGGACCGCGGCGACGGTGTCCGCGTTGCGCGCCCGGATGACGGCCGCGTCACCGCAGAACTCGGGTGTCGAGGTCGCGGGCGCGTCATGGCCGGGGGACTCGCCCGACCAGATCCTCGCCCGTGAGGTGCCGCGGCTGCCGCTGTCCAGCGCAAAAATCTCCGGCATGACGGTCGGCGGACGTAACACGCAACTGCAGGTACCGGGGAAGTTCGGCGAGTTCGCGGCGCTCACCTGGCGCCAGGACGATTGCGCACACGTGGTGTTCCAGTCGGGCCGATGCCCCACGGCCCGGAACGAGATCGCACTCCCAGCCAGTGCGGCCGGGGTGCTCGGCGCCAAGCTCGGCGGCCCGATCGTGGCCTCGAACCTCGACCAGCCGCAGTTCGGCGCGGTCACGACCATCACCGGCGAGGTCGTTCCTACCCCGCCGTCGCAGATCGGCAAGGGTCTCGACCTGAACGACACCGTGGTCGGCATCTTCAATGTCCCTCCGGGCGAGTCGACGTACTGGTTCGGGCAGGACATCAGCGCGCCCATCATCAGTGGCGACGGCGCCCAGGTCGCCACGGTCACCGCCCTGGTGACGCACGCGGCGCTGGTCGCGCTTCCGCCGCCGTACCGCGCGAATGTCACCGTGGACGAGCCGCTGGACTGGAGCCACGCGACGCCCGCCGATGCGCTGCGGGTGCAGTCTGCGCTGTCCCACCTGAAGGTGCGCCACCAGCGCAACCTCAGCGTCTTCACCCAGATCCCGGGCATGCTCGCTGCGGATGCCGCGGATCGGTCGCAGCTCAGCCATCTCGTCACCCTGGCCCAGCTCCAGCTCTTGCTGCTGGTCGGCCTGGTCCTGATCGCCATCCTGGCCGCGAGCATGGATCGGCGTCGTGCGGAGCTCGTCATCGCGACGCTGCAGGGCCGCCGGCCGGCGTCGACGGCCGTGTCAGTGTCGGCGGAACCCGTCCTGTTGCTCGTGCTCGGCATCGTGCCCGGCTTGATCGTCAGCTTGCCGCTCGCCGCGCTCGCCTCGCATCTATGGCTGCGGTCGGGCACCCCGATCCGGCTCACGGTGAGCGCCGTCGTCGCCGCACTCGTGGTGACGGTGATCGCGGCAGCGGTGACCGTCGTCATCGGGTACGTCGCCGCCTCGCGCTCGCTCACCGACCAGCTGGCCGAGGACGCCCGATCGGCGGGCGGACGCGGTGGCGCGTGGATCGACATCGTCGCGATCACGCTCGCGGCTGCCGGTCTCACCGAGCTGTTGGCGAGCCATTCCGGTACGTCGACACCGTGGTCCCTGCTCGCACCTTCGCTGTGCGGGCTCGCCGCCGGACTGGCCCTCGGCCGACTGATCCCGTTCCTGCTCCGTCCGGTTGTCCGTGCCACCGCGCGGTCGCGAAGGCTGGGCAGCTTCCTCGCGATCCGCGAGCTGCGACGCGACCACGCGGCCTGGCGCGTCGCCGCCGTCGTCGCGCTCGCGCTGACCCTGCTGACCTTCGCGGTGTCGGTGAACCGCGGCGCGGCCAGCGATCGCCAGGACCGGGCCGGTCTGATCGTCGGCGCGCCGACCGTGGCGACCGTCTTCGTGCCACCGGGCCGGTCGCTGCTGGCGGCCGTCGACAAAGCTGACCCGTCTGGCCGATGGGCGATGGCTGCGGAGCTGCTGGCGCCGCTGGGGTCGCCGGCCCAGCGCGCCCTCGCGATCGACACGCCTCGGCTCGCGGCCGTCGCCGGTTGGAGCCGTCGCCTCGACGGCTACACGCCTGACGGGATCGCCAGGATCCTGCACGTGCCCGCTGCTGTCGCTCGCAGTGAAGTGCCGCTCATGACGGCGGGAGACGTCGAGGGTTCGACCTTCGGGCTCAATAACCAACCGTTGCCTCGAGCCCGCGTCTACCAGACCTCGCTGCTTCCTCAACTGCTCGGGCAGGGAGCCCTGGCGGACCTGAGCTCGTTCATCGACGTGGCCAAGCCGATTCCCCAGGCTCGGCTCGGCACGACGCAGCTCACCGACCAGGTCTGGATCGGCGAGCATGCGCCGGCCGATGCGCTGTCACGGCTGAGGTCGGCCGGCCTCCTGGTCACCTCTGTCGAGACCCGGGCCAGCGTCGTCCGCAGGTTGCAGGGCAGCGCGGAGACGGCGGGTCTGTCGGGATACCTGGCGGTCGGTGTCATCGCGGCGATCCTCGCGGTCGGCCTGCTGATCGGCACCAGCGCCGCGGCGTTGAGCAGGCAGCGCAGCGAGACGCTGGCGCTGACGCTGGCGGCGGTTCCGCCCTCCGACGTGATCCGAGGCCGCGCCGCAGCGGTGGCGGCTCGGCTCGTCCTCGTGGCGGTCGCGGCCCTTTCATGCGGGATCGGCACGGCGCACCTCGCCGCCCATCTGATCCCGCAGGCGCCCCGCGGAGCGGTGCCGGTGCCGCTGCTACCGCTTCCGGTGCTGCCCGCGTTGCTCGCTGTCGCAGCGACGCTGGTTCCCGCACTGCTGGCCGAGGTCGTGATCGCTAGGTATGCCGCGAAGCGCGCGGACGCGGCGAGCCTGCGGACGGTGACGCCATGACATCCGGTGTCGAGGTGGTCTGCGAGCGGATCACGCACCTCTATCAATCCGACGACGAGCAAGTCGTGGCACTGCGTGACGTGGACCTGACCATCCCGGCCGGAAGCTCCGTCGCCCTGCTGGGCCCATCTGGATGCGGGAAGTCGACGCTGATGAGCCTGCTGGCGGGGCTGCAGCGCCCGTCGACCGGGCGGCTGCTCGTCGGCGAGCACGACCTGAGCGTCGACCCCGGCGCCGGCCGCCGGCTGCGGGAGGCGACGGTCGCCTTGCTGCTCCAGGAGCCCTCGCGTGCGTTGCTGCCCTACGCGACCCCGGCGCTGGCCCTGGCGGCAGCCGGTGACCCAGCCGCCGACGCGACGCTGGCCGACTTCGGTCTCACCGAGGTCGCGGACCGCGAGAGCCGGCTGCTGTCGACCGGCCAGCAGCAACGGCTGGCACTCGCGATCGTCATGGCCCGACGGCCCGGACTGCTGCTGGTCGACGAGCCGACCAGCCGGCTCGACCCTGCCGAGCGCGATGTCGTGATCGCCACGCTGCATCAGGCGGCAAGCCGCTCCGGCGCGACGTTGGTCGTCGTCACGCACGACCCCGCGGTGGCGGCGACCTTCGAGCGCACCCTGTCGATGCGCGACGGTCGGGTCGGTGGCGAGGGCCGTGACGGCACGGAGCTCTCGGTCGTCGGCGCGGACGGCTCGATCGCGCTGACGGCTGAGGCCCTCGACGTGCTTCCGCCCGGTCATTACGCCAGAGTCGAGGTCACCGACGACGGGATCCTGCTCCGGCCCTACGACCAGGACGATCCGCGATGACCCTGCGCTGCACCGGGCTGCATGTCACCGGCGGCGACCGGACCCTGCTCCCGCCGACCGACCTCGAGCTGGCGGCCGGCGAGACCCTCGCGGTCGTCGGGCCGAGCGGCGCGGGCAAGACGTCCGTGCTGACCGTGCTGGGCGGCCTGCTCCGGCCCGCGGCCGGGACAGTGACGCTGGACGACATCGACGTACTACGGGTCCCGCGGAACCAGATCGGCGTCGTCACCTCGCCGGTCCTTCTCGCCGCCACGCTCTCGGTGGCGGAGAACATCGGTATCCCGTTGCAGGCCGCCGGGTGGGAGCCGGACGCGATCCGCCAGCGGGTCAACGACCTACTCGAGCGGCTGGCGCTGGACGGGGTCGCCGACCGGGAGTCATCGCGACTGTCCGGTGGCCAGCGCCAGCGGGTGGCGGTCGCCCGGGCGGTCGCCCCGGCGCCCCCGCTGATCATCGCCGACGAGCCGACCAGCGAGCTCGACCACGACAGCCGGGAGCGGGTGCTCGCCCTGGTACGGACGGCCACCGCCTCCGGCAGCATCGTCGTGCTCTCGACCAACGATGAGAGCGTCGCCGAGATCTACTCCCACGTCATCCGGCTAGGTCCCGCCGCCGTGACCTAAGCGATGACTTAACTAGCCGTTGCCGCGTGGTCCGCGGGGAGGCATCATCAGCCAAGACGGGTGCGTGATGGCTCCGTCCGACGGAAGGGCACCGCGCCATGCGCATGGAGTCAGACGGGCACAGCCAGGCCAACCCGCGTCTGTTCGAGCTCGTCGAGCACGCTCCCAAGACCGGAAAGAGCCCGACCGTCTGGGCGTTCCCTGAGCTGATGGACTATCTGAAGATCGCCGGCCAGCCGGTGCAGGGTCCGTGGCCACCGCATCAGGAGCCACGCCCGGACCCGGAAGAGGACTCGCTCCCGGTGGCCGTGGCCGACCCCGAGGCCGACCGCTAACCATGTATCCGTCCCGGTTCAGCTACGAAGCACCGCGCTCGCTCGACGAGGCCATCGACCTGATGAGCAAAGGTGGCGGCGAGGCGAAGGTCCTCGCCGGCGGCCAGAGCCTGGTGCCGCTGCTCAAGCTGCGGTTCGCCTCGCCTGACCTGCTGGTCGACATCAACCGGATCCCCGATCTCGGCTACCACCGGGTCGACCCCGACGGCACCCTCCGCATCGGTGCGCTGTGCCGGCATGCCGACCTCGAGCGATCCACGTTGCTCCCGGAGCAGCAGCCGACGATGGCGGCCGCCGCCCCGCTGGTCGCCGACCCGATCGTCCGCAACCGGGGGACTCTGGTCGGTTCGCTGTGCCACGCCGACCCGCAAGGCGACTGGGCGTCGGTCGTGACCGCGCTCGGCGGCCACGTCGTCGTACAGGGAGTGAGCGGCCGGCGCACCATCCCGATCGTCGACTTCGTCACCGGGCCGTTCCAGAACACCCTCGGGATCGACGAGATCGCCGTCGAGGCCGTGATCCCCGCACCGAAGGGGACCAGGGCGGGGGGCTACCTGAAGCTCGAGCGGCGGGTCGGCGACTTTGCCACGGCCGGTGTTGCGGTGGCCCTCGAGACCTCCGGCGAGCTGGTCACCCGCGCCGGCATCGCGCTCACCGGTGTCGGCGGCTCGACCATCTTCGCCGCGGACGCCGGCCAGGCCTTGGTCGGCAAGCCGCTCACGGCGCAGACCATCGGTGAGGCAGCCGAGCAGGCGGCCGCCGTGGCCAAGCCCCGATCCGACCACCGGGGCAGCGCGTCGTTCAAGCGACACATCGTCCACACCTTCGTCGAGCGCATCCTCACCCGCATCAGCACCGAGTCCGAGAGCCGGGCGGCCTGATATGACGAGCCTGTTCCAAGAGATCGGCCCCGAACCGGCCGGCGGCGTGCAGACCCGCCGGGTGACGATCTCGGTCAACGGCACCAAGCGAGTGGCCGACATCGAGCCCCGGCTGCTGCTTGCCCACCTGATCCGCCAGGGTTTCAAGCTGACCGGGACGCACACCGGCTGCGACACCACGAACTGCGGTGTCTGCACCGTGCTGGTGGACGGTACGCCGGTGAAGAGCTGCACCATGCTCGCGGTGCAGGCCGACGGGTGCGAGGTCACGACCGTCGAAGGGCTTGCGACCGCGAGCGAGCTCGATCCGATCCAGGAGGGCTTCAAGGACGAGCACGGCCTGCAGTGCGGGTTCTGTACGCCGGGGATGATGCTGACCGCGAAGGCCTTCCTGGCCGAGAACCCGGACCCGACCGAGGACGAGGTGCGGTGGGCCCTGTCCGGGAACCTCTGCCGCTGCACCGGTTATCAGAACATCGTGAAGTCGGTGCTGTGGGCGGCCAAGAAGATGCGCGCCCAGGCCGGGGAAGAGGACTAACAACGTGACGCTGGCACTGGACGAGATCAAGATCGGTGGCCTCGGCGCGAGCCGCAAGCGGGTCGAGGACAACCGGTTCATCCGCGGCAAGGGCAACTACGTCGACGACATCGTCCTGCCCGGCATGCTCCACATGGAGATCGTCCGCAGCCCGCTCGCGCACGCCCGGATCAAGTCGATCGACACGAGCAAGGCGTGGGAGATCCCCGGGGTCCGGCTCGTGCTCACTGGCGAGATGATGGCGACCCGCAACCTGGCTTGGATGCCGACGCTGTCCTACGACACCCAGGCCGTGCTGGCCACCGACAAGGTGAGGTTCCAGGGCCAGGAAGTCGCCTGCGTGATCGCCGACGACCCCTACATTGCCAAGGACGCGTGCGAGGCGATCGTCGTCGACTACGAGCCGTTGCCGGTGATCGTCAACCCGTGGCAGGCGATGTCCGACGGCGCGCCGATCATCCGCGACGACAAGGAGAACCAGACCGACAACGTCGTCTATGACTGGGAGGTCGGCGACAAGGCCGGCACCGACGCCGCGTTCGCCCAGGCCGACCTGGTGTCGAAGCTCGAACTGCACTACCCGCGCTCGCACCCCTCGCCGATGGAGTCGTGCGGGTCGATCGCCGATTTCGACCGGTCGACGTCGAAGCTCACGGTCTACATGACGAGCCAGGCCCCGCACATCGTGCGAGCAGCGGTCGCGTTGGTCGCTGAGCTGCCCGAGCACATGATCCGGATCGTCTCGCCGGACCTCGGTGGCGGCTTCGGCAACAAGGTGCCGGTCTACCCCGGATACGTCATCTCCATCCTCGCCTCGATCCTGCTCGAGCGGCCGGTGAAGTGGATCGAGGACAAGTCCGGCAACCTGATCTCCACCGGGTTCGGTCGCGACGTCTACCTCAAGGGCGAGCTCGCGCTGCGCAAGGACGGCAAGATCCTCGGCGTCCGGATGCACACCGACGCCGACCACGGCGCGTTCTTCGCCGACGCGCAGCCGAGCAAGTTCAAGATCGGCCTGATGCACTCGGCGTTCGCCTGCTACGACGTACCGGTCGCGCACCTGACAGCACGCGGGATGTACACGAACAAGGCACCCGGCGGCGTCGCCTATCGCTGCTCGTTCCGCGTGACCGAGGCGATGTTCTTCCAGGAACGCATGGTCCACGCGGCCGCGAACGACCTGGGCATCGACCAGGCGGAGTTCCGGCGGCTGAACTTCGTCCGGGACGACGACTTCCCGCATCGGACGCCGTTCGGCTTCCTCACCGACTCCGGCCAGTACGCGAAGTGCCTCGAGGTCGGGCTGCAAGCCGTGGGGTACGACGATTTCCTGGCGCGCAAGGCGGAGGCGGCCACGCGCGGTCGCCGGCTGGGTATCGGCATCTCCTGCATGACCGAGCCGCTCGGGGCCGGCAACAGCCGTGAATACGACATCCTCGGCATCAAGATGTTCGACTCCGCCGAGCTGCGGGTGCACATGACTGGCAAGGCGATCCTGCGGACCGGCGCGAAGACCCAGGGTCAGGGGCATGAGACCACGTGGGCGCAGATCGTCTCCCACGAGCTCGGGCTGCCGGCTGAGGACATCGTCGTCGAGGAGGGCGACACCGACACCGCACCCTTCGGCATGGGCACCTACGCGTCGCGGAGCACGCCGGTCGCTGGCGCCGCCGTCGCGATGGTCTCCCGGAAGGTGCGAGCCAAGGCCCGCAAGCTCGCCGCGCACCTGCTCGAGGTGTCCGAGGAGGACGTCGAGTGGGAGCTGGGCAGGTTCTATATCCGGAGCGCTCCCGACCGCGGCGTCACGATCCAGGAGTGCGCGATCGCGGCGTACAGCAACATGCCCGACGGCATGGAGCCCGGCCTGGAGAACGTGTCGTACTACGACCCGCCGAACCTCACCTGGCCGTTCGGTTGCTACATCGCCACCGTCGAGGTCGACCCGGAGACCGGCGTGTGGGACGTCCTCAACATGATCGCGGTCGACGACTGCGGCGTACGGATCAACCCGATGATCGTCGAGGGGCAGATCATGGGCGGCCTGACCGAGGCCTACGCCATGGCCAGCATGCAGTTCATCACCTTCGATGCCGAGGGCAACTGCGTCGGGTCCAACTACATGGACTACCTGCTGCCGACCGCCTGGGAGACGCCAGGGTTCGAGCTGCACGAAGTCGTCACGCCCTGCCCGCACCACCCCATCGGGGCCAAGGGCGTCGGGGAGTGCGCGACGGTCGGCGGCCCGGCCGCGTTCGTCAACGCCGTGCTGGACGCGATCAAGGACACCGGGGTCCGCAACGTCGACATGCCGCTGCTGGCCGACCGGGTGTACGAGGCGATCACGGAGCAGCACGATGTCTCCGGCGCCCCACCGGTGAAGTCCGATGACTGACTCCAGCAGGGACGCGGAGACGCCATGCTGATCAAGAGCGACTTCGAGGTGCCGCAGCCGGTCGAGAAGGTCTGGGAGTTCTTCGGCAACGTCGCGCAAGTCGCGGCGTGCCTGCCCGGCGCCGAGCTGACCGACGACCTCGGTGACGACAAGTACCTCGGCAAGGTCGCGATCCGGATGGGTCCGGTCAAGATGCAGTTCTCGGGGAACGCGACCATCACCGAGCGTGACGACGTCGCCAAGCGCATGGTGATCGACGCGGCCGGCGCTGACGAGAAGGGCCGCGGCCAGGCCAGCATGCTGGTGACCGCGACCCTCGTCGCGGCCGGTCGCGGCACCACGGTCAACGTGGCTCAGGACGTGCAGCTCTCGGGAGCGGCCGCGCAATACGGCCGCGGCATGATCTCCGACGTCACCCAGGTGCTGATGCGGCAGTTCGCGACCAATATGCAGAGCCGGATCGACGCCATCGAGCGCGGTGACACAGCGACCCTCGCCGCGGCGACGCCCGCCAGTGGTTTCGCGATCGGCGTCCGCGCGATGCGGATGGCGCTGATGCGGGTGTTCCGGCGATTCTTCCTTCCGTACCAACCCAATCCGAGCTGAGGAGGTCGACCATGGTGCTGTGGTGGATCGGCAACGCGTTGCTGTTGCTGGCCGTGGTTCCCATCCTGGTGGCGCTGCTCAACCGCGTGCTCGCCGCGCTCGAGCGGATTCGCGGTGCCGCTGACGACATCCTGGCCGGCGGTGTCGCTCTCACCGGCGAGCTCGACGGCGTGCCGGAGGCGCTCGCGGTCACCGACCGCACCATCAACGAGGTAGCGGTCGGCGCAGTTCGGTACGCCGGTTCCGTCGCCAAGCTGCTTCCGTAGTCAGAGAGGAATCGTCATGCCAGCTGCTGCCTGGGTCACCCTGGTCCTCGCGTTCCTCATCATCGCGGCCGCGGCGTTGGGGCTCACCAGGGTCATCCTGCATCTGAAGGTCATCCGCTTCACCCTCGGCACGGTCGTGGTGGGTGTGTGGACCGTCGCCCACCAGACCCGCACCGTGCCCGAGGTGCTGCCGTCGGTCAACGCGAACCTCAAGCCGGTCCGCGACTTCTGCGAAACGGTCTGAGATGTATGAGTTCAACTGCGGCAGCCCGGTGTGCAAGACGCATTTCTCCGCGCCCACCATGGACGCGCTGATGGGTCAGGTCGCCGGTCACGTGGTCGTGAAACACCGCATCCCCGCACCCACGAAGTCGCTGGTGGAGTTCGTCGTCGCCAACTGCATCACCGAGGTCCCGGCGACCGGAAAGGCGGGCTGAGTCATGGACGTCCTGGCCGCAGCCAGCACCTCCACCACCGGATGGGCGATCGGCTACATCATCACGATCGTCGTCGTACTCGTCGTCGTCGGTCTGGTGGTGCCGATCCTGCTCCTGGCCCGGTCCATCGGCAACGAGGCCACCATGATCAACGACTCGCTCACCGAGTCGGTGCACAACACCGCCGCACTCAGCGAGCTGAACACCACGATCGAGGCCGCCGAGGTCATCGTCGCCGGGCTCAAGCGCGGCCGCATCAAGCTGGGAGGCTAGGCATGGGTCACCACGCGACGTACCTCGCGCTCACCTCGACCCAACGCGGGCTGTGGTGGGGAGCGATCGGTGGCGGGTTCGTCATCGTGCTGGCCGTCGCCGCGTTGCTGACGATCCTGGTCATCCTGGTACGGCGAATCGACCAGCGCGTCGTCCTGGTCCGCGACACGTTGAAGGCGGCGGCGGAGAACACCGCCGACGCCGCGCTCATCGCCGAGACCGCCGACCGGGTGGACGCCGTACTCGCCGAAGGCCTCGAGCACCATCTGTTCCTGGGCCGCGTCCTCGGAAAAGTGAGGACCTGACGCCATGGTCGTGTTGTCGGTCATCGACATCGTGCTGCTGATCGCAGGCCTCGCGTTCTATCTGTTCGTGGTCGGGACCCAGCTGACTCGGATCGCCACCAACCTCGAAGAGTGCGCGGACCTGGTCCGCGAGATCGTGGCGAACGCCGAGCCGATCGTGCCGGGTGTGCAGCACATCAACCGCACCGGCGGCGTCGTCGCGGGCGCGTTGCCGCTGCTCTACGGCATGGCCGAGGGGATCGTCGCGGGCGTGGCCCCGCGCCCCGAGCAGCCGGCCGAGCGACCCGCCGCTCGCCCGGCGATGGGCCGTCGCCGGTCACGGCTGCACGACGGCGTCGGCTACGAGCCGCAGGAGCCACGCACCCCGGTCTAGCTACCCCGGCTCGCGGCCGGTCGTCAGCGGTCCGGTGGTCGGCGCGTTGTACTCGCCGATCCACTCGTCCTTCCACGCGGTGTCGTACTGCTGGTCGTTGCACGTCGGGTGATAGATCGCGGCGAGCTCCCGCGCGATCTGTTCGCGGTGTGAGGGCAGACCACCCGGCACCTCATAGGTGCAGATGTAGACCTTCCACCGGTTGCCGGCCCGTCGTACCCAGCACGGCGCGGCCGGATGGTTGAACGGGAACCGCTCGGTAGACAGATCCTCGGAGTGGCCGACATAGATCACGGCGTAGCGCTCCGGCTTGGCCACCGGATCCGGCTTGTAGACGATCGCGTAGACCGCGGGGGTCGCCGGCGGCGTCCACCCGCCGAGCACCCGCGGACCTTCGAAGGGGTAGCCGGCGAGCGATCCCAGCCGGATCATTCGACCTCGTCGTCGTCGTCGTTGTCGTCGTCCTCGCTGATCGCGTCAAGCCGGACCACGGGCCACGCGGGCAGCCCGGCCTTCGCCGCCGCGGCCGTGAACTCCGCCGTGGCGCGGTCGGCCGCCTCCTTGACACTGTCGGCCACGACGACGAGCTGGGCGCCGTAGCGCGTGGTCCCGATTCCCGACGCGATGCCACTGTTGGCTGCGACCGCATCGGCGAGCTCGACGATCTCCTCACGGGTGAGGACCCGGTCGCCCTCGGCCTCGATGGCCACGCTCCACCTCACCAGCGACTCCTCGTTCAGCTCAGCTCGGGGAGCAGCTCCGCGAGTTCTTCCAAGCTGCGCAGATCGTGTCCGGACAGCACCCGGTCGACATGCGGAGCCGCCACCATCATGCCCAGCGTGCTCGGCGTGAAGTCCAGGTTATTGCCCTTGTGCGGGTTCATCCAGATGATGCGATGGCACAGCCGGGACAGCCGTTCCATCGCGCTCGACAGGAGGCTCGGGTCGCCGCGGTCCAAGCCGTC
>DATAVK010000022.1:0-3368 GCA_036267755.1 Mycobacteriales bacterium
GGAGATCGCGGGGCTGAACCCGCCGGTCGTCGACTACGACAACGTGCCGAAGGTGACGTACTGCGAGCCGGAGGTGGCCAGCGTCGGCCTCACCTCCGCACAGGCGAAAGAGCGCGGCATCGAGACCGTCGAGACGACGTACGACCTTGCCGGCAACGGTCGCGCGCAGATCCTGCAGACCGGCGGCGCGGTCAAGGTCGTCGCGGCCAAGGACGGCCCGGTGCTTGGCATCCACATGGTGGGCTCGCGGGTCGGCGACCTGATCGCCGAGGCGCAGCTGATCACCAACTGGGAAGCCCTGCCCGTCGAGGTAGCGCAGCTGATCCATCCGCACCCCACACTGTCCGAGGCGGTCGGCGAGGCTCATCTCGCGCTCGCCGGCAAGCCCTTGCACACCCACGGCTAGGAGCCCTGAGTCGATGTCCGTCTCCGTGAAGATGCCGCAGCTCGGCGAGAGCGTGACCGAGGGCACGGTGACTCGCTGGCTGAAGGCCGAGGGTGAGCAGGTCGCGGCCGACGAGCCGCTGCTCGAGGTATCGACCGACAAGGTCGACACCGAGATCCCCTCGCCCGCTTCGGGGGTGCTGAGCTCTATCAAGGTCGCCGAGGACGAGACCGTCGACGTCGGCGTCGAGCTCGCGATCATCGAGGAGGCAGGTACGGCGACTGCGGCTCCTGCAGCTCAGGCTCCGACAGAGACTGCCGCGGCGGAGCCTCCTGCTCCTGCTCCTGCTCCCGCGGCGCAGGCTTCGGCACCGGAGGCTCCTGCTCCCGCTGCAGCACCTGCACCCAAACCTGGTCCTCCGGCAGCTGCTCCCCCGTCGCCCGCAGCGCCGGCTCCTGCACCGCCCGCGGCAGCGCCCGCACCGCCCGCGGCAGCGACCGACGACGAGGGCGAGGACGACGGGCAGGGCGCGTCGTACGTCACTCCACTCGTCCGTCGGCTGGCCTCCGAGCACGATGTCGACCTGACGACGATCAGTGGCACCGGCGTTGGCGGCCGGATCCGCAAGCAGGACGTCCTCGACGCGGCCGCGAAGGGCGGCTCGCCGACGGCGAACGCACCCGCACCGCCAGCTCCGACACCCGCCCCACCGGCTCCCGCCGTGACCGCGGCCCCCGTCGGTCCCGGCGCCACACCGCCCGCCGGCGCGCGACCGGGTCGGTCGCTGACCAGCCCGATGCGCGGCAGCACCGAGAAGCTGTCGCGGCTGCGGACCGTCATCGCCGAGCGGATGACCGAGTCGCTGCGCATCAGCGCGCAGCTCACCACCGTGGTCGAGGTCGACCTCACCAAGATCGCGCGGCTTCGCGAGCGGGCGAAGGTGGAGTTCGGGGCGCGCGAGGGCGTGAAGCTGACCTACCTGCCGTTCTTCGCGATCGCGGTGTGCGAGGCGCTGCGAGAGCACCCGCAGGTCAACGCCTCGATCGATCTCGAGGCCGGGACGGTGAGCTACCACGACACCGTTCACCTCGGCATCGCCGTCGACACCGACCGCGGCTTGCTGGTGCCTGTGCTCAAGGAGGCGAGCGACCTCAACCTCGCTGGCATCGCGCGCAAGGTCGACGACCTCGCCCGGCGTACCCGTGACAGTCGCATCACGCCGGACGAGCTCGGCGGCGGCACGTTCACCATCACCAACACCGGCTCGCGCGGAGCGCTGTTCGACACCCCGATCATCAACCAGCCGCAGGTCGGCATCCTCGGCACCGGTGCGGTCGTGAAGCGGCCGGTCGTGATCGACGACCCGGTTGCCGGCGAGGTCATCGCGGTACGCCACATCTGCTATCTCGCACTGACCTACGACCACCGGATGGTCGACGGCGCTGACGCGGCCCGGTTCCTCGGGACCGTGAAATCCCGACTCGAGGCCGGGGAGTTCGAGTCCGAGCTCGGGCTCTAACCCCCGCGTGATCATGGCGTTGTTGGCAGACTCACCGGGCGTGTCTGGCTACAACGCCATGATCACGGGCAGTGGTCGGCCGTGAAGGTCGTCATCACTGGGTCGTCCGGATTGATCGGCACGGCTCTGGTCGACTCGCTACGTGGCGACGGTCATGAGGTCATTCGGCTGGTACGCCGGGCACCCGGTGCATCGGACGAGGCCCGGTGGGACCCCACGGCCGGCACGGTCGACGACGCGGCACTGACCGACGCGAACGCGGTGGTCAACCTTGCCGGTGCCGGGATCGGGGACAAGCGCTGGAACCCGGCGTACAAGGCCGAGGTTTGCAACAGCCGCATCGACGCGACGACGACAATCGCAAAGGCCGTCGCTCGCCACGGCATCGCAGTGCTGGTGTCGGGTAGCGCGGTCGGGTGGTACGGCGACCGTGGCGATGACCTGCTCACCGAGTCCGAGCCGAACGGCTCCGGGTTTCTGGCCGAGCTGGTTCGCGACTGGGAGGCCGCAGTTGCGCCTGCCGCGGGTGCCCGCGTCGTACTGATCCGGACCGGGATCGTGCTCAGCCCGAACGGTGGCGCGCTCAAGCAGATGCTGCCGATCTTCAAGGCCGGGCTGGGCGGGCGCCTCGGATCGGGTCGGCAGTGGTTCCCGTGGATCAGCCTGGCCGATGAGGTTGCTGCCATCCGGTTCGTCATCGACAACGACGCCGTGTCCGGAGCGGTGAACCTGTCGGCGCCGCAGCCGGTCACGAACCGCGAGCTGACAACCTCGCTGGGTCGCGCGCTCCATCGTCCGACGGTCGCGTTCGTGCCGCGGGTCGCGTTGCGAGTCGGGCTGGGCGAGTTCGCCGAAGAGGGCGTGCTGGCGAGTCAGCGAACGGTGCCGCAGGCATTGCTCGACGCGGGCTTCGGGTTCGGCGATCAGACGTTGGACGCCGCGCTCGACTCGATGCTCTAGCTGCTCTAGCTGCTCTAGCTGCTCTAGCTGTCGGTAGGGCGCAGCTCTTGCACCAGCCACCGGTCGGCGGCGTGCTGCAGGACGACATCGAAGCTCTGGGTACGACCGGTACGGCGAGCGACAACATGACCGGCCGCGTTGACGACGACGTACGCCGGAATCGTCGTCGTCACCGCGAGGTCGGCGCTGGCCGGAGCGCTGTCTTCGACCGTGAGGCCGTCGATGCGCTCGATGAATCCCCTGGTGTGCAGGTGCTGGCTGCGCAACACCTGCAGGGCCGCGGCGTCGACTTGCCAGCCGGCTGAGCCGTTCGGGTAGACGTCGTTCAGCGGCGCCAGCCGCGCGGTCGAGAAGGCGCGATCCCGAAGCGCCAGCAGGTGGGCAACGATCGCCTGGTAGTCGGCGCTGTCAGTCGACGGTTGCGCGTCAGCCGATGACGACTGCAGTGCCGCGGCCGGCCGCTGGCCGAGCTTCACCCAGCCGGCGCCGGTCAGCGCGGACAAG
>DATAVK010000023.1:0-18794 GCA_036267755.1 Mycobacteriales bacterium
CTCGGCGGCTGCGTCGGCACCTGGCTGCGGCGCCAGTTTCGAGCAGGGCGCCGTCGTCACCCTCACTGCCACTCCGGACGCGAACTCCACGTTCACCAGCTGGGGGAACGTCACCTGCCAGAACTCCGATTCGAACACAACAGGAATCTGCCAGGTCCTCAACACCAGCGGTGCCAACGTGTCGGTCACGTTCACCCACGACCCCATCACCGTCAGCTACAAGGCTGACGCCGGTGCAGGCACCGGCACGATCGACACCGCGACCGCGAAGGGCGTGGCGTACAAATGCACATTCCACTGCACCCTGTCGTACGCCTACCACTACGGCCCGGGATACAACATCCAGGCGTACGCCCAACCCGACCCGAATATGAAGTTCGTGCGCTGGAACGGTCCTGGCTGCTCGACCGCGCAGACCTGCCTGATCAACCCCTGGGACCAGAACCTGACATACACGGCCGAGTTCGAGCCGATCACCCAGACGCTCAGCGTGCAGATGCGGACCAATGACAGTGGGACGGGCAGTGGCTCCTTCCTGATCAGCTCACTCACTGGAACGACCACGTGTACGACGAGCTGCACGGTCACGGTCGACCAGGGCGACACCGTCAGCCTGACCGCGCTCAACGGCGCGACCGGAACCTTCAACCGCTGGGTCACCTCGGGCGGCACATGCAGCGGTAACACCTGCTCGATCCCCGTGGGCTTCGGGACGGTCAACGCCGCGGTGTACTTCGACGGCGTCCCGCAATCTCTGTCGGTGAATACGGCAGGGGTCGGGAGCGGAAGCGTCACCAGCAGCATCGGAGGGATCAACTGCGGCGCGAACTGTTCATTGACCTTGCCGTACGGCTACACCGTCACTCTTCACGCGTTGCCCAGCGCCGGCAGCGTGTTCACCGGTTGGTCAGGCGATGTCGGTAGCTGCGATACCAGCCAATCGTGTGTGATCCCGTTCACCGAGACCAGGAACGTCGCCGCGACGTTCGGGTTGGCACCGGAGACCTTGACCGTGACGACCGACGGCAACGGTGCCGGTAGCGTCTCCAGTGACGTTGGCGGGATCGACTGCGGCAGCAGCTGCACTGCACCGATCGCGGCCAACGACGACGTGACCCTCACGGCGGCTCCGGACGCGACAAGCTCGACCTTCACAGGCTGGTCAGGTGACATCGGAGCCTGCTCGGACTCGAGCCCCACGTGCGTCGTGACCATGGATCAAGCCCGCACGATCGACGCGAACTTCACCTTGATCCCGCGTCACCTCACCCTCACGACGGACGGCACGGGCACCGGCACGATCTCCAGCGACCCCTCGGGCATCGACTGCGGGACAACGTGCTCGGCTGACTACGACCACGGCACGACCGTGACGCTCACCGCTACTCCCGACGCCGGTTCGGGGTTTGCCGGCTGGACCGGTGACTGCTCCGGGACCGACCCGTGCACCGTGACGCTCGATGCCGCTAAGTCAGTCGGCGCCACCTTCACGCTGCTGCCGCTGCACACCCTCGCCGTGACCCGGGCAGGCAACGGATCGGGCACCGTCAATACCGACGACGCAACCATCGACTGCGGTCCGGGGAGCTCGCCCTGCTCGCACGATTACCCGAGCGACGCCGTGGTCACCCTGCACGCGGTCCCGACGGACGTGAAGTCCATCTTCACCGGCTGGTCCGGGGCATGCTCGGGCACCGACGACTCGTGCCAGGTCGCGCTGGACCAGGTGCGCGCCGTCACCGCGACCTTCGCGCTCGTCTCGGTTCCGTCGACGACGGCGCTCACTTTGTCGACTGCCTCTCGCGCGTACGGCGGGTCGAGCACCGCGAAGGTGACCGTCACGGGCGGGTCCGATCCGGTGAGCGGGCAGGTGTCCCTGTTCGACGGGAAGACCGTCATCGGGAGGGGAAGCCTGGCCGCTGGCTCGGTGACCATCGCGATCCCGAAGACACTGGCCGTCGGCGTCCACACGCTGAGTGCCAAGTACGCCGGCGCCATCCCGCTGATGGCCTCGACCTCGGCGGCCAAGCCGCTGGCCGTGGTCAAGGCGCCGTCGACCGTGACGGGCAAGCTGGCCAAGTCGACGGTCACGACCAAGGTGAAGCCGAAGGTCGTGGTCACCGTCACGACATCGGCTGGCGTCGCGTCGGGGACCGTGACCATCAAGCGCGGCTCCAAGGTCATCGGCCACGGCACGCTGAAGAACGGGAAGATCACTGTCACGCTGGCCACCTTGAAGGCCGGCAAGTACAAGCTGACCGTGGTCTACGGCGGGTCTGCCACCTCATCGGCTGCGACCTCGAAGGTCATCACCCTGACGGTCAAGAAGACGTAGCCGGCGGAAGTCTGACAGGCTCATGGTCTGATCCCGTCGGGGAGGGGCTGGCGTGGGCGAAGACGTCGAGAGCCAAGAGTTCAGCCGGCAGGACCGGCGGCTCTATCGCAAGAAGCTGCGCAGCTGTCTGGATGTCTTTGCCCGGATGCTCGGCAAGTCGAAGTTCGACTTCGAGCGACCGCTGACCGGGCTCGAGATCGAGTTCAACCTCGTCGACGCCAACCAGGACCCCGCGATGCGCAATGCCGACGTACTCGGCGCGATCGCCAACGACGACTTCCAGACCGAGCTGGGTCAGTTCAACATCGAGATCAACGTCCGGCCGCGCAGCCTCCTCGGGACCGCGACCGTCGAGCTGGAGGCCGAGCTGCGCGCCAGCCTCAACGACGCCGAGGAACGCGCCCGCTCGGTCGGAGCGCACATCGTCATGATCGGCATGCTGCCGACGCTGACCCCTGACCACCTCACGCACGACTCGTTGAGTGCCAACCCTCGCTATGCGCTGATCAACGAGCAGATCTTCGCCGCGCGCGGCGAGGACCTCTACATCGAGATCGACGGGCACGAGCGGCTTGCGACGCACGCGGACACGATCGCGCCGGAGGCGGCCTGCACGAGCGTGCAGTTCCACCTGCAGGTGAGTCCGTCGGAGTACGCGGCGGCGTGGAACTCGGCCCAGTGCATCGCCGGTGTCCAGCTCGCGCTGGGTGCGAACTCGCCGTTCCTGTTCGGCAAGGAGCTGTGGCGGGAGACCCGGGTCGCGCTCTTCGAGCAGGCCACCGACACTCGCCCGCAGGAGCTCAAAGAGCAGGGTGTCCGGCCCCGGGTGTGGTTCGGCGAGCGATGGATCACCTCGATCTTCGACCAGTTCGAGGAGAACGTGCGCTATTTCCCGGCGCTGCTGCCGGTCTGCGACGACGAGGACCCGGTGGCCGTACTCGCCCGCGGCGACACCCCCAGGCTCGCCGAGCTGCGGATGCACAACGGCACCATCTACCGCTGGAACCGGCCGATCTACGACGTCTTCCGGGGAAAGCCGCACGTGCGCGTCGAGAACCGGGTGCTGCCCGCCGGCCCGACGGTCGTCGACGTCCTGGCCAACGGCGCCCTGTACTACGGCCTGCTGCGCGGGTTGATGTCACAGGACCGGCCGCTGTGGTCGCAGATGTCGTTCGCCGCCGCCGCCGACAACTTCGAGACCGGCGCTCGTGAAGGCATCAACGCACAGCTGTTCTGGCCGGGCGTCGGCACCGTTCCCGCTACCGAGCTGGTGCTGCGGCGGCTGCTGCCGCTTGCGCATCAGGGCCTGAGCGACTGGGGTGTCGACGCCGCGGTGAGCGACCGGCTGCTCGGCATCATCGAGCAGCGCTGCACGACCCACCAGAACGGTGCCGAGTGGCAGGCGCGGATGTTCCATCACATCGAGGACAGCAAGCAGCCGCTGGACCGACGCGACTCGCTCCGGGAGATGCTCCGCCGGTACGTCGATCACATGCACAGCAACGAGCCGGTCCACAGCTGGCCGATCGACTGACCTGTCAGGACGCCCGAGCGTGGCCTTGGGCCGAGGGCACTGACAAGTCCTGGCGTTAGGTGACCAGGCGGGCGCGTTCGTCGTGTGCCCAGGCGGCCAGCAGACCGCGGTAGTGGGCGATGAACTGGTCGTGCTCGTGGGCGGGGAAGGTCGACCGGACCGTCTCGACGAGCAGTCGGTCGAAGTCGGAGCCTTCCACCCATTCGAGGACTGCCTCGTCGAGATGAGCCAGCCGGCTCGCGCAGAAGTCGCCGTACCGCTCGACCTCGAAGTAGTCGTCCGCCAACGAGCGGTACGCCGAAAGCTTCTCGCCGTAGTTCAGGTCGGTGCGGTCGGCGATGTCGAAGTAGCGCCGGGTATCCAGGTCGTAGCGCGGTTGACGTCCCGTGACGGTGCAGAACACAGTCCATTTCGCCAATGCCTTGATGGCCCACGGGAAGTAGTAATGCAGGCTCGTGATCGCCACGTCGGGGCACGCGTTGGCGTAGTCGATCGGGTAGACCACGCCGTCCTTGACGAGCGTCTCGCACGAGTTGAACTCCCAGCGGAAGAACGCGTTGACGAGACGTCCGATGGTCACGACCTCGTCACCGGTCGACGCGTCGAGGAAGTCGTGGCTGACGGAGTAGCGGCCATGCATCGGCTGGTCGGGGTCGAAGTTCATGACCATCGTCTCGGCGCCGATCGACAGGCTCCGGGCGAAAATGTCGAACCCGTCGACGGCCTTCTGCAGGTGCATCAGCCGTTGCCCCGACTCGTCGTAGGCGCGGTGCAGGTCGGCAGCGTTGCGGATCTGGGTGACGCCCACCCACGCGCCACCGTCGTACGGCTTCATGAACAACGGGTAGCCCATCTGCTCGGCGATGGCGTCGAGGTCGAACGGCTGGTTGTAGCGCTCCGCGGTGTAGGCGTACTTGGCGTGGTCGGGTGGGTTCTTGTACGGAACGAGAACGGTCTCGGGGACGTGCAGCCCGAGCCGCATCATCGCGCAGTACGCCGCGTGCTTCTCCATGCTCTGGAACGTGAACGGGCTGTTGAAGAGGTACACGTCGTCGACGAGCGCGGCCTTCTTCAGCCACTCCCGCGGGTGGTAGTACCAGTAGGCGAGCCGGTCGATGACCAGGTCGTACCGGGGCTTGCTCTGCAGGTCGAACGGCTCGATCGTGACCCGCTCGATGTCGTAGGAGTGCTCGCTCCCGCTCGCATCGGTGACCGTGCCGACGCGGTGCATGATCGCCTCGAAGGCCGCCGGCCAGTCCTGCTCGGTTCCGAGCAGGAGCCCGACCAGGTGGTTAGTAGCGGCCACAGCGTCTCCTCAGCAGAATCGCGGCAGGTGGTGACGGAGCTGAGCCTGCCATGACGGCCAGTCGTGCGGGATGTCGTAGCCCCACACGTCCAGCTCGTGGCGGATTCCCTTGCTGGACAGCAGCTCGGCGAACGCCCGGGTGCTCGGCAGCGCTCCGGTCGGGTCGACTTCCCACGATCCCTGACCGACCACCAGCAACAGGCTCACGGCCCCCCGCAGCCAGTCCAGGTGGCTGCCGTGCAGGTTGGCGACGTACGCCATGGGGTTGTGGAAGTAGGTCGCGTCACCTGGCTCACCCCATGCGTGCCACGACGTCGGGTCGTAGTTGCCGGAAAGGCACATCGCGAGCGGGAACTTCTCCGCGTGCCGCAGCGCGATGTTCGCCGCGTGATAGGCCCCGAGGCTGCAGCCCAGCGTCGCGATCTCGGTCGCGCCATCACAGTCGCCGGCGATCCACGGGACGACGCTGTCGAGGATCCAGCGCTCGTAACCGTCGTGACGGCGGGCTCGTTCCTCGATCGGCTCCGCGACGTTGGACCACGTGGCGCCGTCGCCGCTGTCGACGCAGTAGAGCTTCACGCGGCCGGCGTCGATCAGATCCGCGACGGCACCGACCATGCCGTTGTTCTCGAAGTCCCACGCCCGACCCTGCTCGGACGGAAAGACCAGGACCGGCCGGCCGTAGTGGCCGTAAGCGACCATCGACAGCGGATCGAGGTCGACCTGGTCACGACGCATGGGCACCGACCACGTCGGTCACCAGAGTGCTGAGGTTCGGGTCGAGCGCATCACGCCACGCGGTGAAGTTGTGCGCGTCACGTAGTAGGACGAGCTCCGCCGGATACCCGAGCCCCTGCAGAGCGTGCGCCATGGCGGCATTGTTTCCCAAGTTCTCCTCGACGACACCGCAGGTGAGGACGGTCGGCACCGGATGCGGATCGGACGACGCGGCCAGCACGTCGGCCACGAACCCGGTCACCGCGGCAAAGCCTGAGAACCCGGACTCCTGCGGGTCGAGCACCGGAGTGAAGAAGCTCCCGGACTGCAGCAGCAAGGCATCGAACACCTGCGGCTGCATCCGATGTGCGTGCAGCATCGCCAGGCCGCCCAGGCTCACTCCGACACCCACTCGCAAGGTGGTCGGGACCAGGTTGTCCAGCACGGTCATCAGGTCGGTGCACAACGCGGACGCGTACGTCGGGTTCGCTGAGTACCACTCGTTGCGCTCGGCCGGCCCGAGCAGCGCCGCGCGCAACGGAGGCAACGCACCGGCCGCGATCGCCGTACCGAGGTAGTGCGTCAGGCCGCCCAGACTGGCGTACTCAGGCCCATCGTGTACGACGAGCAACGGCACGGCATCGTCGGCAGCGAGGCTGCTCGGCGCCCACACCGTCGCGGTCACCGGCGACTCGAGACCGGGGGCGGCTATCTCCAGTGGAGCTTCCTCGGCCGCCAGCGGCTCGGCGTCGAGCCATCGCGGCGGCCGGTAGCCGGGGAGCTCCACCACCGACTTGTCGCCGAAGGCGCCGCTCGCACGCCGTGGGTTGGCGGGATCGGTAATCGTGGTGCGGTGCCCGTTGTGGTCCTCGATCTCGAGGAGGTACTCCATCCGGTCGACATCCGGCCGCGGGATCTCCAACCGCCAGGTCCGAGACACCCGGGTGAACAGCAGCGGGTCGGGCAGCCCGATCTCCTGGACGAGGCGCACCGCGGCCAGCCGGTGGTGGCGGTCGACGAGCTCGAACCCGACGGCTGGCCCATCGACCGTCGGTGAGCTCACCACCCGGACCCTAGTCGGGATGGACGCGGGTGCGGAGCAGCGCAGCTCCCTCGCCGGACAGCTCGTCGAGACCGGCGCTACGTCCGGTCATCGCGAGCACGAGCGCTATTCCGGGGCCGGCGACCTCGGGTCCGTCACCGTGCGACCAGCCGGTGTCCGTCGCGACCAGCCGCAGTCCTCGGATCCGCTTCTTGCCGCCGACCGGGAAGCTGGCAGTGGTGTACATGTCCAGGCATGCGTTCACGGCTGCGGCGGTTGGCGTGCCTCGCCGGCCGACCGGTCGGAGGATGTCTTCGCGGTGTACGACGACCTCACCGAGCATGGCAGTGGCCGGTGCTGGCGGGCGGTTGGTGGTGCTGGTCCGGAGTTGCAGCCGCTCGATGATCTGCGTCGGCGTGAGCGTGCCGAGCGCATGCGCGTCCCGGTCGATCATCGTGTTGAACCGGAAGCCGTTTCTCGCCATCCCCTTCGCGAAGTTGGCGGGAGTTTGTTCCGCGCCCGCAACGACGTGCGCCGCCGCGAGTTGGACCGTCCAGCCGTGACACAGCGAGGGGGTCGCCCAGTGTCCGGGCGTCAACTCCGCCAGGTCCTCGCTCAACGCTGCTCGCTCGGCGTGGATCATCGACCAGGTCGCCGTGTCATCCGCCATTGCCGTCTCGCTCTCTTGGGTCGTGGGCGCGATTGTCCGCTGCCCAATACGACGAGCGGCAGATCAGAGAATCGACAGCCGGCGTCAGCCGGGGTTTCGCAGCCGGCCCAACGGTTGGCTGAGGTTCGCGGGGCACCAGCCGCTTCGGGTCGTGCTGCAGCGACGCGTGGACGGCGGCGGCAAGTGACCGTGCAGGTGCCACTCGCTTCCGTCGTACGACCAGTGCAGGTACTTCTCTTCCCAAGGCCGGTTGACCAGGAGCCGGCGTTCGAGCAGCTCCTGCTGCATGGCGTGGAACTCCCGAAACCGGGCCGCAATCCGCGCGAGCCGTCGCTTCATGACGGCTTCTCCGTTATCCCGCGGCAATCTCTGATGGTTGTAGTTCGGCTGGGCTAGCTGTTTGGTTCGACACGGTCCACCCCACCACCGTGGGGCTCAACCGGCGGGTGTCGATGACGATGGTTCCGGCGGCACGGTCGTGCAGCCCACGACGGCGTGCGTCACGGAGCGCCGGAAGGTAGGCGAGCAAGCCGGTGGCCGGCAGCGGGATCAGACCGGGGAGCTGCGGGACGCCCCACCGCTTCCACGACCTGGCCCAGCCCGGGGGTGAGGCAGCCGGCGCGTCCGGTCGGTCCACGACTACCCGCAGGCCGAGCAGCATCTTGCCGAGTCCGGCCCCCCACTTCGCGGTCGTGACCACGCGGTATGCGACTGCTGCGACGGTCATGACCATGAGGATGGCGAGCAGCCGGGCCAGCGGCCCCAAGGCGCTGAGGCTGCTCGACGTCGGGTGCATCGCGGCGGACAGCTGGCGTCCCGCCGGGCCGTTGAGCGATTTGAAGGTGAGCATGTGCCATGCCTCGTGCAGGTCGGTGCCGCCGCCGACGGCATCGATGAAGCAGGCCGCAAGCAGCGTGCCGAAGGTCGCGTCGACCAGCCAGGCCGCGACGCGCCTGCCCAGTGGGGCCAGCTCGTATCCGGTGCTGTCGACCATGTTCTGGTCTTCGGCATGCTGTGCCCCGGAAGTGAGTCGGCTCAGGGCACGGGACGAGGCTGCGGTTCGGGCCGTGCGGCGGGGCGGCGACGTCGCGCCTGCTGAGGTAGCGCCGGGGTGGCCCGGGCAGTGGTCATGGCGGCCATGATCGCCAGCACCGCTCGCTCCTGATCCTGCGCCGCCAGCTCGACGAGCCGCGGGGTTCGCGCCACGGCGCACAGCTTCTCGACACTCGCCCGCGCCAGCCCGACGACGAGCTCCGGGTCGGTGAGTGCGTCGGCCAGGTAGTCGGGCCGTGACACCGCGGCCCCTGCCAGCTGCAGCAGGGCGAGCCGGTCGTAGTCCTTGCGGCTGCGGCCCAGCTCGGCACCGACCTGGGCGGCAGCGGAGTACAGGCACGCCGCGCTGTAGCGCTGGTCGGGAGTCATCGGCGTGACCCCGTCCTGGTCGAGGTCACTCAGAGCGGAGGCCGGGTCCTCGCCGTGCAGCGCCGCTTTGAGCCGCTGGATCCGGATCCCCTGCCGCACGGTCGCTACTCGGGCGGCAGCCCGGGCATCGCCGTTGGTCGTGACCAAGGACTCTGCCTTGCGGAACGCCGCTTCGGCGCACCCGTACGACGCAGCCGCGGCTCGTCGGTACGTGTCGAGCACCGTCGTGGTTGGGGTGAGCACCTCGCCGCTTTGCAGGATGTCGTAGCAAGCGCCGCGGTGGCTGTGCACGGTCCCGGCGATGTAGTGCGGCCGGTGGTACGTCGGAAGCGCCCGCATCGCCCGATGTGCGTCCTCGATGGCCTGCTCGCTGAATCCCAACGCCGCCGCCGGCCGGTCCTTCATCCGGGTCATCTCGTATCCCGCGAGCTGAGCGGTCAGGATCGCGCGCAACGCCTCGCGTTCGCGCACGACACCGTCCCGACGCTGCTTGCGATGGATCCCACGCGGCAGCTCGCGCGCCGGTTGCACGGTGAGGTTCTCGCCGACGACGTACAACGCGATCCAGATCGCGGCAGGCTCGAGCAGCCCCAGCAGCTTTGTGCGTTGCGCCAGGTCCTTGTCAGTGACGTCATCGGTGGGGATCGAGTCCGACCAGAACGTCGCGGAAGCGTTCGGTCCCCGACCCAGCGGGCCGGCGTCGATCGTGAGCCCGATCTGGCAGCAGCCACCGACCTCACGGGCCAGTGGGGTGGACCGCACGATCAGGCCGCGCTGCGCCGGGAGTGCGACGGCCAGCGCGCCGATCAGGCCGTCCGCCCGGTCCGGGGCCAGCGCATGGATGCCGCCCGAGACCAGGCTGAGCTCGTCGCGCTGCGCGGCCAGCACCTCGTGGTCCGGTTGGCCGGCATCCGGGCGAATCAAGCCGGCATCGATCTGCGCGAAGTCGCTGACAGCCGCGTAGCTGAGGGCGAAAATGCCGCCCTCGATGTCGGACTGCACCGTCTTGGCCAGGGAGCGGCTGTCGGGTCCGGACGGCTCGCTCAGCCGGCGGCGCACGTGCTGGCGGAGCAGTGACGAGAGCCCCGGAGTGACGGACGTCGCCAGCCAGTCAGCGTCGGCCATGTCGGCGATGACCAGCTGCGGGAGTCGGCGACCGTAGCGAGCCCGGAACAGGCCCGCCACCACGACGACCGCCGCGGCGAGCACGAGCACGCCGACCAGGAGCCGGGTGACGGAGTCAGTGACTCCGCTCAGCGTCGCCGCGACGGTGATTCCGTGCGTCATGATCTGCCCCCCCGGCAGTCGTGCCGTCGTACCGCGTCACTGCGGCCGCCGGTTCACCGCAAGTAGAAACCCGGTGGTATGCCGCCGTCTAGTCCCGAAGCGGATCACATGTCCTCGATGTCCGATCCTTGGACCGCAACTGTGACATTCTCCGAGGAAGTCAAAGGCGAGATGCGACGGAGTCGGACAGTGCGGGCGCGAGTGGTTCTGTTGGTCTTGCTGGCGTTGGTTGCCGGCGTCATGCCGGCCTACGGCACAGCGTCGGCTCCGGCCCAGCGAGCGAGCCAGCGGGTCTGCATGCCGTTGACCCGGCCCTCCGGTCAACACGCGTGGTTCGACGTGGCGACCGTGAACAGCCAGCTGGCGCGCCAGTGGGAGCACGCGATCTGTACGGCGGCCAACGGCTCGACCATCGACCTCGCGATCTGGTTCATCGGCCCGAACGGCCGGGACACCCTGACGCTGATCGACGATCTGAGGCGGATGCACGAGTTCCACGGCGTACACGTCAACGTCATCGTGGGGAAGTCCAACTACGAACCAGGACCGGGCTATATCAAGGGGTTCAGCTATCCGCAGCTGCTTTCCGCGTTGTCGTTCGCCCACGTCATGTCGTGCTACTACGGCTGCCGTTCGTCGCGGCGGACGGCTATCGCCCACTCGAAGTTCATGACGATCTCGCGAAACCGGGCCGGGTTCCCCGCCGTTCTCGAATCGTCGGCCAACTGGGACACCGAGCAGTTCGAGCAGACCAGGCAGTCCGGCATCTACTTCGGCGACGATGTTCCGCTGTACCGCGCCTTCATCCAGCGCTTCCACAGCATGGCGGCATGCGCGCGCGGCAACTGCGCATCGGACGTCGCCGACCCGGTCCGCAAAAGCCACGGCGTCTGGTACGACACGGACCACGTCATCTGGCGCGGAATCTCGCAGAGCGCCGCCGTCTACTTCGACCCGTTGCCCGCGAAGGACGACCCGGTCGCCACGCGGCTGTCCACCATGCGTTGCCACGGCCACGGCGTGGTCGATGTGATGACGCTCTACCTGACTCGGGTGGCGGTCATCCGGCAGCTCAAACGACTCCGCCGCGAAGGCTGCTCGCTGCGCATCCTGGTCGAGCATCCGCTGGGCACCCGCTATCAGGTCAGCCACCTCGGTGAGCGGTGCCTCGGTCTGACCCACGACAAGGTGATCGCCGTGAAGACGGGCAAGCAGACATTGGTCATCGCGGGATCCGAAGACTGGGCGACGACGTCCGCGTTGACCCACGACCAGCAGGTGGTCGAGGACACCCGACCATCGATCTACCGGGCGTACGCCGCTTACTACCAGCGGGCAGCCCGTGGCTCGGTGCCGTGCCGGCCACTGCCGCCCCCGGCGGCGGCGGCCTACCTGGCTCCCGGTGGCCTGCGCCTGGCCAACGAGAGCTGACCGCGTCGCCGGTTCCACTACTTACCCGACCCGGAACAGGGCGCGGACGGGGGCGTGCTCGTCCCGCCCAACGAGGCGACCGGAGGCCGAACGGCCATGGGTGCCGGCCCCTCGAGTTCCCGGCACGGCCGCCGTCGTCGGTCCGGTAGCCGGGACCGCGCCCAGCGGCGGCTCGACGATCGACAGGGCGGTCTCGACGTTCGCGACGGCCACGTCGGCGTCGTGGGCGATGGTCGCTGGGAGCGAGCCAACGGCGTCCCAGAACGACACGTCGGTCCAGTTGTTGGCGAAGACCTCGCCGGAGTTCCGTGCGGCGATCGCGTACCAGTTGTCCACGATCGTCGGACACATCTGGGTGCGGCTCCAGCTGACGAGGGAACCCGGCTGCGGTGCCGACGGGATGCTGCCGGAGTAGCTGAACGAGTACGCCCGACCGCGCGAGTCGTAGACGGCGAAGATCACCGAGAACTGCTGCGCCGGCGCCGCGAGCAGCGCGGCGTCCCCGCGGTTCTGGTAGTACCCGGAGAACGTGCAGGCGCCGTTCGCGTGGATCGACAGGCTGGCCTGGTAGGCGCACTTGGTGGTGCCGCTACCGACTGTCGTGGAGTCCGGCGGGGCCTCCGTACCCGCCGGGCCCCACGACAAGGCGCTGTGTGCGGGCGCCGGAAACGAGCCGTCGAGCGGCTTCCAGAGCTGATTGTCGTAGTCGCTCGACTTGCGTGGCCAGGCGTCGAGCCGGGCGCCGAACGTCATCGACGTGCCGGCGACGTCGATGACCGTGCCGTCGGTGGCATTCGTGATGAAGAAGTAGCCCGAGCCGGCCGGGTCGGGGACGAAGCCCCACAGCTGGCTGCTGTAGTCGGTCGGGTTTCGGGGAACCGCATCCAGCCACGCCCCGGCGCCGGTCGAGGCATCCTCGATGTCGATCACGTACCCGTCGAGGGCGCTGGTGATGAAGAAGTAGCCCGAGCCGGCGGGATCGGGGATGAAGGTCCACCGCTGGTTGTCGTCACGATTCGCCCGACGCGGCCAGGTGTCGATCCGCGCCCCAGCGCCCGCTTCGGCCGCCATGATGTCGATGACGTTGCCGAGCTTGCTCATGATGACGGTCACGGTGGCTCCTTGAAGCGCTCGGGGTCTCAGGCCTGGACATGAGCGCGCCCTGGCGCCGCTGATACCTCGACGACCAAAACAAAAGATGATCATGATGATCTCGTCGCGAACCGCCGACGTGTCTCGGGCGCGTTGCGACGAAAGCGTCATGATCATCGCGGATTAGGTATCACCGGCGCCCGGATCGCCTCTTCCCATCAGTACGCCGAAGACAGGCGGCGAGACAGGGACCGAACCGCGGAGGAGGCAGGCGATGTTAGTTTGTCCGAATCTGGCGGACACGGGGCGCCACGGTCCTGAAAGTGACGCGGTGATGACTGCTCCGGACGACCTGGCAGGGCTGCTCGTTGCGGCCGCTGACGGCGACCAACGTGCCTGGGAAGCGATCGTTGACCGGTTCACCAACCTGCTGTGGTCGATCGGACGAGCGCACCGCTTGGACAGCAACACCATCAACGACGTCGTGCAAAACACCTGGCTGCGGCTGCTGGAGAACATGCACAGCATCCGGGACCCGGATCGGCTGGCCGGCTGGCTGGCCACGACTGGCCGCCGCGAGTGCCTGGCTGCGCTGCGCCGTTCCGGGCGCGAGGCGCCGGGCCTTGAGTCCCAGGACCTCGTGGCGATCCCCGATGTGAGTACGCCGCCGGTCGACCATCACCTGCTCGTCGAAGAGCGCGACAGCCAGCTGTGGCAGTGCTTCGAACGGCTGTCGGAGCAATGTCAGCGACTGCTGCGGGTGCTGATGGAAGTCGATCCCGCCAGCTACGCCGAGATCTCGACTGCTCTGGGCCTCCCGATCGGCTCGATCGGCCCGACCCGGTTGCGCTGCCTCCGCAAGCTGCGAGAGATCGCCGCGAACACGGGTTATTCATTCAACGTCGCATCCGAGGGGAGCTGACCATGAGCGAGCCACACGCCCTCGATGACGAGCGACTGCTGGCCAGACTGGGGGCCATCGCACGAGAGATCGACCCGGCGCCGCAACTCGTCCGGGAGATCGGATACGCGGCGTACTCGCTGCACCGGCTCGACGACGAGCTCGCGTTGCTCGTGGCCGACTCCCGCTCGGAGCTCGACGCCGTCCGGTCCGTGACCTCCGAGGTGCGGCTGATGTCGTTCCAGTCTCCGGGGATCAGCGTGGAGATCGAGGTTTCTCGAGGACCGTCGCAGATCACCGCGATCGGCCAGCTGATGCCCGCCGATGCGGCCGCTGGCGGTCAGGTGCATCTCGAGACACCGGCCGGGAATGTGGCGTCGGTCCGCATCGACTCCGAGGGTCGGTTCGAGTTCTCGGACGTTACAGAGTCGATGGTGCGCTTCCGGGTCGAGGCACCGGGAGTCAAGACCGTGACGACGTGCTGGGTGGAGCTCGGCGCCGACTAGCGCCCTCCGCTTTCGGGTCAGGATCCCCAGACGCTGAACGATGCAGCGGTCGCAACGTGAAGCGGGTCCGTCTCAGCGTCCCGTCGGCCTTGGAGCGCGGCCTCGGGCAGCGTCTTTCCCTTCGCCAGCGCCCGATGGACGCTGAGCATGAACGGAATCGACGACGCGTCGTTCACCGGGACCACGCTGGCCAGCACGCCCAGCGTCCCGATCCGGAGCAGGCTGCTGACCAGCCCTAGCGTCTCGTCTGCACCGACCGGCGCCGACACTCCGCCGTCGCAGGCCGAGAGCACCATCTGCCGCGGCGGCTGCCGCAGTTGATCCAGGTCGTGGACGTACATCGCGCCGTCGTCGACCCGTAGTGAGGAGAACAGCGGGCTGTCGGACCGGAAGCTGCCGTGCGCGGCCACGTGCGCGACCCAGGCGCCGCTCATCGACGCGAGCACCGCGTCGACCGTCGCCGGTGACGCACCCGCTTCGACCTCCGCTCCGAGCACCGTCGAGGTCCGGTGGACCGCGGCGAGCTCAGCGACCTCCGAACCCTTGCTGGCGAGGCCCGGTCCCGCGACCAAGGTGACGCGGCGATGGCCGTGCGGCCGCGCCGCAGCCTCAGCCGCCCGTAACCACATCAGCGCGGACGGGGCGACGGACAACGGCGCGTTCGCGAGCGCCGGCAGCAGGCTCCAGGGCAAGACCTGCAGGGCCGCGGGCGGTACGACGACGACGGGGCCCCCCTCGAGCAGTCGAGCCACCGGGCCGAGGACGGCGTGCTGTAACCGGTCGGCGCACCGGGCCAGGTCCGTGTCGTGCAGATAGGCCGCGCGACGGAGCGCGAACAGCGTGTATCGCAGCTCCCGCAACGCATCCGCGGCGGGGCCGATCTCCTGACGTCGTACCCGCCCATTGGCGACCGTCAGCCCGTGGAGCGTCTCCTGGCTCTCCACGAGGACGACCAGCCGGGTGTCGCCGAGCGCTGCCAGCACGCGGTCGATGTCGAACCTCGGTTGGATCGAGACTGAGCCGGACAGCTGGCGGCGACGCTCGCGAACTGCGGCCTCCCAGGCGTCGCGCTGCTGCCGGGCGGCGGTCGTCGACGTCCCCTCCTGATGCGCCTTCTCCAACCGGCCGGCCGCGTCGCGCAGCGCCGCGAGGTCCCGCTGCATCGCGTGGTCGTCGGTCGGGCGAACCGAGGGCTCGGCGAGTGACGTGGCGCGGGAGCGTTCCGCCCACTCGAGCATCAGTCGCGGCGAGCGCGTGGTCGTGGCGGCGACGGCCAGCGACGTGAGGTCGCGAGCGTGCCCGGTCGCCATCGCGCGCAACTCGGCCGCCCCAAACGCCATCCGGTGTTCGTCGAGGGCATCGAGCCCGCGGCGGCAGGCAGCCAGCAGCCGAGCCTGACGATCGCCGGCCGCGGCCTGCATCGCCACCGCGAGCCAGCCCGTGGCCCGGGTCATCGCCGAGCCGCGGCGTCGGAAGCCCGCGGCGGCGGACAGGCTCGTCGCGGCCGAGTCGGTCTCACCCCGTTGACTCGCCAGCCGCGCGGCGAGCAGATGGCCAAGCGCCGCGTCGTCATCGTCGGAGTCCTGTAGCCGTCCCGCGACGGTGCGGACCTCGGCCAGCAATCGGGCGGACCGTTCGCCGCGCAGGTAGCGGGACTGGCACGACAGCAGCCGCGCGCGTGCCTCCCAGCCGGGACGTCGCTGGGTCCGGAACAACCGGATCGCGGATCGTGCCCGATCGCCGGCTTCCGTGACGCGGTCCGCGGCCAACTCGGCCTTCGCGCAGAACAGGATGAGCTCGGCGCGTGAGACCGGTGGCGCTCCGCCCGCGGCCAGTGCCGCCTCGGCCTCGTCGACCGCCTCGGTGGCGAGTCCGGCTGCCAGCAGGACCTGGCCTCGGTCGATTGTCAGCTCCGGCTCGTAGAGCCCCAAGGAGCGGTAGCGGTCGGCGGTTTTGGCTAGTAGCCGAAGCGCTCCCGGCAGGTCTCCGCGCCGGGCGGCGACGATGGCGCGGTTCTGGCTGGCCTGGGCCGACTCCATGTCCTGGCCGACCGCGGTGAACAGTGTCTCGGCCGCGTCCGCGTCCGCCTCGGCCCGGCCCAGTGACCCCAAAGCCAGGTAGCAGAACGACCGGTTGTGACGGATCCGCGCCTCCCACAGCGTGTCGCCACTCGAGCGCGCCACCGCGAGAGCGCGACGCAGGTCTTCGAGCGCGTCGTCGTGACGTTCCAACAGCAACAGCGCATGAGCCCGCCGGAGCCTGATCCTCGCCAGCTGGGTGCCTCGCGCCGTCGCCGCGGCAGCGTCCAGCTGCTGCAGCCCCTGCCGCGTGTGGCCAGCCATGACGAGCGCAGCGCCGAGGGTCGCCTCAATGTCCCATGCGCGCTCACCGCTGCCCGAGCGCCGGGCCCAGGTCAACGCCGAGTGCAGGTGGGTGAAGGCCGCCGGGAGCTCGCCTCGGTCGCGCAGCACGATGCCGGCGGCCTGGTGCGCGTACGAGCGGCGTTCCGGGTCGGGCTCGGTATCGATCAGCCGGCTGGCGAGGGTCAGCGCGTCGGCCGGCCGCGACAGCGCAAGTGCCAACAGGGTCGCGCCGTCGTCAAGGACGGGGGCGGCGTTCTCGACCGTCACCCCGACGGAACCTTGCGCTGCCAATCCGACAATCGTTAACGTCCCCTTTGATGCTGGGAGGGCTGATCACATCATGACTGAGGACAACGGCACGGCCGACGGGTCCGGTGACCCGGGCGAATCGCCCCCCACATCACGCTCGCCGGAACCGCTCGACCTCCAGCAGCAGCGGGAGCGGCTCGCGGTCCAGGTCAACATCATCCTGCAGGGCGTCTCCGGAGCGGCCGTTCACCCGGCCGACAGCCTGGACAACATGCAGTTCCACTACCAGCAGGACCGCATCCTGGTGCGCGACGAGGACCTGGCTCGGGTTCGTGCCGTCGTACCCGGCGAGGTGGTCGACCCGCTCGTCAACGGGCTGAACGTCTTCGCGCCGAAGAACGTGGCCGCGCTGGACGCCCTCGACGAGCTCGACTCCGTCCTGGGCGTCGGGGTGGCGACGCCGGACCACATCTTCCACGTAGCGAGCCCGATCGCGAGTTGCTGCCCGGCGACCGAGCCCGATCCGGTGGTGAGCGCCGTCCCCGACCCGCCGGTCGCGAACGACCCGGCGGTCGGCCGCGGGGCGCTCGTCGCGGTCGTCGACACCGGCTACATCCCCTCGCTCGACGACCCGGCGCACAACTGGCTCGCGGGCGTCACCGGCGACGACGAGCACTATGACCCGAACGACATCGGACCGTACGTCGGACACGGCACGTTCGTGGCCGGAGTGGTGCGCTCGATGGCGCCCGGCGCCGAAGTGCGGGTCGAAGGCCTGCTCACTCAGGGCGGCGCGGTCACGGAGTCGGAGATCCTGCGCGGGCTGACCAAGGCGATGGATCTGATGCCCGACGTGATCAGCATGTCGGCTGGGTGCACGACCCGGCATAACCTTCCGCCGCTCGCCTTCGAGGTGCTCTGGGAGCGGCGACTCCGGCACTACAAGGGCACCGTCCTGGTCGTCGCCGCCGGCAACAGCGCGACCCGGCAGCCGTTCTGGCCCGCCGCCTACGAGTGGACGGTCTCGGTCGGCGCGCTCGACCGGTTCGGCGATCGGGCGTGGTTCAGCAACTTCGGCAGCTGGGTCGACGTCTACGCGCTGGGCGTCGACATGGTCAACGCGCACCCGAACGGCACCTATCACTACCGGGAGCCACCGCGGATCGGCGAGACCAGCGAGTTCAGCAACGGGATGGCGCGATGGAGCGGTACGTCGTTCTCGACACCGGTCGTGTCGGGCATGATCGCCGCCCGGATGTCACGCACCGGTCACAGCGCACGGCACGCGGCCGACGACATCCTCCGGATCGCGCAGGCCAACGCGACTCCAGGGGTCGGGCCGATCGCCGACCCGAGCCTGACCTTCAGCCCGTAGCGGGCGGCGCGGCGAGGTCCGCCGGGTCGACCCGGCGTACCTCGCGGGCGTGGACCGGCTCGCCGCAGGCGCTGCACACCAGCTGCGGGTCGAGCCGCGCACCGCAGTGGTGCTCCAGCGTCATCGGGGGACCGGGCTCGCCGGCCAGGTGACGGTCGCCCCACTGCATCGTGGTGAGGATCAGCGGGTAGAGCTCGCGTCCCGCGTCGGTCAGGAAGTACTCGTCCCGGGGCGGGTGCTCGGAGTACTGCCGCCGCTCGAGCACCCCATGCTCGACGAGGGTCCGAAGCCGGGCGGCCAGCGTGTCTCGCGGTGCGCCGGTGTTGCGCACCATCTCCTCGAACCTGCGGCAACCGAGGAAGACCTCGCGGATTGCGAGCAACGACCACTTCTCGCCGACAACCTCGAGGGTGCGGGCGACCGAGCAGGTGCGTGGCGTCGTACGCGTGGTCATGAGGTCACGATACCTGGTCAGTCGACTTTTCGGACTGACTGCCCTACTGTCAGTCTGGAAAACCGACTGACACCGGAGGATGAAGCGATGTCGACCGCCGTACCTGCCTC
>DATAVK010000024.1:0-8524 GCA_036267755.1 Mycobacteriales bacterium
CTCCTCAGCTCGTGTGATCTCTGTCACACTTCGCCGCTGACAGACCTGACTCCTGCCCGATATAGGCGATTCCGGACATCGCGCGTCGCTCACACGGGCAACGCCTAGGCTGGCCACCGTGGACCGTCGGATCTTCGGCCTGGAGAACGAGTACGGCGTCACGTGCACGTTTCGTGGCCAGCGCCGGCTGTCTCCGGACGAGGTCGCGCGCTACCTGTTCCGCCGGGTTGTGTCCTGGGGGCGCAGCAGCAACGTCTTCCTGAAGAACGGCGCCCGGCTCTACCTCGACGTCGGCTCACATCCGGAGTACGCGACGCCCGAGTGCGACGACGTCATCGAGCTCGTCGCCCACGACAAGGCCGGCGAGCGCACCCTCGAGGGCCTGCTGATGGACGCCGAACGACGGTTGCGTGAAGAAGGCATCGCCGGCGACATCTACCTGTTCAAGAACAACACCGACTCGGCCGGCAACTCTTACGGCTGCCACGAGAACTACCTGGTCGGGCGGCACGGCGAGTTCAGCCGGCTGGCCGACGTACTCATCCCGTTCCTGGTCACCCGGCAGATCATCTGCGGAGCTGGGAAGGTGTTGCTCACGCCGCGCGGCGCCGTCTACTGCGTGAGCCAGCGCGCCGAGCACATCTGGGAAGGCGTGAGCAGCGCCACCACACGCAGCCGCCCCATCATCAACACCCGCGACGAGCCACACGCTGACGCCGAGCGGTTCCGCCGGCTGCACGTCATTGTCGGCGACAGCAACATGTCCGAGACGACGACGATGCTCAAGATCGGTACGACGGACCTGGTGCTGCGCATGATCGAGGCGGGCATCGTGATGCGCGACCTCAGCCTCGAGAACGCGATCCGGGCGATCCGCGAGGTCAGTCACGACGTCACCGGCCGACGCAAGGTGAAGCTCGCTAACGGCCGCGAGGCGAGCGCGCTGGAGATCCAGCAGGAGTACTTCGTCAAGGCCCGCGACTTCGTGCAGCGGCGCGGCTCCGACCCGACCACCGACAAGGTGCTCGAGCTGTGGGAGCGGACGTTGAAGGCGGTCGACACCGGCGACCTCGGACTGGTGGAGCGCGAGATCGACTGGGTCGCGAAGTACCAGCTGATCGAGCGGTACCGCGCCAAGCACGACATGCCGTTGTCGTCGCCGCGGGTCGCGCAGATCGATCTCGCGTACCACGACGTCAACCGCCGCCGCGGCCTGTATTACCTGCTGGAACGCCGGGGCGCCGCCGAGCGCGTCACGACCGACTTGAAGATCTTCGAGGCCAAGTCGGTGCCGCCGCAGACCACCCGGGCGCGGCTGCGCGGCGACTTCATCCGGCACGCCCAGGAGAAGCGACGTGACTTCACCGTCGACTGGGTGCACCTCAAGCTCAACGACCAGGCGCAGCGCACCGTGCTGTGCAAGGACCCGTTCCGCTCCGTCGACGACCGGGTCGAGAAGCTGATCGCCAGCATGTAGCCCGGCTGGTCAGGGCAGCAGGGTTCCGGCGTACCGACCGGCGGCGGCCGCGCACAGGAAGTACGCCAGGTCGTCATCGAGTCCACGACCCATGGTCGACAGCTCCACCGGTGTGGATCGCAGCGCCTCTAGCAGGCCGTCCACCGGCGCCTGGACCAGGCGGTGCGGTGGCGAGAGCGGCTGCACCGCCCGACGCAGCTCCTCGCCGAACTCACCCGGGAGATCCGGCACCGGGATGTCAGCCGGAGCAAGCGCCACCCGACCCAACGCCGTCAGGCTGTGGTGCGACAGGCCGCGGTGCCGCTCCCTGGGGTCGGCCTGGCTGACCCGCAGCGACGCCACGGGACGACCGCCCAAGGTCGCCGCGGCGTTGACCGCCTCGCCACTCGCGACGCCGCTGAAGCCCCAGCGGGTGCCCGTCCCGAGGTTGCCGGGTCCTTGGGTCACGACCGCCACGTCGATGCCCAGCACGTGGCGGGCCGCCAGCAGTCCGGTGTGCAGCGTGACCGCCTCGACATCGCCGCCGAACGCCTGCCCGACCGTCACCGCGGACGCCACCCACCCCGCCGCCCGCAGCTCGTCGAGAGTCCGGGAGAACCAGATCGGGAGCGCACCGCCGTCGGTCATCACGTAGCCGACCCGGGCCTGCGGCGCCACCAATCGCAATCCGGCGACCACCGCCGGCAACGCCGAGTGCAGGTCCGCGATCACGACCGGCATCCCGCCGAGATCATCGGCGTCCCGCAGCCCGGCGTGATGCGGCGAGTCCTGCTCATCGACCGCCAGCACCGTGGCCTGCAACGGGGTGTACCGGGCCTTGACCACATGGCCGGGCTCGTCACGATCCGCAGGCAGCCGATCCGGAATGGCCACGATGAGCGCCAGGCCACCGGTGCCGAGCCCCATCGCGAGCGCGGTGGTGTTGAGCAGCACCCGGTCGCCGACGCACGGCTCACCGACCAGCGGGACGTAGGCCAGCGCATCGACCGGCCCCTCGGCGGTGTCGACAACGACCTCCACCGTCCCGGTCCGCCGCGACGTCACGGCACTGACCAGTCCCTGCCGCCAGCGGATCACCTGGGGACACTACCGAGCCGCCGATTGCGAGCGGACACACTGGGAACGAGCCTGCCGTGGCGACTAACAGACGGCAGATGCACGCGTCCCGAGCCCAGGTGTGGAAGGTGCTCAGTGACGGCAATCGGTACGCCGAATGGGTCGTGGGCACGAGCCACATCCGCGACACTGACGCCGGCTTCCCGGCGAGGGGCACCCGGATCCACTACTCGGTCGGCCGCGGCCCGCTCCGCCACGACGGTCACACCGAGGTCATCGCCGTCGACCCCGAGCATCGGATCGAGCTCGAGGCACACGCCTGGCCGCTCGGCACCGCGCAGATCGTGCTGCGCCTCACCGACGGGCACCCGGGCTGCGTCGTCGAGATCGAGGAGCACCCGAAGCGGGGCCTGGCGAGCCGGCTGCACAACCCGGTTCTCGACGTACTGATCAAGGCCCGGAACGTGGAGACGCTGCGCCGGCTCGAAAACGCCGCCCACCGCTGACTTGTCAGGCCGCTCGGCCCAAACGTGCGCTCGAGCAGCCTGACAAGTCGGGGTCTCAGGCGTAGATCCGGCGCTGCAGGCTGCGACTCAGCGCCCGTCGGGCCGGTCCCAGCACTCCGGCGTCCCGCAATGCCGTGGTCGCGGCGATCGCGCCACATCCGCCGTGGACGCCGCCACCTGGGTGTGCGGACGAGGACGCGAGGTACAGCCGCTGAATCGGCGTCTCCGGTCGCCCCAGCCCGGGCACCGGACGCCAGAACAGCTGCTGGTGGATCGAGGCGGTTCCGCCGTTAAGTGCGCCCTTCCACAAGCTGCGGTCGTCGGCCTGCAACGCCCACGGCCCCAGCACGTGCCGTGCCACAACGCGGTCGGAGAAGCCAGGCGCCGACCGCTCCATCCGGGCTTCCATCCGCGCCACGATCGCCTCGACCTCTCGCTCGTCCCAGGAGCCGGTGATGCCGTCGTCGCCGGCGTCGGACCGGATCCGCTGCGGCACGTGGGTGTACGCCCAGGCCGACTCGGTCCCGGCGGGGGAGCGGGTGGGGTCGGTCGTGGTCATCTGGCCCACGACGGCGTAGGGCAGGCTCGGCACCTCACCGAGCGCGAGCTGCGTGGTGTAGCGGCCGAGCGAGTCCAGGTCACCGCCGAGGTGCACGGTGCCAGCCTCAGCGCAACCCGGTGTGTCCCACGGGATCGGGCCGTTGAGCGCCCAGTCGACCTTCACCGTCGAGTTGTCCCACTGGAAGCGTCCCAGGTCGGCCAGCATCCGCGGCGGGAGCTCGCCTGGGCCGATCAGCTCGGTGAACAGCTGCGGCGCGTCCACCGCCGCCAGCACCGCTTTCCCCGCGGCAATCTCGCGGCCGTCCTGGGTCTTGACCGCCACCGCCCGGCCGTTGCACACCACCACCGCCGCGACGGGAGCCGAGCAGACGATCTCGACGCCACGCGACTTCGCCCGGGCTACCAACGCGTCGGTGAGCGCCCCCGCACCGCCGACCGGCACCGGGAACCCGACGGTCTGCCCGAGCATGCACAGCAGCCAGCCGAAGACCGCCGCACCGGCCGAGTCCGGGCCCAGGTCGGTGTGCAGCGCGTTCCCCGCCACCAGGGCCGGCGCGCCGGCTCCCTGGAACGTCTCCTCGGTCCAGCGGCGCAGCGGCAGCGTCGCGAACCGCGCGAACCGCAGCAGGCCGCCGGTGCCGAGCGCTCGCGCCAGCCGGGCGGCCGGGAGAGCCGGTGGGAACGGCCGGAACAACGCGTCCAGCAGCGGCTCCCGGATCCGTTCGAACTCCGCGACCAGCTCCCGCCAGGCGGGGCCGTCCGCCGGGTGGTACGCCGCCAGCGACTCCGCCGTCGTGTCGAGGTCGCGCGAGAGCAGCGCCGCGCGTCCGTCCTCGGTCGGGTGAGCCACCACCTGCGGGGCGTGCGTCCAGCGCAGCCCATGCTCCTCGAGCCGCAGGTCGCGGATCACCGGGGACGCCATCCCGAGTGGGTAGAACGCGCTGAACAGGTCGTTGGTGAACCCCGGCGCCGTCACCTCGGCCGACTTCACCGCCCCGCCGGGTCGGTCAGCCCCTTCGACCACCACGACGGACCAGCCGGCGTCGGCCAGCAGGTTCGCCGCGACCAGCCCATTCGGGCCCGCCCCGATCACCACGCCGTCCGTCATGACCTCACCGTGCCCACGCTCAGGGGCAGGTAACGTCGCACACCATGGCGGCCCGGCGTACCGAGCGTTTGCTGAACCTCGTGATCTGCCTGCTGCACACCCGGTCCTTCCTGACCGCCGAGCGGATCCGGGAGCTGGTGCCCGGCTATGAGGAAGCCCCCAGCGACGAGGCCTTCAAGCGCATGTTCGAGCGTGACAAGGAAGACCTCCGCGATCTCGGCATCCCGATGGAGACCGGCATCGGAGCGTACGACGACGAGATCGGGTACCGCGTCGTCCGCACCGACTACGCCCTGCCCGACATCACCCTGGAGCCCGACGAGGCGGCGGCGATCGGTCTTGCGGCGCGGATGTGGTCGACGGCCACGCTCGGTGGCCCCGCGACCCGGGCGCTGCGCAAGCTGGAGGCCGCGGGCGTCGAGGTCACGCCGTTGCCCGAGGGGTTGCAGCCGCGGGCGGACTCCGCCGGTGTGGCGCTGCCGGTGGTCGCAGATGCCGCCCGGGAGGGCAGGCGGCTGCGGTTCGACTACCGCGGCGCCAGCGAGGCGTCGCCGGCGACCCGCCGCGTAGAGCCGTGGGGGACGGTGTGGTGGCGCGGCCGCTGGTATCTCGCCGGTCAGGACCTCGACCGCAAGGCGCCGCGGGTGTTCCGGCTGTCCCGGATCGTCGGCGAGCCGGTCGCCGAGGGCGCCGTCGGCAGCGTGGTGGTTCCCGACGGGCTCGACCTGACGGCGCTGGTGTCCTCCTTCGACTCCGGCGCGGCGGACGCGCAGGCCCGGTTGCAGGTACGACGCGACCGCGGGATCGGGCTGCGCCGGCAGGCCGTCGACGTCGCGGAGCACAACGCCGACTGGGACCTGCTGACCGTGCCCTACATCGATGCGGACCGGCTGGTCGAGCAGGTGCTGCCCTACGGGCCCGACGTCGTGCTCTTGGCGCCCGAGGAGGCCCGCGCGGTCCTGGTGCGCCGGCTCCGGACCCTGGTCGGAGTGCCCGCGTGAGCGGCTCGACCGACGCGCTGCCCCGCTTGCTGGCCCTGGTGCCCTGGCTGCTGGCCCATCCCGGTACGCCGATTCCGCAGATCGCCGCTGAGTTCGGCGTCAGCGAGGCGCAGATGCGCCGCGACATCGAGCTGATCTGGATGTGTGGGCTGCCTGGGCACACCCCCGGCGACCTGATGGACGTGGTCTGGGAGGGCGACCGCGTCACGCTCAGCAACGCCGACACCATCGCGAAACCACTCCGGCTCACGCCCGCGGAGGCGCTGGCCCTGGCGGCGGCGCTGCGCGCCCTGTCCGGCGTACCCGGCTTGGTGGACACCGGCGCCGTCGACCGGGCCCTCGGCAAGCTGGAGAGCGCCGCCGGAGCCGCCCTGTCGAGCGACCGGGTGCTCGCGGCGGCGCAGGTGGAGGTCGACCCGATCGTCATGACCGCGGTGACCGACGCCGTGGCCCGGGGACGCCGGCTCCACCTCAGCTACTGGGTGCCGGCCCGCGACGAGACCACCGAGCGCGACGTGGACCCGGTCCGGCTGTTCAGCGCGGACGGCGCCAGCTACCTGTCCGGCTGGTGTCGACAGGTCGACGCGATGCGGACGTTCCGGCTGGACCGGGTGCTCGCCGCCACCGTGCTCGACCTGCCCGCCGAGGTCCCAGACGAAGCCCGTGACCGCAGCACCGAGGGATCGCTGTTCACGCCCGACGAAGGGGACCGGCTGGTCACGCTGGAGCTGGAGCCAGCCGCGCGATGGGTCGCCGACTATCACCTCTGTGAGGAGGTCATCGAGCGGGGCGACGGCGGTCTGGTCGTCCGGCTCCGTACCCACGACGACGCGTGGGTACGACGGCTCGCGCTGGGCCTCGCCGGCCACGGGCGGGTCGTCGACCCTCCTGAGCTCGTCACGCTGGTGGCGAGCGCCGCCAAGCAGACGCTGAGTGCGTACGAATGACGCTCAAGCCACGCTGACCGGCTGCCGATGAAGGGGTTGAACGCCGCCGGCCCCAGGTGGCGCCCAACGGGAGGGACGGCAGCCGATGACGACGATCAAGGCGTCGTGCCACAGCTGCGGCGAGATCGAGCTGACCAGCGACGACGTGTCGTTGCGGGTCGCCAGTCACGCACCCCTGTCTTACTACCAGTTCACCTGCCCGACCTGCCACGACCTGGTCCGCAAGCCGGCTGACGACCACATCGTCTCGCTGCTGATGTCCGGCGGCGTCCGCGCCGAGGTATGGCAGGTGCCCGCCGAGGCGCTGGAGACCAAGGGCGGCCCCGATCTCACCTACGACGACCTGCTCGACTTCGTCATCCAGCTGGGCAACGACGATCTGCTCGCTGCCCGGGCGGTGCCGGTCCAGCATCGCTAACCGTTCCTGCCCTCGGGTTAGGCTCCCCGTGTGCTCTGGATCGGCATCGACGTCGCGCTGGCCGTCCTCGGCCTGCTCGTCCTCGCCGGGCTCACTTTCCGACTCTGGCGGCAGGTCCGGCAGCTCGGTCGGGACGTGAGCGCAGCGGGGTCGCGGATCGCCGAGGCCTCAGAACAGCTGTCAGCTGTCGCGCCAGAGCGGCACTGACGGTCTAGACTCCAGCTTGTCGACCGAAGGGACAGCGAGATGTTCGACGGAGCATTCAGCATCTGGCACTTGCTCATCGTGGCCGTGGTGTTCGTCGCCCTGTTCGGCTACAAGCGACTCCCGGACGCATCCAAGAACCTGGCTCGTTCGCTGCGGATCTTCAAGAGCGAGATGAAGAACTTCCACGAGGACGAGACGCCGGCCAACCCGGCGACTCAGCAGGTCCCCTCGCTTCCCGCCCCGCCGGCAGCCGCGCCCACGACGACCACTCCGACGGAGCCCGTCGCAGCAGACCGAGCCCAGACCTCCTAGCGGGGTCCAGACGCGCCGGTCACGACGGTGAGGTTCCCTCGGCCTGCGAGGGCCAACGGCCATGCCACGCCTGATGGCCGGATGTCGCTGTCCGACCATCTCAGCGAGCTACGCCATCGACTGCTCATCTCGGCGCTCGCGATCATCACAGGCACGATCGTCGCCTTCATCTTTCACACGACGCTCCTCCACGGCCTGACCCACCCGTACTGCTCGCTCCCGCACAGCTACCGCATCGTCGGGAGCCGGTGCACGTTGTTCGTGTCGGGGGTGCTCGACCCGTTCACGATTACGTTGAAGCTCTCGTTGTACGCCGGGCTGATCGTGTCCTCACCGGTGTGGCTGTACCAGATGTGGAAGTTCATCACTCCCGGCCTCTACAGCCACGAGAAGCGGTATGCCTACGTCTTCGTCGGCGCCTCGACGTTCCTGTTCCTGCTCGGTGGGCTGTTCGCGTGGCTGACCCTCGAGAAGGGGCTGCGCTTCCTGCTCGGGTTCGCCACCGGCGGCCTGACCTCGCTGCTGTCGTTCAACAGCTACCTGTCGTTCGTCACCGCGATGATCCTGGTCTTCGCGGTCTCCTTCGAGTTCCCGTTGTTGGTCGTGATGCTCAACCTGGTCGGCGTGCTGCCTTTCCAGCGGCTGCGGCGCTGGACCCGTGGGACGCTGTTCGGCATTTTCGTCTTCGCGGCCGTGGCCACGCCGAGCCAGGACCCGTTCACGATGCTGGCGCTCGCCGTACCGATGTGCGTGCTCTTCGGACTCGCGCTGTTGTTCGCCTACTTCCACGACAAGCGCAAGGCCCGCAACGAGGAACCGTCGCTCTTCGAACCCGTCTCGGATGAGGAGATGGCGGCGATGGATGACGACGAGCTCACCATCCCGTGACCCACACCTCCGGGCCGGACGTCAGCCTGCTGGTGAACCCGAC
>DATAVK010000025.1:0-8225 GCA_036267755.1 Mycobacteriales bacterium
GACATCGCGCGCGCCGCGGCAGAGGCCGACGCCCCCGGGCTGGTCGGCGACCATCTCGGCATCGACGTCGACGGCGAGCGCGTCGTCACGCACCTGTTCGCGACGCTCGACCCGGCGTACCGCGGCTGGCGGTGGGCGGTCACCCTGGCCCGCGCGTCTCGAGCACGAAACGTGACCGTCGACGACGTCGTGCTGCTGCCGGGCGAGGACGCCGTCCTCGCACCCGAGTGGGTGCCGTGGAGCGAGCGGTTGCGCCCCGGTGACCTCGGCGTCGGCGACCTGCTCGTCACCACCGCAGAGGACCCGCGGCTGGTGCCGGCGTACTTCTCCACCGACGACGTCGAGGAGCAGGAGGTCAGCCTCGAACTCGGCCTCGGCCGGGAGCGGGTGCTGTCCTTCGAGGGCCGCAACGATGCCGTCGAACGTTGGTACGCCGGAGAACCGGGACCGTCCGCGCCGATCGCCAAGTCCGCTCCCGCGCCGTGCGCGACGTGCGGTTTCTATGTGCCGCTGGCCGGCGCGCTGCGGCAGGGTTTCGGCGGCTGCGCCAACGAGTACGCGCCCGACGATGGACGGATCGTGTCCGTCGACCACGGTTGCGGCGCCCACTCGCAGGCGATGGTGCTCGCCTCGACACCGCTCGCGGCACCCTTGTCGATCGGCCTTGAGACCGGCCCGGAGGCCGCAGTCGACGTCGTCGACTCGTTGCTCGAGCACGAAGCCGGGTCGGTGAGCGACGACGCCGAGGTCGCGGAGCCCCTCGGCCACTCCTGACGGCCGAGCCCGACGTGGCGGCTCCCGCCGATCCGTTCGGTACCGCTGCGCTGCGGCGGCGGGTGCTCGACGCCTGGCGTGACTCACCCGCGCGGTTCCGCGCCGACGCCAACCTCACCGACGACCTGGCGCTGGTCGGCTACCGCGACCGGGTGGTGGTCGAGCTGGCGCAGAACGCCGCCGATGCCGCGACCCGTGCCGGCGAGCCCGGCCGGTTGCTCATCGCGCTGACGGATGACGTTCTCACCGTCTCGAACACCGGTGCACCGCTCGACGCCGACGGGGTCGAGTCGATCGCGGTCTCCCGGGCGTCGGCGAAGCGGGACCAGCAGGGCACCGTCGGTCGCTTCGGGGTGGGTTTCGCGGCGGTGCTGTCCGTGAGCGACGAGCCGGTCATTGCCTCGCGGACCGGGGCGGTGGCGTGGTCGCTGGCCGCGACCCGCGAGGCGGTCGGGGCGGTGCCGGAGCTGGCGGCCGAGGTGGCGCGTCGCGGCGATCGGCTCCCTGTGCTGCGGTTGCCACTGCCGGTGGACGACGTACCGGTTGACGGGTTCGACACCACGGTCGTGCTGCCGTTGCGTGACGGGGCCGCGGTCGCCGAGGTACGACGGCAGATCGAGGCGCTCGACGAGACGCTGTTGCTGTCGTTCCCGTCGCTGGCCGAGGTCGAGGTGCGGGTCGACGGTGCCCCGCGGCGGTTCAGCCAGGCCGAGGTCGCCGACCGTTGGCTGCGGGCCGAGGGCTCCGGCCGGTTCCCGCCCGAGCTGCTCGCCGGGCTCGCCGCCGAGGATCGCGCCGATGACCGCTGGCGGGCGAGCTGGGCCATCCCGGTCGCGGCGGGCACGCCCACGTCGCTGCCTCCCGGCACGGCGCGCGTAGTCCGGGCTCCCACGCCGACCGACGATCCGCTGACGCTCCCGGCCGCGCTGGTCGCGTCGTACCCGTTGGACGCCACCCGGCGGCGCGTCGTGCCCGGACCGCTCGCGGACCTGGTCACCGACCGAGCGGCCGAGGTGCTGGCGGCCGGGCTCAGCGACCTGCCGCCAGATCCAGCGGTCCTCGCGCTCGTCCCTACCGGCCTGCCCGACGGCCCGGTCGATGCCGGACTGCACGCGGCGGTCCTCGCGGAGCTGCGCCGGCGGCCCTGGCTGCCGACCGCGGCCGATCCCGATATCCGGGTGCGGCCCGACGACGCGGTCAGCGTGGACGACCGGCTCGTCGCGGTGCTGGCGGACGTCGTCCCGTCGCTGCTGCCGGCCGGGTGGTCGCATCCCGCGCTGGTGACGCTCGGCGTCCGCCGCCCGTCGGTCGCCGAGCTGGTCGCCGCGGTCGCGGACGTCCGACGGGAGCCGGCGTGGTGGGCCGAGCTCTATGCGGCGCTCGACGCGGCCGTGACGCCGGGGAACGCCCGCGACGCGCTCGGCGCCCTGCCCGTGCCGCTCGTCGACGGGTCGATGGTGACCGGGCCGCGTGGTGTCACGCTGCCGGTCCTCGGGGCTGCGGCGTCAGAGCTCACCGCGCTCGGGCTTCGCATCGTCGACCCCGCCGCCGTGCACCCGCTGCTCGCGGCGCTCGGCGCCACCGAGGGAACCGCTCGCGGGTTGCTCGAGCAGCCCAGGGTCCGGGCGGCGGTTGAGGAGTCCTACGACGCGGAGGATCCCGCGCCGATCGCGATCGCCGTCCTGTCCCTGGTAGCCGCCGTTGAGCTCGCCGCGGGCGAGCTGCCGTGGCTGGCCGAGCTGGCGCTGCCCGACGAGACCGGCGAGTGGCGCCCGGCCGGTGAGCTGCTGCTCCCGGACGGCCCCATGGCCGCGGTCGTGGCCGACGACTCACCGTTCGGTCGGGTCGCCACCGACTGGGTGCAACGGTGGGGTGCGTCGACCCTTGTGGCGACCGGCGTTCTCGAGGGGCCCGGGGTGGTCCGCGAGGTCGACGCGGTCGGGCCCGATCAGGACCTCGACGCTGAGAAGGAGTGGTGGGACACGCTGCCGGACGGGGCCGCGGTCGCCGAGCTGGTCGCGGTGCGCGACCTGGAGCTGATCGCCTCCGACCGCTGGGCGGCCGGTCTCGCGATGCTCGCGCGACCCGAGGTGCGTGACGCGGTCAACATCCGGCCCGTCGTCCTGCTGCCGGACGGCAGCCGGCAGCGGGTCCCGTCGTACACCGCCTGGTGGTTGCAGCGCCATGCCGTGATCGGGGGCCGGCGGCCTTCCCAGTGGCGGTTCGCCGATGCCGACGCACTTCTTGCCTCGTTGTACGACGAGGTCCCTGGCTCGGTGGATCGGGCGCTGTTGCTGTCCATCGGGGTGCTCGACGAGACCGACGACGCCGATCCCGATGATGTCGTCGAACGGCTTGCCGACCCTGCTCGGCCGGTCACTCGACAGGAGCTGCGGGCGTGGTACAGCTGGCTGGCGGGGGCCGACCTCGGCGCATCGCCCGCACAGGTTCGCGGGGTCCGCGCCGGTGAAGTGGTGGCGGTCGACGCGTCGGATGCGGTCGTAGTGGATGCGCCGGATCTGTTGCCATTGCTGGGAAATCTGGCGGTACTGCCGGTGGCGGTGATCGCGGCCGAGGACCTCGCCGAGCGGCTCGACCTTCCGCTCGCGAGCGAGCTGGCGGACTTCCCGGTTATCTCGTCGGGCACACCGGAGGGCGTTGCCGTCGTCCACGACCCGCTCCTGGTCCGCGATGTGCTCGGTGACGAGCACGAGGTCGCGTGGCGGCTGGTCGGCGACGTCCTGCACGTGGATCGTGGCCGTTTCGCGATCGGTTTCGGGCGCGGAACGGCGTGGCGAGACGGTCAGTGGGAGCAGCGTCATCGGCGTACCGAAGCGTTGGCAGGCCTGGTAACGGGCAGGATAAGTGAGGACGAGGACGACCTCGACGACTGAAGGAGGATGAGATGGCGCGCAACCACTCGAATGCCGAGCCCGAAGAGCTAAGTCTGGATCGGACCCGGGCGAGCTCGGTATGGGTCGCGGTGGGTGTGGCTGTCGTGTTCCTGATCCTGCTCATCGTCTTCATCGCGCAGAACAACCGCAAGGTCTCGATCCACTTCTTCACGCTCTCCGGTCGGGTGTCCGAGGCGCTGGCGTTGCTGGTCGCGGCAGTGGGCGGCGCGATCGTTGTGTTGCTGGCCGGAGCCGCCCGGGTGATCCAGCTCCGGGTCACGACCCATCGACACAACAAGCGGGTCCGCAAGGCGGCGAACGCGGCGGATCCGGAGCCTGCCTCGGCCCAGGCGTCAGGTCCGGCGGCGACGGAGGGTGAAGCGCAACCCGTAGAGCCCCAGAACAACCCCTAGCCCGCACGCCCATAGCCACCACGTGGTGTGGTGACGCTGCAGGTCATGGCGAAAGAACACCGCCAGCACCACGAGGGCGACCGCCCACGCGATCGTCCCGGTGAGCGCGATCGCGACCTCGTTGGTTTCCAACGGCGGCGGGGTCGGCCGCCGCTCCGGTCGCTGCCTCATACGGTCACGATAGGCGGGGTGGTGCCCTCCCACATCACGCGTACGACGAACGAACTGTCGTCGACCTGCTCCGCGCCGAGCCCGACCCCGGCGGCGACCGCGAGCAAGTTGTCGACCGATGGCACGCCCCGCCGCAGCATCGCTGCGACGACCGCCCCCTTCGCCACCTTGCTCTGGAAGCTCGGCGCCGCTCGCTTCCCGTCCGGTCCGGTGATGCGCACCGTCACGAGCCTGGCCGCGGCTCCCCGTGATGGGCGGTACATCAGCGAATAGCCACTCGATCGCAGGTCGAGGGCGCCGTCCCGCCGTACCTCGTCGTCGAGTGCGTGCCCTAAGGCGGTGTGCCAGGTGGCCGGCAGGCCGGCCAGTCGCGGCAGCTTGGTCCCGATCCCGATGCGGTACGCCGGGATCAGGTCGGTGGGTCGGGTTGCGCCCCACAGCCCCGAGAGGACGACCACGGTGGCATCGGCTCGTCGCCGGGCAGCGGCCGGCAGCGTCGGGTAGCCGAGCGCGTCGTGCAGCACACCGGCGTACCGATGGCCGGCGGGCAGAGTCGGCGACTCCCAGATGTGGGCGCCGGACTCCCGGTCGTCGTCGAGTGCCTCGGAGAGACCGAGGATGGTCCTCGCTCGTTTCGGGTTGCCGGTGCACAAGCGCACCAGCGCGTTGCCGACCTTGCGGCGGGTCGCCGTCAGCTCCGGCCATGACAACGCTGCCAGGTCGACCGGTGGGCCGTCGCCCCCCGGGGTCTTGGCTTCACTGGGAGGCAACAGGACCAGCACGGACGACGAGGCTACGGCGTGGTCGTGCGTCGCCGTGACGCGGCTACGGTCAGGCAGAATCGATGGGTGACGATTCCTGCGAACCCGGTGATCGACGATGCCAGCCGGCCGCGGCTCGAAGCCGCGGGCGCGGGCGCTGTCACCGACATGGGCCGGGCGTCGGCGGACGCGCTGGTGTCCGTGCACGAGCATCTCCGGCAGGAGATGAGGCAGGTGATCGGCGTCCTGGAGCAGATCGCCGCGGGCTCCCTTGATCCGGCGGCCGGTCGCTCGGCGGTGAACCGGATGACGATGCGGCAGAACTACTGGTCGGTGGGGGCGTTCTGCGCGACGTATTGCCGGATCGTCACCCTGCATCACACGATCGAGGACCAGCGGCTGTTCCGTGATCTCCGTGACGAGGACGTGTCACTGGCTCCGGTGTTGGAGCGGCTCAGCGAGGAGCACGAGGTCATCGCCGACCTGCTCGACCGGCTGGACCGGGCGCTGGTGGAGATGGTCGACCACCCGGGCGCTGTCGAGCCGGCGCGTGCCGAGGCAGCGGTGCTCAGCGAGGCGCTGCTCTCACATCTGGCGTACGAGGAAGAGCAACTGATCGGGCCGCTCGGGCGCTCCACCATCCTGCTCTGACACCCTGCTCTGAGATCACCAGGCGTAGTCCTCCGGCGCGGTCTTGTGGCCGGGCCAGATCGCGTTGAGCCGCGACAACGTCATCTCGTCGAGATGGACGTCGAGGGCGGCGACCGCATGCTCGAGCTGCTCGGCGGTGCGCGGCCCGATGATCGGCCCGGTCACGCCATCGCGGCTGAGCAGCCACGCCAGGGCGACCGTCGCCGGGTCGTGGCCCTCCTCGCCACAGAAGTCCTCGTAGGCCTGCACCTGGTCGCGATGCTCATCCACGAACGCCTTCGCCCGGCCCCCGGTACGGCGCTTGCCTTCGGCCTCCTTGCGCAGCACTCCACCGAGCAGGCCGCCGTTGAGCGGGCTCCACGGGATCACGCCGATGCCGTAGTGGCGGGCGGCGGGCAGCACCTCGAGCTCGATGTCCCGCTTCGCCAGGTTGTAGATGGACTGCTCGCTCACCAGGCCGAAGAAGTGCCGGCGACGGGCTTCCTCTTGGGCCGCCGCGAGCTGCCAGCCGGCGAAGTTACTCGAGCCGGAGTAGAGGATTTTCCCTTGGGTGCGAAGGGTTTCGAAGGCCTCCCAGATCTCCTCCCACGGGGTGTCGAGGTCGACGTGATGCATCTGGTAGAGATCGAGATGGTCGGTCTGGAGCCGGCGCAGCGACTCGTCACACGCGCGCCGGATGTTGCGCGCGGACAGGTACGTGTCGTTGGGCCAGTCGCTCATCGACCCATAGAGCTTGGTCGCCAGCACGACCTTCTCGCGGCGCCCACCGCCCTGACCGAGCCAACGCCCGATGATCTGCTCGGTGAGGCCTTCACCCGTCTTCCAGCCGTAGACATTGGCCGTGTCGAAGAAGTTGATGCCGAGCTCGAGCGCCTGATCCATGATCGCGTGCGAGTCGGCCTCAGAGGTCTCGGGACCGAAGTTCATCGTGCCCAGGACGAGACGGGAAACGGACAGGCCGCTACGGCCGAGATGCGTGTACTCCATGCCGACAGTCTCTCCCGACCACCGATGGCCTCACCAGTCGATAGCGTCGAACTGGGCTCGAAGCCGCGCGCCCCGCAACGGATCGAGCGAGCCGACCCACGCGATCCGGCCGAGTAGGTGAGCCCGGAAGTCGGGCCGGTCGTCGTGGTTCTGTGAGGCCGGCCCTCGCGTCGCGCAGTTGTGCAGCAGCGCCCGCAACCGGTCGTAGTCGACGCGCGAAACCGTCGGCCGGTCGTTCACGACCACGCCGCACAGCAACTGGCGCTGACCTCGGCTCGCGACGACGGTCTTGCGTTCGTTGACGCCGAAGCCTGTTTCAGTCGCGATCTCGCGGACCGCCGTGACGAGCCGGTGTGCGCGCCGCCATGCGCCCGGCCCGTCGAGCGACAGCGCCAGGTCATCGGCATACCGGGTGTACGACGCACCGGCCGACTGGGCGAGCGCAGCGATTCGGCGGTCCAGCGCATAGGCGACGAGGTTGGCGAGTGCCGGTGAGCTGGGCGAGCCCTGCGGGAGGTGGGGATGCCCGAGCCGGTTGAGCAGCCGCCTGCGGCCGTCCAGGTCCTCGTCCCGGAGTGCCTGCGGGGCGGCCCGCCGTACCCCGAAGGGCGTCACAGTCGTCGTCAGCCCGGCCATCAGGTGCGCGACCGGTTCGGCGTACCCGGCCAGCCGGAAGACCCCGAAGACCCGACCGGCGGTGACAGTGGCGAAGAACGACTCGAGATCCATCCGTACGACGACGTCCCGGCCGGCGTGAGGGGCGGCGAACGTCCCCACCGATCGATGCTGGACGAATCCGTGCGCGGCGTCGTGGGTCGGGATCTGGTCGAGGATCTCGCGGAGCAGTCGCCGTTGCAGCGCCCGCATCCGTGGTCGGGGGCGTTCCAGCAACCGGACTCGGCCGCGGCGGGAGTGCACCCAGGTGTGGTCGTAGTGCCGGAGCCGGATGTCGACCGAGCGCTCCAGCGACCGAACGTCCGCCATGAACTCCAGTTGTGGCAGCGGCAGCGCCAACCAGTCGGATAGGTGGCGGACGGTGTCGAGATCCCTGACGTGCCAATGGTTGTGTGCCATCTCGACGCTTGGCAGCGGGTATCGGGTGATGTGCGGTGGCTTCCCGCGTCGCCACAGCTTGGTGAAGGTTTCCTGCGCGGCGATGAACGTCGCGAGCTCGCGGGGCCGGTCCCGAGGGGGGTGCTGATACGTCGCGTGGACGTCGGTCGCGATTGCCGTCAATCGACGGCGCGAGACACCGATCGCGTCGCTCGCTGGAACCGTGAGCGCGGCCGGCGACGACCAGTCGGACTCGAGGAATGCGGCCGCCGCCACTCGCGCGACGCCGAGCTGATGGTCGGTCAAGGTGTGCGGAGCGGCGGCACGCCCCTGACCTGTCCCGCCGTGCGCGTGTGCGCATGCATGGAGTGCGTTGTCTCACGCGCGATGTGCTGCGTGAGGTGACGCGATGTCCCCGGGGTTGCCCCGGAGAGGTCGAGAATCACCTCGACCGACTCAGACTTGTGCCGCCGCACCCGGCCGACTCTAGGGGGTGCGGGCCGGTTGTGGACGAGCTCTGC
>DATAVK010000026.1:0-8887 GCA_036267755.1 Mycobacteriales bacterium
CGAGCGCGAGCTTGGTGTGCTTCGGCGGCACGGGTGTCGGATCGACGGTGAAGTCCCCGGAGGATGTCGCAACCAGGCTGTCGGCAGAGTCCGTGACCACCACTGGCGCCTTAGTCGCACCGACCGGAACCTTGACCGTGATCGTCGGCTTAGTCGTGCTGACCTTCCCCGCGGTCGTGCCGCCGCCAATGCCGACATCCACTGAAGCACCCGAGGGAAAGCCGCTCTCAGTGATGACCAGAGTCGAACCGACGACGCCGTGCAACGGTGCGAACGAGATCGCAGGCACAGCGGCAGCCGACGGGCCGGCGGTCACGACAAGCGTCGCAGCGGTCATAGCGGCACAACCCGCGACGGTCGCAACGGCGCGAAGGGTCGACGGCATGGGTGATTCCCCCCAGGAGTGGTCAGATCAATCAACAATACGGGTGCGACTGACGATTTGCTGAGGTTCCACAGGCCCACCTTGATACGTGGTGGGCGTGACGTCCTAGCTCTTGGTACCCACGCTGTTGAGGTCCTGGCAGGCCTCGACGACCCGTGCCGCCATCCCGGCCTCGGCGGCCCGGCCCCATGACCGCGGGTCGTAGACCTTCTTGTTGCCGACCTCCCCGTCGACCTTGAGCACCCCGTCGTAGTTCTTCATGACGTGGTCGACGACCGGACGGGTGAAGGCGTACTGGGTGTCGGTATCGACGTTCATCTTCACCACGCCGTACCCCAGCGTCTCGTGGATCTCGTCGAGCTCCGAGCCAGAGCCGCCGTGGAAGACAAGGTCGAACGGCTTGTCGACACCGAGCTTCTCGCCGACGTACTCCTGGCCCTCCTTGAGGATCTCGGGCCGCAGCTTCACCGAGCCCGGCTTGTAGGAGCCGTGGACGTTGCCGAAGGTCGCCGCCAGCAGGTAGCGACCGCGCTCACCAGGTGCGCCCAGGACCTCGGCGACGCGCAGCATGTCCTTCGGTGAGGTGTAGAGCTTCTCGTCACTCTCGTGCGAGATGCCGTCCTCCTCGCCACCCACCACGCCGATCTCGAGCTCCATCACGGTGTGCGCGTCGATCGACATCGCGAACAACTCGTCGGCGATGCGCAGGTTCTCCTCGAGGTCCAGGGTCGAGCCGTCCCACATGTGCGAGCCGAAGATCGGGTCCTCCCCGTTCTTGACCCGCCCGATCGAGAGCTCGAGCAGCGGCCGCATGTAGCCGTCGAGCTTCTCCGGCGGGCAGTGGTCGGTGTGGAGCGCGACCGTGACCGGGTAGTTCTTCGCGACGACCTTGGCGAACTCCGCCATCGCCACCGCACCGTCGACCATGCTCTTCACGGTGGCGCCGGAGAAGAACTCCGCCCCGCCCCACGACAGCTGGATGATGCCGTCGCTCTCCGCCTCGGCGAACCCGCGCAGGGCGGCGTTCAGGGCGCCCGAGGACGCCACGTTGATGGCGGGATAGGCGTAGCCCCCGGACTTCGCGCGGTCGAGCATGGCGGCGTACTCATCAGGCGTGGCGATCGGCATGGCCCGAGTCTCCTCACGTGGTCGCGGTCCTTGATTGAGTGGTCGCGGCCTTGTTTGAGTGGTCGCGGTCCTCCTAAAGGAGTATGCCCAGGATGCGCCGACTACCCTCTCTGCGGTGCCCGAGCATCTCGCGCTGTTGAGCAGCATCTCTCCCCAGCACCTACTGGGGACCTTCGGCGAGCTCGGAGTGATGGTCATCCTGTTCATCGAGCTGGGGCTGCTGATCGGCTTCTTCCTGCCGGGCGACTCGCTGCTGTTCGTCGCGGGTTACGCCACCGTCGGGGGCAACTCGCTGCACCTGCACATGTCGCTCGGCGGCCTGATCGTCGCGGCCATCGTCGGCGCCATCCTCGGCGGTCAGCTCGGCTACCTGGTGGGCCGTCGTACCGGGACCGAACTGCACGGCCGGGAGTCGCGCTACTACAAGCAGCAGTACGTCGATCGGGCACGCAGCTTCCTGTCCCGGTTCGGGATGTCGAAGGCGGTCCTGCTATCGCGGTTCGTACCGGTCGTGCGGACGTTCGTCGGGCCGATCGCGGGCGTCGCCGGGATGTCACGGACGTCGTTCGCGGTGACGAACGTCGTCTCGAGCATCGCGTGGGTGGTCCCGATCGTCCTGCTCGGCCACTGGCTCGGCCATGTGTCGTTCATCCGCAAGTACGTCGAGCTGCTCGCCATCGCCGTCGTAATCGTCGCCGTAGTGCCCGCGCTGCTGCACATGGTGCGTTCTCGCAGCCGAGCCGTCTGAGGAACCCTTCCCGCGTGGCACCACCCGTGCAGGCCGTCGGCGACGGATGATCTCCCGCATGGCGATGCACGTGTCGGCGCCCGGCGGGTCCGCAGGATCCGATCCGGATATCGCGCTGCGCGACCGACTCACGATGGAACGGCTCTGCCAGGCGGTCGCCGACCTGCCGTCGATGGAGATCGTCGGGTTCGACGCCCATTGGTGGGACGGCCAGGCGTACGGGCCGTGTCTCGTGGTTCGGGACCAGGCCGCGAGAAGTCGACAGCGGGTGCTGGAGACCGGAGGCGACGCGGTCGTCCTGCCGTTCGGTCGTCGCCAGGCGAGCCGGGAGCTGGCGCAACGTCGATCGCCCCGGCGTACCGAGTTGCTCGGCGCGCCGCCACAACGCACGCCGCTGGACGATCTGGTGGTCGACACCGACGGAGACGCCACGCGCTGCCCCGGCCGACGCTGCGGTGCGATGCGGTTGGTGGGCGCCACCGGCCCGTGCCCGCTGTGCGGCGACCCCTCGATCTGACGATCTGTCAGCACGTGAGCGGGCTATAGCCCGATGTGCTGCTGACACATCTAGTGGCTGGCGAGGTACGTCGATGCCACCCGCTTCGGCGCCCGGAGCAGCCACGCCTCGACGATGAGCTCCTCGAGGTCCGTGACGCCGATCCGGTCCAGCTGGGCCAGGATCGCCAAGTAGCCGTCGAAGTGCGGGATCGTGAAGTAGACGTCGGGGTCCTCAGCGATCAGCGCGTCCTTGACCCCCTCGTCCGCGATCCGCGCGGCGACGATCGGCCCGCCGGGCGCGGCGTCACCGAGCGCCTCGAGGTCGCCCCGGCGCAGCGGCCGGTCCCAGACGAACAGCTTGTCGCGGACCCGCCACTGCGGGTGGTCGTCGCGGGAGCCGCGCTCCGTGGTCTCGGGCAGACCCAGCGCCAGTCGTCGGACGTCCTCCCAGTCAGCCATCCGGCACTACAGCCCGAGGTCACCCGCGGAGTACGCCGACCGGTAGGGCAGGCCGGCAGCGGCGACCGCGTCGGCGGCGCCCCGCTCGACGATGACAGCGACGCCCACCACCTCGGCGCCGGCCTCACGCAGCGCCTCGACGGCCGTGAGCACCGAGCCGCCGGTCGTCGAGGTGTCCTCGACGGCCAGCACCCGACGGCCCGCGACGTCCGGGCCCTCGATCCTGCGCTGCAGCCCGTGGGCCTTGCCTTCCTTGCGGACGACGAACGCGTCCAGCTTGCGGCCAGCAGCGGCAGCAGCATGCAGCATCGCAGCCGCGACCGGGTCGGCGCCCAGCGTCAGACCACCCACCGCGTCGTAGTCGAGGTCCGCGGTCAGCTCGAGCATTACCCGGCCGACCAGCGGCGCCGCATTGGACGCCAACGTGATCCGGCGCAGGTCGACGTAGTAGTCAGCCTCCCGGCCGGAGGACAACACCACCTTGCCGTGGACCACGGCGTCGTCCTTGATGTGCTGGAGCAGCTCGTCTCGGTCGGTCACGCCGTCGACCTTACTGACCCGGAACCGCCCAGCTGCGCGACCGGGCGACGGCCTGTCCCCAGCGCTCGAGACGGGTCGACCGCTCGTCGTCGGACATGGCGGGCTCGTAGCGTCGCGCGGTCCGGCGTCGACGTTGCAGCTCGTCGCGGTCCGACCACACGCCGGTGACGAGCCCCGCGAGGTACGCCGATCCAAGCGAGGTCGTCTCGATCGACTCCGGCACGTCCACGGGGATGCCCAGCACGTCGGCCTGGAACTGCATCAGCCAGCCGTTCGCCGCCGCACCGCCGTCCGCCCGAAGCTCGTCGACCGGCTGCCCCGACTCCTCGACGAAGGCCGCCACCACGTCCGCCGACTGGTAGGCGATCGATTCGAGCGTGGCCCGGACGATATGAGCCCGCGAGCTCCCGCGGCTGATCCCGAGGATCGTCCCGCGCGCGTCCGGGTCCCAGTACGGCGCGCCCAGCCCGGTCAACGCCGGGACGAACCACAGGTCGTCGGTGCTGTCGACGCTGCGAGCCACTGCCTCGGTCTCGGCAGCCGCCTCGATGATGCCCAGCTCGTCACGCAGCCACTGCACTGCCGAGCCGGTCACGAGGATCGATCCCTCGAGCGCGTACTCCGTAGGTTGGTCGGCGAAGCCGACCGCGACCGTCGTGAGCAACCGTCGCTGCTCAGTGAACGGGGTGGTCCCGGTGTTCATCAGTAGGAACGACCCCGTGCCGTAGGTGTTCTTGACCTGACCCGGCTCGAAACACGCCTGCGCGAACAGTGCCGCCTGCTGGTCGCCGAGGATGCCGGCGATCGGCAGCCTGAGGCCGTGGAAGTCATCCGGTCGGGTCTCCCCGACGATGCCGGCACTCGGTGCGATCGTCGGGAGCGCTGCCTCGGGCACCCCGACGTGGTCGAGCAGCTCACCGTCCCAGGCCAGCGACTCGAGGTCCATCAGCAGCGTCCGTGACGCATTTGTCACGTCGGTCGAGAACACCTCGCCGCCGGTCAGCCGCCACACCAGCCAACTGTCGACGGTGCCGAAGCAGACCTCACCGGACTCCGCGCGGCCCCGCAGACTGTCGACGTTGTCGAGGAGCCAGCGCATCTTGGTCCCCGCGAAGTACGCGTCCGGCAACAGACCGGTCTTGCGCCGGATCAGGTCCTCGCCGCCGTTCTCGGCAAGTCGCCGGGCGATCCCCGCCGTACGCCGGTCCTGCCACACGATCGCCGGCGCGACCGGCCGACCCGTCACGCGATCCCAGCACAGCGTCGTCTCGCGCTGGTTGGTGATGCCGAGGCCGGCCAGGTCGCCAGCCGAAACCCCGGCGTCGGCGATCGCCTGCCCTGCCACGTCGACCGAGCTGCGCCACAGGTCCTCCGGATCGTGCTCGACCCAGCCGGATTGCGGGTAGTGCTGCGCGAACTCGGCGTAGCCACGGCCAGCGATCCGACCGTCCTCGCCGACGACGACGGCGGTCGTCCCCGTCGTGCCCTGGTCGATCGCGAGGAGAAACGCCGCCATGACTCCGCCCGTCGGTCGTTGCAGGGATCCGTCACCATAGGACCCGATGACCGACCACGCGTATGCCGGCAACCCGGCAGACCTCGGTGTCCTCGCGGCCGTCGAGTTGCTGCGGGCGCGCGAGCTGTCGGCGACCGAGCTGGTCGCGGCGTGCCTGCAACGGATCGATGCGGACGGCCCGCCCAGCGCCGACGCCCGACCGGACGCGGTCAACGCCTTCGTCCGGGTCTACGCCGAGTCGGCGGTCGAGCGAGCCCGGCAGGCTGATGTGCGGCTCAGCGCCAGAGCCGTCGCAGCGTCGGGCCCGCCGCCCCCGCTGTGCGGCGTGCCGATCGGCGTGAAGGATCTCTACGCGGTCACCGGCCGTCCCCTCACCGCGTCGAGCCGGCTGCTCAACGAGGTCCCCGACCACAGCAGCGAGGTGTGGCGGCGGCTGAGCGCCGCGGGGATGGTGCTGATCGGTCACACCCACACCCACGAGTTCGCGGCCGGTGGCACGACCGACCAGGTCGGCAACCCGCACGCGCTGGACCGCTCGGCGGGAGGCTCGAGCGGCGGGTCCGCGGCGGCACTCGCGGCCCACTGGGTGCCGGCGGCGACCGGCACCGACACCGCCGGATCGCTGCGGATCCCGTCGGCCGCCTGCGGCACGTCGACGATCAAGCCGACACGCGGCCTGGTGCCGACCGCCGGCGTGGTCCCGCTCGGACCGACGCTCGACCACTGCGGCCCGATGGCGCGCAGCGTCGCCGACTGCGCCGCCCTGCTCGCAGTGATGGCGGGCCCGGACTGGGAGGACGCGACGACCGGCTTCGGCCGCTGGGACGTCACCGCGCCGGTCGTCGACCTGAGCGGGCTGCGGATCGCGATCTCACCGCGGCTGGGTGTCGGGCCGATGGAGACCGATGTCGAGGAACGGCTGACCCAGGCTGCCGAGGCCGCCCGCGCCGCCGGCGCGACCGTCCTAGACCCAGAGGACGAGCCGCCGACCACGGAGGTGAACGACGAGAGCCTGACCCTGATGACGACCGAGATGCTGGCCTGGCACCGCCGGTTCAACGGCCAGCGCGACGGCTACCAGCCGTCCACCCGGCAGCTGCTCGAGATCGGCGAGCATCGGGCGCTGACCGGCCCGCAGTACGTCGAGCTGCAACAGCAGCGGCGAGGTACGACGGCCACCTGGCGGCGTTGGTTCGCCGAGCGGCGGATCGATGCGGTGCTGGAACCGACGCTGCCCAAGGTCGCCCCGCTGCGCGGCAACGGCTACCAGACGGCTCGGTCCGACGCCGCCCTGGTCTCGATGACCTACCTGTGGAACTGGACCGGCTTCCCGGTGGTGAGCTTCCCCGCCGGGATCGGTCGGGACAGCGGCCTGCCCACCGGCGTCAGCCTGATCGGCATCCCCGGCGACGACCGGATGCTCGCCGACGTCGGCAGCGCCCTGGAGACGATGCTGATTTCCTGACCGGTCACTTTCCGACTCGGTGTGGCACGTTGGAGGTGATGACACAGGACGCGGTGGTCGTGGATGCGGTGGTGGCGATCGAGCCGCCGCCGCGCAACCAGCAGATCATCTGCGCGGCCGGACTGATCGCCGGTGTCGTCGCGAGCTACGCCCTGCTGGCGGTCACCCCCGAACTGCTCGCCCACCACGTCCTGATCCTCGAGGCGGCGTCCGGAGGCATCACGTCGATCGTCACCGGCGGAGCGCTGGCAAGCGTCGGCCGGGATCCCCTCGTCCTCGTGGTGCTCGCGCCGATGAGCAGCGTGCTGCTCTACGACATCTTCTACTGGTGGGCCGGACGGCTTTGGGGCGCTGTCGTGATCGGCCGGTTCGTCGCGCAGACCCCGCGTTGGGCCAAGTGGACGGCTCGCGCCGAGGACCTGGTACGCCGGCGCGGCATCTGGGCACTCATCGTGTCGTACCTGCTTCCGGTTCCGACGGTGCTGGTGCAGGTGTTCTGCGGGGTCAGCGGGATGCCGCTGTGGCTGTACTTGATCGGCGACGCCATCGGCCTGCTGCTGTGGATCGGGCTGCTGGTCGGCGTCGGCTGGGCGATCGGCACCCCGGCGATCCACGTGGTCAAGGCGATCAACCACTACTCGCTGTGGATCACCGTCGGCATCATCGTGCTGATCGTGGCCAGCGCGGCGCTCAAGCAGTCGCGGGCAGCGGGCACTGAGTGAGTCAGGCGACGGGATCGTCAGCGGTCGGCAGCGAGTCGTAGACGTCTTTGAAGATCGCGATCTCGGTCTCGATGAGGCGAGCCGCGGTCTCGAGGCCGTCGACCCCGAACCGGTCGCGGATTGCGATCACATGCTCCGCAATGTAGGGGTCTACTTCGTCCGGCATGATCGTCATTCCCCCTCAGTGCCCGGTCAGGTGACCGGTACGCCCGTCCGTTCGTGTGATCCCACCACGAGCGCCGACCGGTCGCCGTTCACGTCCACCGTGACCGTGTCACCGTCCCGGATCTCACCGGCCAGCAGAGCGCGTGCCAGCTGGTCGCCGATCGCGGACTGCACCAGCCGACGGAGTGGACGGGCGCCGTACACCGGGTCGAACCCGCTCAGTGCCAACCACTCGCGAGCCGCATCGCTCACCTCGAGGACGAGCCGGCGGTCGGCAAGCCGGGCCGCGAGCCGCGCGACCTGAATGTCGACGATGGCCGCCAGCTGCTCGGCGCCGAGCGAGTGGAAGACCACGACGTCGTCGAGCCGGTTGAGGAACTCCGGCTTGAAGTGCGCCCGGGCGGCGTCGAGGGCAGCCTCACACTTCTTGTCGTCGCTGAGCGACGGGTCGTTGACGAAGACCGAGCCCAGGTTGGACGTGAGCAGCAGGATCGCGTTGCGGAAGTCGACGGTGCGTCCCTGGCCGTCGGTGAGCCGGCCGTCGTCGAGCACCTGGAGCAGGACATCGAACACGTCCGGGTGTGCCTTCTCGACCTCGTCGAGAAGGACGACGGTGTAGGGCTTGCGGCGCACCGCCTCGGTGAGCTGGCCGCCCTCGTCGTACCCGACGTAACCGGGTGGTGCTCCGACCAGCCGCGAGACCGAGTGCTTCTCGCCGTACTCGCTCATGTCGATGCGGACCATGGCCCGCTCGTCGTCGAACAGGTATGCCGCGAGGGCCTTCGCCAGCTCGGTCTTGCCGACGCCGGTGGGCCCGAGGAACAGGAACGACGCGGTGGGCCGGTCGGGGTCGGCGATGCCGGATCGGGCGCGGCGGACCGCGTCGGAGACAGCACGCACGGCCTCGTCCTGGCCGACGACTCGGCGGGCGAGCTCGTCCTCCATCCGCAGCAGCTTCGCGGTCTCTCCTTCGAGCAGCCGACCGGCAGGGATCCCGGTCCACGACGCCACAACCTCCGCGACGTCGTCCGGCCCGACCTGCGCGGCCACCATCGCGTCGCGCTGCTCGGCGGCCTCGACGGCGTCGGCGAGCTCCCGCTCGGCGGCGGGGATGTCGGCGTAGACCAGCCGGGAACGGGTCTCGAGGTCGTTGATACGCCCGGCGGATTCCGCCTGGGTCTGCAAGTCATCGAGTCGCTGCTTGAGCTCACCGACCCGGTTCAGGCCGGTCTTCTCCTGCTCCCACCGGGCGGACAGCGCG
>DATAVK010000027.1:0-7783 GCA_036267755.1 Mycobacteriales bacterium
GGTATGCGTCGGCTGCCGCGCGCGCGTGCCGATGGCCGCGAACGTCTGCCCAGCCTGCGGGCGCGCCTTCGGCGAAGGACTCGAGATCGGGCCGTCGCCCACCCGCCAGCTCGCTCGCTGGATGATCGTCGTCCGCGAGCTGGTCGTCCTCAACATCCTGTTCGTGGTCTGGCGGCTGGTCGGGGGAGTGTCGCTGCTGCACGCGTCGGGCGCGTTCAGCCGCGGTCGCTCGCTGTGGCACGCCGAACGCTGGCTGCACCTGCCGAGCGAGGCCGCGCTGCAACGGATGGTGCTGCCGCACGCCACCTTCGCCAGGATCTGCAACGGCTACTACGAGTGGGCCCACGCGCCGCTGCTCGCCCTCACCCTGATCTGGCTGCTCTGGCGACACCGCGAGGCTTATGGCCGCTGGCGGAACCTCGTCGTCGTGTTCACCGGTCTCTCGCTGCTGGTCGGTTTCCTGCCGATCGCACCACCGCGGCTGGTGCCCGGCCTCGGCATGGTGGACCTCGCCGACCGCTACCACCAGTCGGTCTACGGCGCGCTCGGGTCCGGCGTCACTGACCAGCTGTCATCGATCCCGTCCGTCCACATCGGATGGGCCGTCATCGTCGCGGCTGCGATCATTGCGGTCAGCAGCAGCCGGTGGCGCTGGTTCGCCGTCCTGCATCCGTTGATCACGCTGTACGTCATCGTCGTCACGGCCAACCACTACTGGCTGGACGCGGTCGCCGCCGTCGTACTGCTCGGCATCATCGAGTTAGTCCGCCGGTGGTTTGTGCAGGCCCGGCGGCCACCGGTGGCGGTGTTGTCTGCACAAACCGCTTCGGCTGACCTGGTACGGTGACGTCGATGAGTTCGCTGCTGCTCCTTACCCGCCCGTAGCGGGGTCGCGACCACCGGCCCCCCGCTGCGGGGCCTGTGCTGCGCGCACGTGAAGCCGGTGCTCATCCTCCTCTTCCGACTGGAGCACTTCTCATGACCGGCATGCCGAAAGCATCGCGATACACCTCGTACCCCCCGATCGACCTCCCTGATCGCACCTGGCCATCAACCGTGATCACCGCGCCGCCGCAGTGGTGCAGCGTCGACCTGCGTGACGGCAACCAGGCCCTGATCGACCCGATGGACGCCGAGCGCAAGCGCCGCATGTTCGACCTGCTCGTCGGCATGGGCTACACCGAGATCGAGGTCGGGTTCCCCTCCGCCAGCGCGACCGACTTCGACTTTGTCCGGTCGCTGGTCGAGGAAGACCTGGTCCCCGAGGGAGTCACCATCCAGGTGCTGACCCAGGCCCGCGAGGAGCTGATCGAGCGGACCTGCGAGTCGCTGGTTGGCTTCCGGGGCACCGCCCTGATCCACCTCTACAACTCGACGTCGACGCTCCAGCGTGAGGTCGTCTTCGGGCTCGACCAGGCCGGCATCACTGACATCGCGGTCCGCGGGGCGCAGTGGTGCAAGAAGTACGCCGAGTCGCTGCTGCCGGACGCGACCGTGCGCTGGCAGTACAGCCCCGAGTCGTTCACCGGCACCGAGCTCGACTACGCGCTTGAGATCTGCAACGCGGTCATGGACGTGTGGGGTCCGACGCCCGAGAACAAGGTCGTGCTCAACCTGCCCGCGACCGTCGAGATGGCGACGCCCAACGTCTACGCCGACTCGATCGAGTGGTTTCACCGCAACCTCTCGCGTCGCGACAGCGTCATCCTGAGCCTGCACCCGCACAACGACCGGGGTACGGCGGTGGCCGCCGCCGAGCTCGGGGTGCAAGCCGGCGCTGACCGGGTCGAGGGCTGCCTGTTCGGCAACGGCGAGCGGACCGGAAACGTCTGCCTGGTCACGCTCGGGATGAACCTGTTCAGCCAGGGGATCGACCCAGGCATCGACTTCTCCGACATCGATGAGCTGCGTCGTACCGTCGAGCACTGCAACCAGCTGCCGGTCCACCCCCGCCACCCGTACGGCGGTGACCTGGTCTACACGGCGTTCTCCGGCTCCCACCAGGACGCCATCAAGAAGGGGCTGGAGGCGTTGCAGCGCAAGGCCGACGCGGCCGGCGTACCGGTCGAGGACTACCCCTGGGGCGTGCCGTACCTGCCGATCGACCCGTTGGACGTCGGCCGCAGCTACGAGGCCGTCATCCGGGTCAACTCGCAGTCCGGCAAGGGTGGTGTTGCCTACGTCCTCAAGCACGACCATCATCTCGATGTCCCGCGCCGGATGCAGATCGAGTTCTCCCGGATCGTGCAGGGTGTCGCCGAGGGCGAAGGCGGCGAGGTGTCGCCACAGGTCATCGGCGAGCTGTTCCGACAGGACTACCTGGAACGAACGGCGCCGCTGCAACTGCTGCACTACTCCGTCGACAGCGGCGACGTGGACCGGATCCACGCGACGGTCACCTACGACGGCGTGGAGCGCGAGATCGTGGGCGAGGGAAACGGTCCGATCGCTGCGCTGGTCCACGCGCTCGGGGAGATCGACGTGGACGCGCGGGTGCTCGACTACCACGAGCACGCGACGGGCGCCGGCGAAGAGGCTCAGGCGGCGGCGTACCTCGAAGTCGCGCTTGCGGGTCAGGTGCTGTGGGGGTGCGGCATCTCGCCGAGCATCACCACGGCGTCACTGCACGCCCTGGTGAGCGCGATCAACCGGTCGTAACGGCGCGGCGGGGGCGCGGCGCTGGACGGTGGCGAGCACGGAGCCCAGCAGGACCAGCGGGAAACCGACGGCCATGCCGCGGGTCACGTGCTCACCGAGCAGCGTCACGCCGAGTGCGAGCGCGACGGCGGGGTTGACGTAGGTGATGACCACGGCGCGGCTCGGTCCGACCTCGGCGATCAGCGCGAAGAACACGATGAACGCGAGCGCCGTGCAGACCGTGGCCAACGCGAGCACCGACCACACCACCTCGCCGGAGACGTGGTGCGGCGGACGAGTGAGCGCGAACGGCGCGTAGGCCAGCGCGGTGAGCCCGAGCGAGACCGTGACGACGCCGAGGGACGGTACGCCGGCCAGCCGGCGGGAGGCGATGATCGGTCCGATCGAGTAGCACAGGGCGACCCCGAGCACTTCGAGTGTGGCGGCGATGTCGAGGTGTCCGATCTGCAGACCGACCAGGCAGGCGACTCCGGTCAGGCCGACGAGCAGACCGGTCATCCGGCGGGCACCGACGGCGCCTTCCAAGCCGCCGATCCGGGTCACGGCGACCCCGAACAGCGGAGTGGCCGCGACCAACAGGCCGGCCAGCGAACTGGTTAGGCGTTGCTCGGCGCGGGTCAGCGCCAGCCAGGGCACCGCGACCTCGATGACCGTGTAGGCCAGCAGCCAGGGCCAATGGCCTCGCAGTCCCTTCAGCACCCCACGGGACAGCGCCAGCGGCAACAGGATGATGGTCGCGATGGCGGTCCGGGCGAACACCACGAAAGCCGGGTCCAGGTCCCGGACGGCGACCCGGATCAGCAGGTAGGGCAGCCCCCAGATGACGCACATCGCGGCGAACAGAATCCAGCCCCGACGCGACACAGCCATGACGTTACGTCGCGATGTCCCAGACGTCTGGCGAGTATCGGCTGCGGCGCTCGCGGTGAACCTCGGTAGGGTCGCGCATCGTGAGCAGCAGCGTGCGGATCGCAGTCATCGGTGGCGACGGGATCGGCCCCGAGGTGGTAGCCGAGGGCGTGACTGTGCTGCGCGCTGCCGTCGAGCCGGACGGCATTGCCATCGAGACGACCGACTACGACCTCGGTGCCGGGCGGTACCACCGCACCGGCGAGACGCTGCCCGACAGCGTCCTGGAGGAGTTGCGAGGCCATGACGCGATCCTGCTGGGAGCGGTCGGCGACCCCAGCGTCCCCTCCGGCGTGCTCGAGCGAGGCCTGCTGCTGCGGTTGCGGTTCGAGCTGGACCACGCGGTCAACCTGCGACCGGTGCGGCTCTATCCGGGCGTCACCACGCCGCTGGCCGGCGTCTCGCCGGGTGACATCGACATGGTGGTGGTTCGCGAGGGCACCGAAGGCCCGTACGCCGGCGTTGGCGGGGCGCTGCGCCGCGGCACGCCGCACGAGGTGGCGACGGAGAACAGCGTGAACACGCGGTACGGCGTCGAGCGCGTCGTGCGGGACGCGTTCGCGCGGGCCGCGGCGCGACCTCGACGGTCGCTGAGCCTGCTGCACAAGACCAACGTGCTCGCCCACGCCGGCTCGCTGTGGCTGCGGACGGTCGAGGAGGTGGGTGCCGAGCATCCCGACGTCGCGGTGTCGTACACCCACGTCGACGCGGCCTGCCTGTACTTCGTCACCCAGCCGCAGCGCTTCGATGTCGTCGTGACGGACAACTTGTTCGGCGACATCATCACCGACCTCGGCGCCGCCATCGCGGGGGGCATCGGGCTGGCGGCGAGCGGCAACCTGAACGTCGATGGCACCGCCCCCAGCATGTTCGAGCCGGTGCACGGCAGCGCGCCGGACATCGCCGGCCAGGGAATCGCTGACCCCACCGCCACGGTGCTGTCCGTGGGGTTGCTGCTCGAGCACCTCGGGCTCACTGATGCGGCCGCCCGGGTCGACTCCGCCGTCACGGCCGACCTCGCCGAGCGTGGCCAGCAGCCCCGTCGTACCAAGGAGATCGGCGAAGCGTTAGCAAATCGATTGGTCTGATTTGTAGGCTGCGGTCATGGCACTCGAGTTCTCCGTTCAGACCTCCGACACCCCAGTGAGCCCGCAGCGGCTGCAGGAGGTCCATGCGTCGCCCGGTTTCGGGCAGATCTTCACCGACCACATGATCCGGGCGCGATGGACCCCCGAGCAGGGGTGGCACGAGGCCGGGCTGCTGCCCTACGGCCCGCTCAGCCTCGATCCTGCGACCCACGTGTTCCATTACGGGCAGGCGATCTTCGAGGGCTTCAAGGCCTACACCCAGCCGGACGGCAGCATCGCGACGTTCCGGCCCCACAGCAACGGTGAGCGCTTCAACCGTTCCGCCGCGCGGCTGGCGCTCCCGGCGTTCCCGGTCGAGGACTTCGTGGCGGCCGCCGACCTGCTGATCCGACAGGACGCCGCCTGGGTGCCGACCGGCGGCGAGACCAGCCTGTACGTCCGGCCGTTCATGATGGCCACCGAGGTCGGGCTCGGCGTGCGCCCGTCCCGTGACGTGACGTTCCTGCTGATCGCCTCTCCGGCCGGGTCCTACTTCGCCAAGGGCTCCAGCCAGCTCGCGCTGTGGCTGAGCGAGGACTACACCCGAGCCGCGCCCGGCGGCACGGGTGCCGCGAAGTGCGCCGGGAACTACGCCGCCAGCCTGCTGCCGCAGCAGGAGGCGCTCGACAACGGCTGCGAGCAGGTGCTGTTCCTCGACGCGGTCGAGCGTCGCTGGGTCGAGGAGATCGGTGGGATGAACCTGTGGTTCGTCCTCGATGACGGCACCCTCGTCACGCCCGAGCTCACTGGCACGATCCTCGAGGGCGTCACGCGCGACACGATGAAGACGCTGGCCGCCGATCACGGCCATCGTGTCGAGGAACGGCGCATCGACATCGACGAGTGGCGCAAGGGCATCGACGGCGGTCACATCACCGAGGTCTTCGCGTGCGGGACGGCCGCAGTTGTCACTTCGATCGGCACGTTGCGCTGGCGCGGAGGCGAGCTCACGATGCCGGCCGAGACGCCCGTGGCTGAGACGCTGCGGGCTGCGCTGGTCGATCTGCAGCACGGGCGCGCGCCAGACGCGCACGGGTGGTTGCACCGCGTGCCATGATCGGGCACATCGGCTGACCCGGGGAGGACGTCATGCGAGTCCGTGACGCCATGTCCACCGTCGTTCTCACGATCGGTCCCACTCACACGCTGCGTGACGCCGCGCGCGAGATGTCTCGGCGCAGGATCGGCGCCGCCGTCGTCATGGATACCGATCGGGCGCACCCCGGCATCATCACCGAGCGCGACGTGCTCAACGCCGTGGGCGCCGGCCAGGACCTCGACACCGAGCAGGTCGGAGCCCACCTCACCGAAGACATCGTCGCGGCATCGCCGGAGTGGTCGCTCGATGACGCGGCGGCCGCGATGGTCGCCGGCGGCTTCCGCCACCTCGTGGTTTGCGAGGGCCCCGAGGTAGTCGGGATGCTTTCCGTGCGCGACGTCGTACGGGTGTCGTTCGGCGTGACCGCGCCTGTGGCGTCGCCGACGGCCTGAACCGCCATCGGCGCTCGCGGGGCCGCCCAATAGGGTCGAGGCATGCGGATCGCCCGGTACTCCTTCGACGACGAGGTGTCTTTCGGTGTCGTCACCGAGGACGACGTCATGGCTCAGATCAGCGGCCACCCGTTCACCCCGGTGGAGTTCACCGGCGTGCGGACCCCCCTGGACGCGGTGCGGCTGCTGCCGCCGGTGCTCCCCAGCAAGGTGGTGGCGATCGGGAAGAACTACGCCGACCACGCTACCGAAATGGGTGGCGAGGTCCCCGAGCAGCCGCTGATCTTCCTCAAGCCATCGACGTCGGTCGTCGGCCACGGTGACGCGATCGCCTACCCGCCGTCGTCGTCGCGGGTCGACTTCGAGGGCGAGCTGGCCGTGGTCATCGGGCGGCTTTGCCGCGACGTCCCCGAGGCAGTCGCGATGGAGGCCGTCTTCGGCTACGCCTGCGCGAACGACGTCACGGCGCGTGACCAGCAGCGCTCGGACGGTCAGTGGTCGCGCGCCAAGGGCTACGACACGTTCTGCCCGTTCGGGCCGTGGATCGAGACCGACCTCGACGCCTCCGACCTGCGCATCACGACCACCCTCGAGGGGGAGATCAAGCAGGACAGCCGGACCTCGCTGATCGTCCACAAGATCCCGGCGCTCATCGCCTACATCACCGCGTGCATGACCCTGCTGCCCGGCGACGTCATCCTCACCGGTACGCCGGAAGGCGTCGGCCCGATGCAGATCGGGGATCAGGTCACCGTGGAGATCGAAGGAATCGGCCAGTTGACCAACCGCGTGACGAACCGGTGAGCGTCCGGCTGCGGGTGGCACCGTCGCCGACCGGCGACCCGCACGTCGGGACGGCGTACATGTCGCTGTTCAACCTCGCGTTCGTCCGGCGCGAGGGCGGCCAGTTCGTGCTCCGGGTCGAGGACACCGACCGGGCCCGGTTCCGCGAGGACAGCGAGCAGCAGGTCTACGAGACGTTGCACTGGCTGGGTCTGAACTGGGATGAAGGTCCGGACATCGGCGGCCCGTATGCGCCGTACCGGCAGTCCGAGCGGCTCGACACCTACCAACCGGTCGTCGATCGGCTGCTCGCGTCGGGGCATGCCTACCACTGCTGGTGTACGCCGGAGCGGCTGCAAGCGATGCGGGAGGAGCAGCAGCGGGCCAAGACGCCCACCGGCTACGACCGGTTGTGTCTGGGCAAGACCCGCGAGCAGCGGGCCGAACTGCCGGGCTTCGCGGAGACACCGGTGGTGCGGATGCTGGTTCCCGACGATGCGCCGCTGCACTTCACCGACCTGATCCGGGGCGAGGTCAACGCGCCACGGCCGGACGACCAGGTGCTGATGAAGACCGATGGGTATCCGACCTACCACCTGGCGAACGTCGTCGACGACCACGAGATGGGGATCACCCACGTCGTGCGCGGCGAGGAGTGGATCGCGTCCACGCCAAAGCACCTGTTGCTCTACCTGTGGCTGGGCTGGCCGCTGCCGCAGTTCGCCCATATGCCGCTACTGCGCAACGCCGACAAGTCGAAGATCTCCAAGCGCAAGAACCCGGCGGCTCGGCTCACCTGGTTCGTCGACGAAGGC
>DATAVK010000028.1:0-9245 GCA_036267755.1 Mycobacteriales bacterium
TCGCCGGCGACGCGGAGGTTCGCAGCCGCAACGACTCCGCCTGGCTGATTCCGAACGACGGCTCTCGAACGAACCACCAGCTGCGCGAGGACATGCGCCGTTTCGACGACGACGACGAGGTCGACATCGTCATCGTCGGCGCTGGCGCCGGCGGCAGCGTGCTCACTCAACGACTGTCCCGGGCCGGCTGGCGGGTCGTGACACTCGACGCGGGGCCGTTCTGGGATCCCGACACCGATTGGGTCAGCGACGAGCGCGGATCTCATCGGCTGTACTGGACCGAGCCACGCGTCATCTCCGGCAACGATCCGGTGCCGCTGGGATCGAACAACTCTGGTCGCGGTGTCGGCGGGTCGATGGTCCACTACGCCGGCTACGTCCCACGGTTCCACCCGTCGGACTTCCACATCTACTCGGCCGACGGCGTCGGCGCGGACTGGCCGATCGGCTACGACCAGCTCAAGGACTATTACGAGCAGATCGAGGCGGAGCTCCCGGTCTCCGGCGAGGACTGGCCGTGGGGCGACCCGCACCAATACCCACAGCACGCCCATCCGGTCGGTGGCAACGGCGAGGTGTTCCTCCGCGGGGCGCAGGCGCTCGGGATCCCCGCCCGGGTCGGGCCGGTCGCGATCACCAACGGTCGGTTCGGGAACCGGCCGCACTGCATCTATCGCGGCTTCTGTCTCCAGGGCTGCAAGGTCAATGCCAAGGCCAGCCCACTCATCACCCATATCCCCGACGCGCTCGCCCACGGCGCAGAGGTCCGGGCCCACTGCCATGTCTCACGGGTTCTCGTCGATGACAAAACGGGTCTCGCGACAGGAGTGACCTACATCCGTGACGGCGTCGAGCACCGGCAGCGCGCCCGGATGGTGGCGGTCGCTGGCTACTCGATCGAAACGCCTCGGCTGCTTCTGCTGTCGACGTCGAAGCGGTACCCCGACGGTCTGGGCAACGACCACGACCGAGTCGGTCGCTACCTCATGGTGCAAGGAGCCCCGCAGACCGCCGGACGCTTCGACGACGAGGTCCGGATGTACAAGGCACCTCCGCCGGAGGTGAGCACCGAGCACTTCTACGAGACCGATCCGGCGAAGCCCTACAAACGTGGCTGGTCGATCCAGACCGTGAGCCCGCTGCCGATCACCTGGGCGGAGCACGTGGCCGCTCAGGGTCACTGGGGTGAGACGCTCCGGGAGTACATGCGGGACTACGTGCACTGGTCGTGTCTCGGTGCGTTGTGCGAGTTCCTGCCCCTCCCCGAGAACCGGGTGACGCTGGCCGATGAGAAGGACCGTCACGGCCTTCCGGTCGCCAACTTCAGTTATAGCAAGTGCGACAACGACAACCAGCTGATGAAGGCGGCGCAGTCGGTGATGGAGGACCTGTTGCACGCGGCAGGCGCCGACGAGGTCATCACGATCGATCGATACGCGCATCTGGTCGGCGGTGCCCGGATGGCCGAGCGCGCCGAGGACGGCGTCGTCGACCGCGACCAGAAGATGTTCGGGGTCGACAACGTCTACCTGACTGACGGCAGCGTCCTTCCGACGCAGGGCTCCGCCAACCCGGCGCTGACGATCATGGCACTTGCCGCCCGGCTAGCGGTCCATCTGCGTGGCGGGACGCGACCGGCTTCAGGTGGTGACCGATGACCGCTACCGACGCGAAGCTGATCGGGCTGCACGCCGAGGTGTACGACTTCCCGACCCCGGAGCCGGAAAGCGACGGCACGCTGACGTGGACGTCGACGACCGCGGTCGTCGTCCACGCCGAAGCAGGTGGGGAGCAGGGACTCGGCTGGACGTACAGCAGCCCAGCGGCGACCTCCGTCATCGACGCCCAGCTCACCGACGCCGTCTCTGGCCGCGACGCGTTCGACGTGCCCGGGTCGTGGGAGGCGATGGTTCGCGCCTGCCGGAACCTCGGCCGGCCCGGCATCGTGTCCGCCGCGATCGCAGCCGTCGACATCGCGCTGTGGGACCTGAAGGCGCGGCTGCTCGGGGTGGCGCTGCACGACCTGTTCGGGCGGGCGCGGGACAGCGTCCCGGTGTACGGCAGCGGCGGGTTCACCAGCATGACCGACGACCAGTTGCGAGACCAGGTCGCTGGCTGGCTCGACGCAGGCTGCACCGCCGTGAAAATCAAGGTCGGTGAGAACTGGGGTTCGGAAGTCGTGCGGGACCTGCACCGGGTCGCGCTGCTCAAGACACTCGTCCCGGACGGCACGACCGTCATGGTCGACGCGAACGGCGGCTACACCCCCGGGCAGGCGGTACGCGTCGGGACCACGTTCGACGCGCTCGGCGTCACCTGGTTCGAGGAGCCGGTCAGCTCTGACGACCTCAACGGGTTGGCGAGGCTCCGCACCCAGTTGCGCTGCGATATCGCCGCCGGAGAGTACGCCGACTCCGCCCACTACGTGCAGCGGATGTGCGCCGCCGGCGCGGTGGACTGCCTGCAGGTCGACGTGACCCGCTGCGGCGGGTACACCGAATGGCTGCGCTGCGCTGGTATCGCCGCGTCGTACGGGCTGCAGATCTCGGCGCACTGTGCCCCGTCGCTGCACGCGCCGGTCGCCGCCGCGGTCCCGAACCTGCGTCACGTCGAATGGTTCGCCGACCACGCGGCGCTTGAGCCGCTGCTCGTCGACGGGCTCCCGCGGGTGCGTCACGGTGCGCTGACGCTCACCGAGGCGCCCGGGCACGGCATGACCCTCGCTTCCGGCGCGGAACGCTACCGCGTCGCTTAGACCGTCCACGAACGTCGATGGGAGCTGATCCGGATGTCGCGATGGATGCCTGACTCGGTGCGGTGGCAACGGCTGATGCCGATCGCGTTCGTCACCTACAGCTTCGCCTACCTCGACCGGTCCAACTACTCCCTCGGCTCCGCCGGCGGCCTGACGTCGTCGCTGCACATCTCTTCGACCCAGTCGGGGTTGCTCGGCGGGCTGTTCTTCATCGGCTACTTCCTGTTCCAGGTCCCGGCCGGAGCGTTCGCGGAGCGCCGCAGCGTCACCGAGCTGATGTTCTGGTCACTCATCGCCTGGGGGGCCTCGCCGCCGCGCAGCGGCGTCGAAGGAGCCGATCGTGTCGATCTGGCTGAGCTCGAGGCCCAGCGTGACCGCGAGCTCTACGCACTTGGGGCCGTACGTGTCGATGAACGCATCCACCATCCCGGGAGCCGCGTCCCGTATCCGATCGGCGAGCCCCTCCCCGTCGTAGGCGACGGGCAACACGCCGACGGACGCCAGCCAGTCGTGATGCGGCGGTGACGCGAGCCGGATCACGGTCGCGCCGCGTACCGCAGCAGCTGCACGACGATCACCCGACGCCGCCGGCCGCGGAAATCACCACGACGGTGTCACCACGTGACCCACCGGCAGCATCGACCGCAACCGCGGCGGCGACACCCGCGACGTACCGAGACCCGGCCTGTGCCGCTCAAAAACTCCGATCGCGGTCGCGGTCGGTATGTCGTCGTCGGTGAGGTCGCTCAGAGTTTTTGCGGGACCGGCTTCGTGGCTGCGCTTCGTGGGCCCGGGTTCCATGTACGCATCAACACCTACAAGTGGTACGCTATTCAGTACCACTAGTAGGGGAGACCATGACCGCAATTACCGCGACTGATGCGCGCAAGAGCCTGTTCGGGCTCATCCAACAAGTCAACGACGACCACACCGCGGTCGAGGTCGTATCCCGGCACGGTAACGCGGTCATCATGTCGAAGGACGACTACGACGCGATGACCGAGACCGCTTACCTTCTGCGGACTCCTGCCAATGCTGAACGACTACTTGAGGCGATCGAGCGCGCACGGCGCGGCGAGTTCGAACAGCACGACCTCCTAGACGAGTGACCCGGACGCTCGCCTTCGATCCCCACGGCTGGGAGGACTACATCTACTGGCAGACCCAGGACCGCAAGACACTCAAGCGCATCAACCAGCTCATCGCCGAGTTACTCCGCGACCCGTTCACCGGCATCGGCAAACCCGAACCGCTCAAGCACATCCTCACGGGCGCGTGGTCACGCAGGATCGACGAAGTCAACCGCCTCGTCTACTACGTCACCGATGACCACGTCGTCGTCCTGCAAGCCCGGGACCACTACTGACCTCAGGTTCCAGCAAACCCGGAGAACGCTCTGTGCTGCCGAAAGACGCCCCGGTCACGTCGCTGATAGTCCGTCCTCGAACCTGTGCTGCTCAAAGCTCCGGTCACGGTCGCTGATTGGCCATCGCCGAGCCGGCCCAGAGTTTTTGAGCGGGACAGGGTCGGGCGGCTAGCGGGCCAGTCACATGCGGCGGTCGGATCGGCTACTGCTCGCGGCGGACGTTAGCAGCGCGACCATGGTCGGTGCCCTCGTCGCGCTGAAAGATGAATGTGGTGTCGCCGACCTCGACCCGGTCGCCGTGATGCAACCGCCACCCGAGCGCCCGGGCACCATCGACGCGGCTGCCGCCGGCGGTCAGGTCGGTGAAGACCCAATCGTCGACGGTCGCCTCCCAGTGGATTTCCGCAGCCGCGGGTTCGGCGTTCGGGACCCGGATCGACTGCGTATCGGCGCTTCCAAGCGTAATGAGGTCACCCTCGAGAAGGAACGCTTGCTCGATACCGGCAGCTGCGGGAGTGCCGGCATCGACGCTCCCTCCGGTGGCGACGACGAGCCGCGGCCGACCGGAACGTCTCGCTGAGCCTTCAGGGTCGTCGGTGGTCATCGATCGCTGCGGAGCGCTGAGCGAACGGCCGCACCTGGAGGCCGTGGCGGTGTCACCCGGTCAGTGAACCACCTCGAACCAGCGTCCGGTTAGGCATGTCGACGCCGTGCAGCTTCCGGACTGGTGGAAGGTCGTCGAGCTCGGTTTGGAGCCGCAACGAGACACCGAGTCGTTCGGCCCGCCGGAACCGGCGTGTCTCGCGACCGCAGAATGCTGACGCGGTACGAGTCGCTGGTGCGGTCCCGTCGAACATCTACCCTGCCGTCAAGTCTCCTGTGCGCGGTCCCCGCAGCGCGGACGCGTCGCCGAGGACATAGCGAGTCGTAAGTGCACAACTCAAGGGGCCGTCCGATATTGGAAGGCAACATCGAGCCACCCACGTGCAACATCACGAATGCTGCTTTCCAGCAACTCTCAGTCCTCCGAGATACAATGGAGTCAACGTCCAGCAGCGTGCGGCTGACCTGTCACTAGGTCGGTTAGCGAACCGGCCGGTCCTCGCGGAGTTCGCCGTGATCTTTCGTCACACGCCCAAGTCTGCGCATGTCCAAGTCAACCGTGTTCAGCTTGCCGTCATCGGACAGTTAGGGGCGGAGTTCCCCGACCTCCCGCGCCATCTCATCTACGAGAAGGTGCATCAGGCGCGTGCTCGCGCTGCCAAGGAACTCCCGAGCGTCGCCGCGTACGCCAGCGTCCTAGAACGAGAAACCCGCGCACTTATCGCCACCGCGCCTGCGCGGTTAACGCAATCCCTCTGAGCTGGCGCCTACTCGTCGTTGGTGGCGGCCTCGACGATTACCTGAGCGACGACGTGCAGTTTGCGGTTGCTCTCTTGAGAGAGTGTCACGAGGACCGCGAAGGCGGCGTCTGCGGTGATGTGACAAGCGCCCATCAGGATGTTTGGCCTGTTCGATCACCGCCCGGGATCTCATTGCCCCGGTGAGCTGTTCGGCGCGACTCGTAGCGCTGTAGTAAAGGTGGGCGTTGTTCAGCACGATCCCGGCGTAGGTGGCGAGGTCTTCCCCGATTCACGGCTACGTCAATGAAGGCATGGGTACGAGGGCGTAGCAGTTGAAGGCACCGACAACTCGGCCATCCACCGATAGCGAAACCCGCACCCCGGCTTCGGTTGCCCTGGATGAGTACTGCGGCCATCTGGTCCCGGTCTGGTCATCGACGACGATCGTCTGGTCGAGCCGGATCGGGTCCAGGCAGGGTCCGTACCCGGCCTCGTACTGCGACTCACGACCTGGTTCACCAGGGCTCCGCTGGACGCAACCGTCGCCGGGCGGCCGTTCTCCATCGTGACCGACACATGCGACGCCCAGGGGACGGTCCGCTTCGCGATCTCGGTAACTCGCTCCGTGCCGCCGGGTTCGCCGAGCTCGGCCGCCCAGATCATCACCGGTAGGCCTAGGTGGGTCTCATCGTCCAGGTACACGTACCGCTTCTTGCGGGTCTCGTGCCGCCTTTGAACCAGACAAGCTGCTGTTGGCCGCTCTCGTCGCTTGCCGTCACCTGACTCTCCGCCCATCAGGTGGCTATCTTCTCCTGGTCCGTGCCCTTAGTGGAGGCGGTAACCGATCGCGGACGCCCGGTCGCTTTCCGGCCAGGCATACGGCGGCGGGGTCGGGGTATTCGGGCGTTGGAGGTGGTCACGGTGGCCGTGAAGAACGAGAAGCAGTACGAGGCGTTGAAGGACAAGGGCATGTCGAAAAGTCGTGCCGCGAAGATCGCGAACTCGCCGGGTGCGTCGAGCCGCGGCGGGAAGAACAGTCACTCCGGGTCGAGCCAGTCGGACTCGAGCCAGGGCGGGACGACCGCGCAGAAGAAGGAAGCCGGCCGCAAGGGCGGGAAGGCAACCGCGAAGAGATCCTGACCGTCCCCAGCAGGGCGGCCGTCAGACGGCCGTTTGGGCTCCATCCACCGCCCGGGTGGGGCCCGTGCCACTACGCAGACAACACGAGGAGGTTCGCCATGGGTCAGCCGGCTCAGCAGCAGAAAGTGCCCGGGTCGCAGTCCCGCATGGACCCGGTGCCGGACTGCGGCGAGGACAGCTACCGCGGCTCCGGAAAGCTGGACGGGAAGGTCGCCGTCATCAGCGGTGGTGACAGCGGCATCGGGCGGGCGGTCGCGATCGCGTTCGCGCGGGAAGGCGCCGACGTCCTGATCTCCTACCTGGACGAGGATGAGGACGCCCACGACACGGCACGTCTCGTCGAAGAGGCCGGCCAGCGCGCTGTCCTGGTCCCGGGAAATGTCGCGGACCCGCAGCACTGCCGGGACATCATCGCGCGCGCCGTCGAGGAGTTCGGCCGCATCGACGTGCTGGTGAACAACGCGGCGTACCAGATGACCCGGGAGTCTCTCGAGGACATCCCGGATGAGGAGTGGGACTACACGTTCGCGACGAACATCTCGGCGATGTTCCATCTGTGCAAGGCGGCGGTCCCCCACATGAAGCCGGGATCGGCGATCATCGGGAGCTCGTCGGTGAACTCCGACAGCCCGTCACCGACGCTCGCGCCGTACGCGGCGACGAAGGCCGCGATCGCGAACTTCACCGCGAGCCTCGCGCAACTGCTCGGTGAACGCGGGATTCGAGTGAACAGCGTCGCACCCGGCCCGATCTGGACGCCACTCATCCCTTCGACGATGCCGGAGGAAAAGGTCAAGGAGTTCGGGACCGACACGCCGCTCGGCAGGGCTGGGCAGCCAGCCGAGCTCGCCCCGGTCTACGTGCTGCTCGCCTCCGACGACGGCAGCTACATCTCCGGTGCCCGGGTCGCCGTGACCGGTGGCCGACCCATCCTGTGACGAGTGCCTGCTAGCAGTGGGTGCGTCACGACCGGACACACCATCTGCGAGTCCCTGAACGAGTCCCGACCAAGAGAACAGTCGGCATCGCCGGTAGCCGTCTTCGCGCCGTCCGAGCTCGGGGTCGTTGGTTAGGGGATGAGGACGTCAGCGCCGTACGGCTGGAGTGCCGACGGGTAGCTGGTCATTGCGGTGGTGAGGTTGACCAGGGTGGTGCCGCCCCACTGTTGCGGGTTGACGGCAAGGGTGTCCCCACTGGTGTCCCATGACATCTGTGTGGTGTTGCCGACGGCCGGCAGGGTGCGGTGAATGCCGCCGTGCGCTACCGCTCGCAGGCTCAAGGTCGAACCGCCACTAGGTGACACGAGAGACATAGCCAGGGATCGGCCGTCAGGGGACAACGCCAGCGCGGTGACAGTGCCGTGGGTGATGGGCACGACGACGGTCGGCGTGGATGTGAGCTGCTCGACCTCGGTGGTGGCGGTCAGCGGGCTGGCCCCCTCGTTGTGAGTGAGAGCGACGTACGGCGCTGCGGTCCCGGCGACGGTGAGGCCGGTGATCTGCCAGCCTGTGGGTGCTGTGAAGATCCGGTGGTCGCCGATCGCGCTGGTCGAGACTTCGCGGACCGTGGTCCCGCTGACGTAGTAGACGTCCGGGACCTTCGCAGCGTCCACGACCGGTGACTGGTTCCCGGCCGCCCACGCGGTCAGCCACTGAACGCGCCGCGTTGTGCCGTTGTAGGCGAACAGCCGCGAGTTGTCGGTCGTGTCGTGCTGGTCGCCACGGAACGTTCCGACGACCCAACTTCCGGTAGCGGAGTTGGGGGTTAGGTAGAACGGTCGCCACCACACCGGTGAGGGCTCGAAAGCCAACCGAGCGACCTGTGCCCGTCCGCCGGTGACGGTCACGCGGACCAGGTCGCCGCGCCCGTCGTTGGCGTAGAAGGCCGGGCCGGTTGACCCGTGATGGTGTGCCGGAGTCGCCGAGACCGCGGCCGGCAACGCCAGCCCGGCCAGCGCAGCCGTCACCAGCGCCGTCGCGTACATCCGCATGTCGTTGCTCCCGCCGTCGGTCTCTCGTCCCGTCTTCAAGATCATCGGCGTCCGGTTTCGGCGTCGATTGAGCCGAACGGCGCATCATGATCATCTTCTTGCGGAAGTCTGCGGTTCCGGCCAGCGGGGGCCTGCCACACCAGCTATCCGTTCGGGGGCCGGAAAGGCCGTGTCGTGCCTGGCCAGGAACGGGGTACGACCCCGACCTAGTAGACACGCTGCGACAGGAGACGAGATGGCGAGAGCGGTTTGGTCCGGGGTGATCAGTTTCGGGTTGGTGTCGGTCCCGGTCGGGTTGTACACCGCGACCGAGGAGCACGAGCCGACGTTTCATCAGTTCCAGGAAGGCTCCAGCGACCGGATCCGGTACAAGCGGGTCAACGAGCGCACCGGTAAGGAGGTCGACTACTCCGATATCGCGAAAGGCGCCGCCGTGGGCGGCGGTCACTACGTGATGCTCACCGATGATGACCTGTCCTCGGTCGCCCCGGGCCGGTCCCGGTCACTGGACATCGAGCGGTTCGTCGACCTCGACGAGATCGACCCGGTGTACTTCTCGAAGTCCTACTACCTGGCGCCTGGCAGCGACGAGACGAAGAAGACGTACGCGCTGCTGCGGGAGGCGATGGCGAGCTCGAACAAGGCAGCGGT
>DATAVK010000029.1:0-50383 GCA_036267755.1 Mycobacteriales bacterium
GCTCGCCGGTTCCAGCACGCACACCGTTGCCGCCACGCACTCGGTCGTTCGGACCAACGACGGCGGCCCAGGCCCGAGCGGTCACGGCGACCGCGACAAGCGCGACCACGACAAGGGTGACCGCGACAAGGACAAGAACAAGGACAAGGACAAGAACAAGGGCCGCGACAACGACGACCGGGACCGCGACAAGGGTCACGACAACGACGGCGACCGGGACAAGGACAAGAACAAGGACAAGGGGCACGACAACGACGGCGACAAGGGTCGCGATGCCGCCCATGAACGTGATCGCGACGGCGACCGTGACAAGGGTGACAACGACAAGCGCGACCACGACAAGGCCGATCACGACAAGGGCGACCACGACCGCGGTGGCGACCACAACCGGGGTCACGACGGCGACGGCTGAGCGAGCAATCCCCCGCTGACGTCCCGGCGTACCGGAGCCCCCATCGGTACGCCGGGACAACCGTCGTCTGAACACTGGAGAATGGGGGCACGATGATCGATGTCCTGCTTGCCGACGACCACCAGTTGGTGCGCTCCGGGCTCGAGACGTTGATCGGTGCGGCTGACGACATGCAGGTCGTGGCCAGCGCGTCAGATGGCGCCGAGGCGGTGGCGCTCGCGACCGAACATCAGCCGGACGTTATCTTGATGGACCTGTCGATGCCCGGGGTCGACGGCGTGGCTGCGACTCGCCGGATCCTCGCTGATGGCCTCAAAACCCAGATCCTCGTCCTCACCTCGTTCACCGACCGCGACCGGGTGATGGATGCGCTCGACGCCGGAGCCGTCGGCTACCTGCTCAAGGACAGCGAGCCGGCCGAGCTGCTCGAGGCGATCCGAGCGGTCGTCCGGGGCGAGTCGCCACTCGATCCGCGGGTCGCGCGCACCCTGCTGCACGCCCGCAAGTCCCGCCCTGGTGCGCAGCTCAGCGACCGCGAGCTCGAGGTGCTGGTGCTCGTTGGTCGAGGTCTCGCCAACAAGCAGATCGCCCGCAACCTGCGGATCAGCGAGCGCACCGTCAAGGCGCACCTCACGAACATCTTCCAGCGGCTCGGCGTACGCGACCGGACCTCCGCGGCCCTATGGGCACAACGCAACATTCTCGACGGGACGGTCGACCCGCCCCGACACGGCTAGCCGGCGTACGCGACCACGGGCCCTTCGACCGACGCGATAGCGCGTGACCCGGCCGGCCAGCTCCGGTCACCACGGACCCGCACGACCAGATTCGGAAGCTCCGAGCCGGTCAGTGAGACGCGCACGATCGCGTCGTGGCCGTAGAACTCCTGATGTACGACGGTGCAGCCGCCGTCGTCCTCGCCCGCGATCGGCTGGCGCAGCACTAGCTGCTCGGGGCGGACCATGACCAACACCGGCCCGGCGGGTACGGCGATGCCCGAGGGACCCAACGCGAGCCGGCCCAGCGCCGTTGTGACGTGGTCGCCGTCGACGGTGCCGGCGATGAGGTTCACTTCGCCGACGAACCCGGCGAGATCGGGGTCGACCGGCCGGGCGTAGATGCCGTGGGGGGTGTCGAGCTGCGCGATGACGCCGCCCCGCAGCACGGCGACGGTGTCGGAGAGCGACAGCGCCTCGTCCTGGTCGTGCGTCACCAGCAGCGCAGTGGCGCCGGCGTCGCGCAGGATCCGGACGACGTCTCCGCGGACGCTGGCCCGAAGCGCCGCGTCGAGCGAGGCGAACGGCTCGTCGAGCAACACCAGCCGCGGGTGCACCGCCAAGGCACGCGCGAGCGCGACCCGCTGCTGCTGCCCGCCGGAGAGCTGGTGCGGGTAGCTGCGGGCTCGATCGGACAACCCGATCATGTCGAGCAGGTCGCTCACCCGCTGCCGGGACTCGGCGCCGCGCGGCAGCCCGAACCGGATGTTCCCGGCGATGCTCAGGTGCGGGAACAGGTTCCCGTCCTGCGGGACGTAGCCGATCCGGCGGCGTTCCGGCGGCACGTACTGCGTCGGCGAGTCGACGACCTCGCCGTCGATCACGATCGACCCGCGCTCCGAACGCTCGAAGCCGCACAGCACTCTCAGCAGGGTGGTCTTGCCGCTGCCGGACGCGCCGAGGATCGCGGTGATGGTGCCCGCATCGACCGTCAGGTCGAGCCCGCGCAGCACCGGCTTATCGCCGTACCCCTTGACGAGGTCGCTGACCTCGAGGCTGCTCACAGGATCACCATCACAGGGTCACTTGGTCCGATGCGTCGCCGGTCGTGGACGGGAGTCGATCGAACCATCGTCCCAGGACGACGGACGGGATCGCGGCGATGGCCATGATCAGCAGCGCGAACGGTGCGGCCTGGCCGTAGGACAGGTTCTGCTGGTAGGCCCAGAACTGCGTCGCGAGGGTCTGCACACCGGTCGGCACCAGGATCAGCGTCGCGGTCAGCTCGGTCACGGCCGACAGGAACACCAAACAAAAAGCAGCAGCCAGCCCGGGCGCCAACAACGGCAACGTGACCCGAAAAAGCACAGCGACCGGCCCGCGGCCGAGCGAGCGAGCAACGTCATCGAGCCGCGCAGGAGCCCGCACGACGGATGCCCGGACCGCGACCAAAGCCAACGGGTAAAACAGGATCGAGTAGGCCAGCACCAGCAACGTCGCGCTCTGGTAGAGGAATCCACCGGCATACCGCTCGACGAAGTAGGACAGCGCGAGCGCGGTCACCAGGCCCGGCATCCCGAGGACGAGCAGCGTGCTGCGCTCGAGCAGGTGGATCCGGCCGCCCGGGTAGCGCACCGACAGGACGGCGAGCGGGATGGCGGCGACCGTCGCGATGACCCCGGCGGCGGCGGCGTAGGCCGCGGTGTGCCCGGCGGCGGCGAGCAACGGGATGCCGGTCAGCACCGGAGTCGTCCGCGCGAACATCCAGTAGACGCTGGACCCGATCGGTACGCCGAGGGCGAGTCCGACCAGTACGACGAAGCCGAGGAAGACCGGGACGGTAGCGCGGCCGAGCCGGGTCCGCGGGGTCCGGCGCTGCGCCTGGCCGGCGGCCCGCACCACGCCGCCCCGGCCGCGCACCCGCAGGTCCGACCCGACGACGAGCAGGCTGACGGCGACCAGGACGAGCGACAGGGCACTGGCGGCGGGCAGGTTGAAGGCGGTCTGGAACTCCGCGAAGATCTCCGTGGTGAACGTCCGGTAACCGAGGATCTCGAACGCGCCGTACTCCGCGAGCATCACCAGGCAGACCAGCAGGCAGCCGCCGAGGATCGCGGTCCGCGCCTGCGGCAACGTCACCCGCACGAACGTCCGCACCGGGCCCACGCCGAGGCTGCGCGACATCTCCTCCTGGGACGGGTCGGCGTTGCGCAGGCTCGCCGCGACCGGAAGGTAGACCAGCGGATAGACCGCGAGCGTCATGACGAGGACGGCGCCGTGGAAGCCGGCGACGTGGGTCGAGAGCGACGTCCAGCCGAAGCTCACGACGAAGTCGGGAATGGCGAGCGGTACGACGACCAGCACCGCCCACAGGCCTCGGAGCGGCAGGTCGGTGCGTTCGACGCAGTACGCCGCCGCCGTCCCGATCACCGCGCACAGGACGGTGACGACGACCGAGAGCCGCACCGTGTTCCAGAGCAGGACGCCGGTCAGGTGACGCAGGATCAGATTCCAGACGTCGCTCGGTCCGGCGTGATGGGCGACGACCAGCAAGAAGATCAACGGCAACGCGAGTGCCAGCGCGATCAGCACGCTGACGCCGACCAGCGCCCGTGGCGGGCCGGAGCGGCGGCGGCCGATCCACGCGCGCGTCAGGGACGGCTGCGCCGTCGTCACAACAGCTGCGCCTGGTGGAGCAGTGCGATCGCCTCGAGGCCGTTGCCCAGCTGGACCAGGTTGATCGCGTTGGGCTGCAGCTTGGCGAGCGGTGTCTCCGGCTGACTCGTCGTGACGCCCGACGCGATCGGGTACTCGAAGCTGATGCTGTGGGAGATGATTTGCTCCCCCGCCTTGCTGGTGAGGTAGGCGACGAACCGCTGCGCCGCCGCCTGGTGGGAGCTCGACTTCAGGATCCCGATGCCGGAGATGTCGAGGACGTACCCGGGATCGTGCGGCGCCAGGTAGGCAATGTCCGAGTGGTCGTTGGAGGCGCCGACTTCGGCGTGCAGCCGGTACCAGTAGTACTGATTGATCAACCCGAAGGCGACCTGGCCCCGGTTGACCTCGTCCGCGATCGTCTCGTTGTCGGGATAGGTGTGGGCATCGCCGGCGTTGGCCTTCAGCCCGGCCAGCCACTGCAACGTGCGGGCCTTGCCGTAGGTCCGCAGCACCGACGTGATGATCGGCTGGAAGTCACTCTCACCGGGCGCGATGGCGAGCTTGCCCTTGTACTTCGGGTCGGCGAGCTGCAGCACCGAGGTCGGCAGCTGGCTCTTCGGGATCCGTGAGGGGTTGTAGTCGAGGACGCTGACCCGCGCCGAGACCCCGGCCCACAACCCCTGCGGCGAGTTGTACTTGCTGGGGGTCTGCGCGAGGGTCGAGGCCTTGATCGGCGCCAGCAAGCCGTGCGCCGCTAGGTCCTGCAGCGGCATCGTGTTCTCGGTGTAGAACACGTCGGCCGGCGAGTGCGACCCCTCGGTCTGGATCTGGTCGTCGAGCACGTCCTCGTCGTCGTTGCGCACCTTCACCGTGATGCCGGTGGCCTTCTCGAACCCGGCGACGAGGGAGTCGGTGGTCTGCTGGTGCTGCCCGCTGTAGAGCGTGATCGTGTCGTGGCTACCGCCGGCGCCGGGCGATCCCGACGCGCCACATCCGGCGAGCACTGTGGCCGCGACGGCGACCACGGCCAGGACCGCGGGACGCCGTACCCCGCGGCTCATGACGCCGCTCCGGGGCACACCGCGTTGACGCTGTGCTGGCCCGCCCTAACGCCGGCCTTCGTGGCGTGGGTCGCGCCGTGGGCGAACTCCTGCCGGAAGGCCGCGTCCAACGCCGTGACGGCGCTGCGCAGAGCCGGGTTGCTGGGATGCAGCGCGGCGAGCGGTCCGATCTGGGCCTCGGCGTACCCGACCGGGTCGGCGTCGGGATCCGGCCCGTCGCCGAGGACGTCGGCTACTTGGGTGCAGATGCTGGCGGCCGGTACGGCGGCAGCGCTGGACGGGGCCGATGAGGACGACGACGAGCCGCACCCGGCTAACAGCAGGGCGGCAGGGACGACCCCGGCGACGGTCAGGCGGACCGCAGAGCGGACGGGCATGTGACGAGAGCCTTTCGGACGAGTTAGGTATACCTAACCTAATCCACGGTCCGAAACCGGTTCTCGTTCACCCCGTTCTCCCGATCTAGCGGGCGCGGCGGGTGCGGTAGCGCAGCTGGGCAACCTTGCGGTCGCGCTCAGCGTCGGTGTGCAGGTCGCGCACGTGTTCGCGAGCGGCGGCAGCCGTCAGGTTCTGGAACATCTGTTCACTCCTCCTTTCTGAGTTGGTCGTCGGTGGTGACGGGCGTCATCGCAGTCCGATGACCGCCGCGTCGGTGAAGGACCGCCAGAGCAGGCCGGCCTCGACGTACCCGCCGGAGCGCAGCGCGTCGAGATGCCAGGACGACGGGACGTCGAGCTCGGTGTGATGGGAGTCCCGCTCGGCGAACCGGCGGTCGCGCTCGGCCACTGCCTCGGCGAGCTCCGGGATCTCGCGGAGCCCGACCCACCACCCGGTCCAGTCCTCGGCTCCGGCGACGGACTGCCGGCGCTTCTCCTGCTCTGAGGAGTACGTCGAAAACGCGATCCCGAGCTGGGCCAGATCGGGGTCGACCATGTGGTCGGCGTTGATCAGGACCCCGCCCTTGCGCAACAGCGAGCCTGCCTCGGCGTAGACGCCGGCGACCCGGTCACCGGTGAGCCAGTGCAGCGCCGTCGCGGTGAGCACCGCGTCGAAGCCGTCGGCCGGCTCGCCGAGCGTCTCGATCCACTCAGGCGAGGCGAGGTCGGCGCTGACCACCCGGACCCGGTCATCGCCGTCGAAGGTGCCGCGCGCGATCTGCAGCAGGGCGGCATCGATGTCGACGATCACGGTGCGCGCCGCCGGGAAACGGTGCAGCACGCGTTGACTGATCGAGCCGGTCCCGCCGGCCAGGTCGAGCACGCGCGGAGCGTCGCCGACCGAAGCCTCGACCGCGTCGAGCATCACGCTGAAGCGCTGCTCGCGGTCCGGCAGGTAGGTCTCCTGCTGGGCGTCCCAGCGTCGCTGCAGCTCGAGCCAGTCCACGTCGCCTCCCACTCACATGATCCTGTAAGGATCTGATCGCTATCTGACACTTACAATACATCACTCGGGCGTAAGATGCACATATGGATTCCGGTCATTACGCAGAGGGTGCGATCGACCTGATCAACGCTGACCTGACGACCCGCGAGGACGTCGAAACCTTCCTGGCCCCGCGGCCCTGGGTCTGCGACCAGCTCGAGGCCGGTGACCTCCGTGCCCTCAAGCGGCTGCAGGGCGAGCTCGCGGCCGTCGTCGACGCCTCTGACGCCGGCGACGAGCCCGCCGTCGTGTCGCGGCTCAACGCGTTGCTCGAGCAGCACCCGGTCCGACCGCGGATCTCGGGCCATGACGCCCAGACCTGGCACCTGCACGTCAACGACACGAAGGCGTCGGTCGCGACGATCCTCGCGGCGGAGGGGCTGTTCGGCATGGCGCTGGTTGTCACCGAGCTCGGCGCCGACCGCTTCGGCCGGTGTGCCGCCCCGGACTGCACCCTCGCCTATCTCGACAGCTCGGCGAACCGCTCGAAGCGGTTCTGCTCGGCCCGATGCGCCAGCCGCACCAACGTTGCTGCCTACCGGTCACGCCAGCAGGCCGAGGCCTGATCGATGCCCCTGAGACAACTGTCGTTGCGTGATGAAACCATCGGGGTGACGTGAGCCTCCTGACCCGATCCGCGCCGGCGGACGCCGACCGCGACCTGTCCGCCGGCTGGCTCCGGCTGCTGTGGGGATTCGTCGGGCCAGCGCGCCGGCTGCTGTTGGTGAGCATCGGGGCGGCGTTGGTGAGTACGGCCGTCATCACCGTGACCCCGCTCGCCGCCCGCGAGATCGTCGACGACGGCCTGTCCGGGTCGACCGGTGACCTCGACGCCTGGCTGGTCATCATCTTCGCGCTCGGGATCGTCCGGTTCGTCGCGACCCGCGCCCGGCGCTGGCGAGCCGGCCGGGTTAGCTACGACGTGCAGATGCGGCTGCGCACCCGGCTCTACAACCACCTGCTACATCTCGACCCGGCCGCGCTCGACCAGCTGCGCACCGGCCAGCTGGTGTCGCGGTCCAGCGCCGACCTCACCCTGGTCCAGCAGTTCTTGGCCTGGGGTCCGCAGGTGATCGCCAACGCGCTGCAGCTAGTGGCCAGCGTCGTCGTGATGCTCTTCCTGTCCTGGTCGCTCGGCCTGGTCGCCCTGGTCATCGTGCCGCTGACGGTGATCGTGACGGTGCGATCCCGCGAGAGCGTCTTCGCCGCCAGCTGGGACGCGCAGCAGCGCGAGGCGGAGCTCACCAACACCGTCGAGGAGGCGGTCTCCGGCGTACGGGTCGTCAAGGGCTTCGGCCAGGAGGACGCGGAGACCCAGCGGGTGATGGGTGCGGTGTCCTCGATGTACGCCGGGCGGATGCGCGCGGCTCGCCAGCGAGCGTCGTTCACCGCGATGCTGCAGAGCGTCCCGGCGCTCGGCCAGCTCGGCGTCCTGGTCCTCGGCGGCTACCTCGCGCTGCACCACAGCATCACCCTGGGCACGTTCCTCGCGTTCACGACCTACCTGGTGCAGCTCGCTGCGCCGGCCCGGATGGTCGGAGCGGTGATGGCGCTGGCGCAGCAGGCGCGGGCCGCGGTCGAACGGCTCGTGGCGGTCCTCGACACCGAGCCGACGCTGACCGAGCGCGCCGACGCGACGCCGGTGCCGGACGGCCCGGGTCGGGTCACGTTCGAGGGCGTCGAGTTCCGGTACGGCGAAGCCGCTCCAGAGGTGCTCCGTGGCATCGACCTGACGATCGAGCCCGGCGAGACCGTGGCGATCGTCGGCCCGTCGGGATCCGGCAAGTCGACGCTCGGGATGCTGCTGCCGCGCTTCTACGACCCGGTGCGCGGCCGGGTCACCCTCGACGGCGCTGATCTGGCCGGGGCGAAGCTGGCCTCGATCCGCAGTCGCGTCGGCATCGCCTTCGAGGAAGCGTTCCTGTTCTCGGACACCATCCGGGCCAACATCGCCTACGGCCGCCCCGACGCCTCCGACGACGAGGTGCGGGCCGCCGCCGACGCTGCGCAGGCGACGGAGTTCATCGACGAGCTGCAGGCCGGCTTCGACACCGTCGTCGGCGAGCGCGGCCTGACGCTCTCGGGCGGCCAGCGACAGCGCATCGCGCTCGCCCGGCTGCTGCTGTCTGACCCGGACGTCGTGGTGCTCGACGATGCGACCAGCGCCGTCGACGCCGCGGTGGAGGCGGACATCCATGCGGCGCTCCGCGCGTGGCACGCCAATCGCAGCATGCTGCTGATCGCCCACCGGGCATCGACCGCACGGCTCGCCGACCGCGTCGTCGTCCTGGACCACGGCCGGATCACCGCCATCGGGAGCCACGACGAGCTGATGGCGACCGATGCGCGCTACCGCGAGCTGCTCGACTCCGCCCCACCCGAGGCAGACGGACTGCTCAGCCCCGCGACCACCCGCGATGAGCCGGCCGCGATGGTCGGCAGAGCGGCCGGTGCCCTGGCGCGGCCTCGGCCGGTAGTCGGCGGTGGCGGCGGCGGTGGCGCCCGCTGGGCCGGCATGATGTCCGCGACCCCGTCGCTGCGCCGAGCGCTCGACGCGCTACCACCGGCCATCGACGCCATGCCGGACGGCCTGCTCGCCGAATCGGCCGCCGACGAGCAGCCGCTGACCCTTCGCGGCCTGCTGCACCGGCAACGGATGATGCTGGCCATCAGCCTCGCTCTGGTCCTCGGCGACGCGCTGGCCACGTTGGCGCAGCCGAAGCTGATCGAGCTCGGCATCAACGACGGGGTCGCGCACGCCTCGACGTCGGTGCTGCTGCTGATCGCCGCTGTCTTCGCGGCGGTATCGGCGTACGACTGGTGGGATATGTGGGTGTCGGCGATCACCACCGGCAAGGCCTCGGAGCGCCTCCTCGGCGCGTTGCGGGTCAGGGTGTTCGCGCACCTGCAGCGGCTAGGGATGGACTTCTACGAAACCGAGCTGACCGGGCGGATCCTCACCCGTGTCACCAGCGACGTCGACACGCTCTCAGCGCTGGTGCAGAACGGCCTACTGAACGCGATCGTGTCGCTGGCGACGCTGGTCGGCATCGCGGTCGTCCTGCTGGTGATGAACGCCGAGCTGGCGCTGGTCGCGATGGCGGTCCTGCCGCCGATGATCGTGGCGACGGTGCTCTACCAGCAGCGTTCGACGGTCGCCTACGACCATCAGCGCGACACCATCGCGACCGTCAACGCGTCGTTCGCGGAGTCGCTGGCCGGGGTCCGGGTCACCCAGGCCAACGTTCGTGAGGACCGCGACCTCGCCGGCTTCACGCACCTCAGCGAAATGAACCGCGATGCCGGGCTGCGGGCACTGTCGATCCAGATCTGGTACGTCGCCTCGACCGAGCTGTTCCAGCAGATTGCCACCGCCCTGGTGCTCACCCTGGGAGTCAGCCGGCTACAGAACCACACGGTCTCGGCCGGTGTCCTCGTGGCGTTCGTGCTCTACCTCACCGCGTTCTTCTCGCCGATCCAGCAGCTGTCGCAGGTGTTCGACTCCTACCAGCAGGCGCGCGCCGGGATGCGGAAGCTGCGGACGCTGCTCGCCGAGCAACCCGCCACCCCGGCGCCGGCGCACCCCGACCAGCTGGGCCGGCTGGCCGGCGAGCTGCGCTTCGAGGGGGTGCGTTACCGCTACCGGCGGGCGCAGACCGACGCGTTGCGTGGCGTCGACGTCGTCATCCCGGCCGGCCAGCGGGTCGCCCTGGTGGGCCGCACCGGCGCCGGGAAGAGCACGATCATGAAACTCGCGGCGCGGTTCTACGACCCGACCGCCGGCCGGGTTCTCGTGGACGGTCACAACCTGCGTGACCTCGACCCGGCGGCCTACCGACGCCAGCTGGGATACGTACCGCAGGAGTCGTTCCTGTTCACCGGATCGGTCCGGGACAACGTCGCCTACGGCCGGCCTGACGCGACCGACGACGAGATCGATCGGGTGTGCCGCGAGGTCGGCCTGTCCGACTGGCTCGACACGTTGCCGGAGGGTGTCGACACCCCGATCGCGGAGCGGGGCCGTTCGTTGTCCGCCGGACAACGGCAGCTGGTCTGCCTCGCCCGGGCGCTGCTCGTCGATCCGGCGGTGCTGCTCCTCGATGAGGCCACGGCGACCCTGGACCTGTCCGCCGAGGCGGTCGTGACCCGGGCGATCGACGTGGTGGCCAACGGCCGGACCTCGATCGTCATCGCCCACCGGCTCCAGACGGCTCGGGCTGCCGACCGGATCCTCGTGGTGAGTGCTGGGCGGATCATCGAGGACGGGGACCACGACCAGCTGCTCGCCGCCGGCGGCGCGTACGCCACCATGTGGAGCGCCTTCGACTCACCACGCGCCGCCTGACGCTGCCGACCAGAACGGATCCTTATGCCTGTCGACCCACAGATCGCAGCCATCCTGGCCTTGATGGAGCAGCTGGGCGCGCCTGCGCTTTCCGAAGGCACACCTGAGCAGGCGCGGGCCGGGATGCGCGCCATGACGATCGACATGCGCGACGCCGCCAGCCTCGCCGTCGTCCGTTCGATCGAGGACTCAACGTTGCCGGGGCCGGCCGGCGACATCGCGATCCGGGTCTACCGGCCCGAGGCCGACGGCCCGGTCCCGACCGTGGTGTTCTTTCATGGCGGCGGGTTCGTGATCGGTGACATCGAGACTCACGATGACCAGGCCCGGCTGCTGTCGCGCGACGTCGCCGCAGTGGTCGTCAGCATCGACTACCGACTCGCGCCGGAGAACAAGTTCCCGGCCGGCTTCGAGGACTGCCTCGCCGCCACGACGTACGTCGGCGCCCACATCGATGACTTCGGCGGAGACTCGGCTCGGCTCGCCGTCGCAGGAGACAGCGCCGGTGGGAATCTCGCGGCCGCCGTCGCCGTCGCCTGCCGCGACGCCGGCGGCCCCGCGCTCGCGGCGCAACTGTTGCTCTACCCGGTCGTCGACCTCACGGCGGACGGGCCCTATCCGTCCCGCGTCGACAACGGCGAGGGCTACTTCCTCACCGCGGACGACAGCGCGTGGTTCCACCTGCAGTACGTCCCCGACGACTTCGACGACGCGGACCCGCGCGCATCGGTGATCAAGATCGCGGACCTCAGCGGCCTGCCTCCCGCGGTCATCGGAACCGCCGAGTTTGACCCGCTGCGCGACGAAGGCGAGGCGTACGCCGAACGACTCCGGGAGGCGGGCGTCGAGGTGGTCCTGCACCGGTTCGACGGGATGATCCACGGTTTCTACGGCATGGGGGCGATCTCGCCCGCCGCGGCCGAGGCGGTGCGGACGCTCAATTTCGACCTGCGAGCACAGCTCGACTTCGACCTGCGGGCACAGCTCGACTGACCCGCCGCGTCAGGATGGGGAGCCGTTCGGGGCATCGGCGTCGTCGGACTCGGCAGCGCTGGTGGCCCGGTCATAGGAGTGCGGGCGGGCCATCACCGCTTCGAGGACGCGCGGCTGGAACCGGAACCCCAGCCAGTCGAAGAGCGGCCTGAGACGCTCCGGACCCTCGAGCACGTCCTCGTAGCGCAGCTCGAAGCCGGCCGGTCCCAGATCGGTGATCGCTCGGCGCAGCCGTTCGTCGATAACGGTCAGCTCAGCCAGGGCGTTCTGGCGGTTCGCCCAGAAGCCGCTGCCCGCCACGTCCTCGAGCCGCCGGGAACTGAGGATGAACCGGGCACCCGGGAACACCTCCTGCAGGAAACCGACGTACTCGGTGATCTGCTCGAAGGGCCACTTGATCTCCTTGAACCCGGTGGTGTGGACACCCGGCTCGGGTCGGAACAACAGATCGATCGCGAGATGGCGGAACTCCCGCAGCGCCTGCTGCTCCGAGTACCCGTCGAGAGCTCGCGCCGCGATGTGGAAGTCGAACAGGTTGATGAGCATGCCGTCGTTCTCACCGCGGATGACGACGCCCGGGCTGCTGTTCAGGATTCCCTGGACGAGGGTCGACCCAGTGCGACCGGCCGACACGACGAACAGGTAGTTGAGGGCGTCCTGCGGCGCTTCCCGCTCGGGCCGCCCGAAGGTGAGCTCGCGCAGCCGGGAGACCTCGGCGAGAGCATCGCGCTGACCGGCCTGGGTGTCCTTGAGCCGAAGCCGCAGCAGGTCACGCTCGGTGCGCAGCTCCGCAGCCTGCACGCGACCCGCGTCCAACTCGGTTCTCCGAGCGTCCCACCGCAACCGACGGCGCGACGTTGCCATGTCCGATCCCCCTAGGCCGCGAACGGTCCCGATCCGACCGTCACTGCTGGACACGTCACTAGCACATCGGACGTTCACTACGGCAGCCTGGGAGCTGGCTGTGAAATCGCCGCCAACTACCGTCCTGGGCGTGACAGCACACGAGGGTGAGACCTTCCGCCACGAGGACTGGTACGCCGCCGTCATCGAGGCGGATCATTACACCGGCTGCTCGTTCCGTGCCGTCGACCTCACCGAAGCCACAACGGCCGGAGCCGTCTTCACGGACTGCACGTTCATCGACGTCCGGTTCAACGCCTCGACGCACAGCGACTCGGCCTTCCTGCACTGCCAGTTCACCGGCTGCAACCTGTTCGACGCAGCGTTCACCGGGTGCAAGCTGACCGGCAGCGCGTTCTCCCGCTGCGAGCTGCGGCCGTTGCGGGTCAGCGGCGGCGACTGGTCCTTCGTCGCGCTTCCGGGTGCGAACCTCGCCGGGGTCGAGGTCGCCGGGGTCCGGATGCGGGAGGCCGATCTCACCGGCGCGAACCTCAGCGGTGCGTCTTTTCGCGATGTGGATCTGTCGGGTGCCCAGCTGCAGCGGATGAAGCTGACCGGCTGCGATCTGCGCGGCAGCGATCTGAGCTCGCTCGACCCGCTCACCGTCGAGATCGCCGGCGCCGTCATCGATCCCGAGCAGGCGGTGAGCATCGCAGGCAGGTTCGGCTTCGACGTCCGCTACGGAGGGCTACCGTCTGGCGGGTGAGAGCCGTGATCTGTGCCGGAGCCGGGGACGTCGACGTGCTGCGATGGGAGACGGTAGAGCCGCCCGCACCAGGCCCCGGCCAGGTGCTCGTCGAGGTCGTCGCGAGCGCGGTCAACCGGGCCGATCTGGTGCAACGACAGGGGTTCTACCCGCCACCCTCCGGCGTAACGGACATCCTCGGGCTGGAGTGCAGCGGCCGCATCACGCAGCTCGGTGAGGACGTCACGGGCTGGTCGGTGGGTGACGAGGTGTGCTGCCTGCTCGCCGGTGGCGGCCAGGCCGAGCAGGCCGTCGTACCGGTCGGGCAAGTCATGCCGGTGCCGGCCGGAGTCGACCTTGTCACGGCCGGGTCACTGCCCGAGGTCAGCTGCACGGTGTGGTCGAACGTCGTGCAGGTCGGCCAGCTCAGCGCCGGTGAGGTCCTCCTCGTGCACGGGGGAAGCAGCGGGATCGGGACCATGGCGATCCAGGTCGGCAAGGCGCTCGGTGCCACGGTCGTGGCCACCGCCGGCAGCGAGGAGAAGCTGACGCTGTGCCGGGAACTCGGCGCCGACGTCGCCATCAACTACCGCGACGCGGACTTCGTCGAGGTGACCCGAGACGCGACCGACGGCCACGGCGCGGACGTCATCCTCGACATCGTCGGCGCCAAGTACCTAGCGTCGAACCTCGGCGTCCTCGCGATGGACGGTCGGCTCGTCGTGATCGGTATGCAAGGCGGTGCCCACGCGGAGCTCGACCTCACTGCGCTGATGCGCACCCGCGGGTCGATCCACGTGACGGGACTGCGGTCGCGACCGCTGGACCAGAAGGCCGCTATCTGCGCGGCAGTCGTCGAGGGACTCTGGCCGATGATCGCTGACGGGCGGGTCCGGCCGATCGTCGGTGCGACGTATTCGATGGACCGGATCGCCGATGCACATCAACTCGTCGCCGACAGCGGCCACACCGGCAAAGTCGTGCTGACCGCCCCCTGACATGACCACCCAACCGTCCGGCTCGCTGCGCCGTCCTAGAGACGTGGACGTGGCTGTGGTGGGCGCGTGGGAGGCGGTACGGGTGACGTCGGCCGATCCGACCGAGGCCGCCGAGGTTGTGTTCCGGACCCACTACGCCCCGCTGGCCGGGTGGTGCCGGCGGATGGTGGGCGACGAGGAAGTCGCGCACGACATCGCGGCAGAGGCGTTCGCCCGACTACTCGGCCGGTGGACGTCGGTCACCGACCCCCGCGCCTACCTCTACACCACGGCGCTAAACCTGATCCGCGACCGGTGGCGGCGCACCGAGCGGGAGCGGGTGGCGCTCGGCAAGGTGGTCACGAGTGCCGCGGCCACGCCGAAGCAGGCACCGGGGCCGGAACTGCGGATGCTCGTCGAGGCGCTGCCCCGGCGGCTGCAGCAGGTCGTCGTCCTGCACTACTTCGCCGACCTGACGGTCGACTCCGTCGCCCGCGCGCTCGGTGTCGCCCCCGGAACGGTCAAGCGCGACCTGTTCGACGCGCGCGCCAAGCTGGCCGCCGCGCTGGGGGACGGATGAACGAGCGCGAGCTCGAGGAGCTGCTCCGGTCTCGGTCAGAGCCGCTGCCACCACCGCCCGGACGGTGGGAGGCGGTACGACGCCGGGCCCGCCGGCGCCGGGTCGCGAAGCTCAGCGCCGCCGTCCTCGCCACCGTCGTCGTGGCGGCCGGGATCGGACTCGGCCCGACCGTGCTGTTCGCCCACCACCACACCTCCGGCTCCGAGCAGCGGATCAGCATCGCGGCGCCGCCATCGAGCCCTCTCCAGCACGCGCCGACGTCGGCCGCGCGCGCGCCAGAGACATCGGCGAGCCCGGTAGCCGGCGCCGGCTTGACCGGCTTCGCGCCGTCGTCGGTGTCCTTCGTCTCGCAGGCCGAGGGGTACCTGCTCGGAGACGACGGCGACGGGGGCTCCACAGTCGCCCGCACCAGCGACGGGGGGAGCAGCTGGTCGCGGCTTGCGGACCTCACGATTCCGGCCAAGACCGCCGGGGTCAGGTTCGCGACGCCTGACGTGGGCTACGTCTTCGGCACCAAGTTCTTCGTGACCACGACCGGCGGTCGGGCCTGGCAGGCTGAGCCGCGCCCAGGCGGCTTCATCAGCGACCTCGAGACCATGAGCGGCCACGTGTACGCCCTGGTGAGCTCGTGCGCCCGTTGCCGGAAGGTGTCGCTCTACGGCGGATCGACGGCGTCGCCGAGCCTGCAGCGGGTGGCCGGCGTACCCACCATGGTCGGCGACTCCGTCTCGCTCGCGGTCTACCGCGACGCCGCGTACGTCCTGGACACGGTCAAGGGCGGTCCCGGCCAGGTCTGGGCTACCAGCGACGGCTCGGCGTGGTCGCAGCGATCCTCACCGTGCGGCACCACGATGGGCCTGATCACCGAGTGGAGCGCGACCGGTGTCGCAGCGGCCTGCGACGTCCATCTGTTCGCGCCCGGCAACGAGTCGAAGCGGGTCTACGTCTCCACGAACGGCGCGGCGAGCTGGACCGCCCTGGACAAGCCCCCGACCCGGTTCGGCTACATCAACTCGGTGTCGGCCAGCGGGCCTGACGACGTCGTGGTCGCCGACGGCCAGTCGGGACTGGACGTGACCACCGATGGCGGCAGGCACTGGACGCTGCGCGGTCCGAAGCTGACCGACGGCGCCGGTTTCGTGGGGTTCATCAGCCTCTCGCGCGTGGTCGCCCTACCGGCACACGGCGCCGACCGGATATTCATCACGAGCGACGACGCGGGTGACAGCTGGTCCAGCGTCCACTTCCCGCGCTAGCACGCTTGCTTGATCACTTGGATCACGTCCAGGAGGTTGCACCCTGGCTACCAGCGGGTAACACTCACGGAAAGAACCCGATTCTGGAGTGAGCGCCGTGAGCAATCAGGTCAGCGAGAAGCAAGCCCGCCAGGTCGCCGAGGCCGCCCGCGAGACCGACTGGACGCTGCCGAGCTTCGGCAAGCAGCTGTTCCTCGGTGACTTCCGGCTCGACTTGATCCACCCGCAGCCGAAGCTCGACCAGGCCGCTGTGGACACGGGCGAGGCGTTCCTCACCGAGCTCCGCGCATTCCTCGAGAACAAGGTCGACCCGCTCCAGATCGAGCGGGACGCGAAGATCCCGGACGATGTCGTCGAGGGCCTCAAGGAGCTCGGCGCGTTCGGGATGAAGATCCCGACCGAGTACGGCGGCCTCGGGCTCAGCCAGGTCTACTACAACAAGGCGCTCGCCATGACCGGCGTCTGGCACGCCGCGATCTCAACGCTGCTGTCAGCTCACCAGTCGATCGGCCTGCCGCAGCCGCTGATGCTGTTCGGCTCCGAGGAGCAGAAGAAGGAGTGGCTGCCGAAGGTCGCCCGCACTCACATCAGCGCGTTCCTGCTCACCGAGCCGGACGTCGGCTCCGACCCGGCCCGGCTCTCGGTCACCGCGACACCGTCCGAGGATGGATCGACGTACACCATCAACGGCACCAAGTTGTGGGCAACGAACGGTGCCATCGCCGACGTGGTCATCGTCATGGCGATGGTGCCCAAGAGCGACGGGCACCGCGGCGGAATCACCGCGTTCATCGTGCCGACCGACGTGAAGGGCCTGAGCGTCACGCACCGCAACGCGTTCATGGGACTGAAGGGCATCGAGAACTCCGTCACCGTCTTCGACAACGTCGAGATCCCGGCGTCGAACGTCGTCGGCAAGGAGGGCATCGGGCTCAAGATCGCGCTCACGACGCTGAACACCGGCCGGCTCGCGTTGCCGGCGATCTGCTCGAGCATCACGAAGTACTGCCTGAAGATCGTCCGCGAGTGGGGCAACGAGCGGGTGCAGTGGGGCATCCCGGTCGGAAAGCACGACGCGGTCGCCCAGAAGATCGCGACCATCGCGGGTACGGCGTTCGGGCTCGAGGCGATGCTCGACGTGTCGAGCCGGCTGGCCGACGAGAAGCGCAACGACATCCGGATCGAGGCGGCGCTCGCGAAGCTCTACGGCTCCGAGATGGGCTGGCTCGCCGTCGACGAGATGGTGCAGGTCCGCGGCGGTCGTGGCTACGAAACGGCCGAGTCGCTGAAGGCTCGTGGCGAGAAGCCGATCCCGGCGGAGCAGATGCTCCGTGACATGCGCATCAACCGGATCTTCGAAGGCTCGTCGGAGATCATGCATCTGCTGATCGCGCGGGAGGCTGTCGACCAGCACCTGCAGGTCGCCGGCGACATCATCGAGCCCGACGTCCCGCTCGCCGACAAGGCGAAGACCGCCGTCAAGGCCGGCCAGTTCTACGGGAAGTGGCTGCCGAAGCTCGCGGTCGGCCAGGGCACGACGCCGACGTCGTACTCGGAGTTCGGTGACCTTGCCGAGCACCTGCGCTTCGCCGAGCGCAACTGCCGCAAGCTGGCCCGCTCGACCTTCTACGGAATGAGCCGCTGGCAGGGCAAGCTCGAGAAGAAGCAGTCGTTCCTCGGGCGAATCGTCGACATCGGCGCCGAGCTCTACGCGATCGCCTGCGCCTGCGTGTACGCCGAGACGCTGCGCCACGAGGACCCAGCGAACGCTGCGGAGTACGTCGAGCTGGCGGACCTGTTCTGCAGCCAGGCGCGGCGGCGGGTCGACCGGCTGCTGCACGACCTGTGGTTCAACGACGACGACGCGAACTACGCCGCGGCGATGAAGGTGCTCGACGGCCGGTACACGGCGTTCGAGCGCGACCTGGTCGACCCCGCCGGCTGAACAAGCGAGTTGTCAGCAGGTCGGCGGGAACTCGTAGGTCGCGAACTCGTGGCGGACGCTCATGCCGACTGACTCGTAGAGCGCAACGGCGCCGCTCGGGTTCGTCGTGTCGACGCCGAGCGTCACCTTCCGCAGGCCGCGGCGATGGAACTCGGCGAATGCGGTCAGCAGCAGGATCCGCGCCAGACCACGGCCGCGGTACGCCGGCAGGGTGCCGAGGTCGGCGATGTAGCCCTCCGAGTCTGGCCGCGACTGTCCAACAGTCGCCGCGGCCGGCTCGCCGTCGACCGTCGCGATCCACCACAACGAATGGTCGCGCCACGATCCGGTGGTGTGGGTCGGAGCCCACTGTTCGTACGTCGACGCCTGGTTGCCGAAGTGGTCCAGGAAGGCTGTGTCGATCACCTGGTGGACGGTGCGCAGGTCGGACTCGCCCCGGTCGGCGACGCGTACCTCGACCCCAGCCGGCAGCGGCGGCACCACCGGAGCCGGCGAGTCCGGCAGGTCGATCGCCATCCGCCAGAAGTGCCTCACGACACGACCGCCAGCGGACTCGAAGACCTCCCGCTTCGCCCGGTGGTCCGAGCTCGCGAACACCAGCACCGACAGGTCCGGGTCGATCTCGCGGGCGACCGAACGCACCTGTGCGAGCAACCGCGGCAACAGCTTGGGGTCGCCGCCCGGTCGCACCATCACATCGGCGTCGATCGACCTATGGTTCGGGCGCTGTTCCACCCAGCAGTAGCCCTCAAGCTCGCCGTCGGAATCGACCGTGATCCAGCCGCGGTGCGTCGTGCGGGCCAGATCTTCTTCGATGTCCTCGATCGTGTAGTCCGGCTCACCGATCTCCGCGATGTCGCACAGCACAACGAGGTCGAGCACTGCAACGGCATCGTCGGCCGTGACCGGCCGGATGACGGGCTCCGTCACGGCTCGAACCGGTAGCCGACCCAGTGGTTCGTGGGCGTCATGCCGATCGACTCGTACAGCCCGAGCGCACCGGTGTGGTTCGCCGTGTCGACGCCGAGCCCGACCTGCTCGAAGCCGCGGGACCGGAACTCCTCGAAGGCCGTCAGCAGCAGCGCTCGGGCCAGCCCACGACCGCGGTACGCCGGCAACGTCCCGACCTCGTCGACCCAGCCCCGCCGTGGAAGCAGGCGGCCGATGAGCCCGGCGGCCGGCTCGCCCTCGACCTCTGCCAGCCACCACAATGACCGGTCCGACACGTCAGGAGAGGACATCGCCCCGATCCACTCGTCATACGTCGCCGGTGCCGCTCCGAAGTGCTCGCGGAACGCCGTCTCGATGACGTCATACATCGCCCGCAGGTCGCTGGGGTCGTCGGCGCGGATCACGCGGATCGTCGCACCGTCGGGGAGCTCAACTCCAGGCATGCCCGACGCGATGTTCATCACCATCCGAAAGAAAACCCTGACCTGCACACCGCCGGCGGCCTCGAACGCATCGCGTCTCGATGTCGCGGTGGCATCGCAGAACACGTGCAGCGGCAGCGCCGGATAGGTGTCGCGCGCCTGGCGCTTCGCGAACTCCAGCAGCGGCTCGATCAGGCCGGCGCCACGAGCGGGGTCGCGGGTCACCTCACCGAAAATGGAGCTGTCAACGGCCTGCTTCTCGATCCACACGGTGGCGTCGACCCGACCGTCGGCGTCCTCGTGGACCCATTCCCGGTGCGTGGGGCGGGCCAGGTCGGCGGCGACTTCGGCCAGCGTGGACTCGGTCTCGCCTCGCTCGGCAACCTCGGACTCGACTCGCAGCTCGAGCACTGCGGCCGCGTCCGCCGCTGTCGCGAGCCGCAGGGTCAGCTGGTCCGGCATCCGACCAGCCTGGACCACCCCGCCGCCCGAGGCGAGCGGATTTCGGAGGACGATGGAGCCATGACGGACTCAGCCGAGCACCCGGAACCGTTCCGCATCGTCACCGTCGGGCCGGACGGCGCGCACGTCGACGACGCGCCCGAGCACCACGAGGACGAGGAGCCGACGGACGAGGCCAGCGAACTGGCCGCGATGGTCGAGCAGCCTGCCAAGGTGATGCGAATCGGCTCGATGATCAAACAGCTGCTGGAGGAGGTGAAGTCGGCGCCGCTCGACGACGCCAGCCGCGCCCGGCTCGCCGAGATCCACCAGAGCTCGATCCGGGAGCTGGCCAGCGGCCTGGCGCCCGAGCTCCGCGACGAGCTGGACCGGCTGACCTTGCCGTTCTCTGCCGACACCGTCCCCAGCGACGCCGAGCTGCGGATCGCGCAGGCTCAGCTGGTCGGCTGGCTCGAGGGGCTCTTCCACGGCATCCAGACGGCGCTGTTCGCGCAGCAGATGGCCGCCCGGGCGCAGCTCGAGCAGATGCGCCGCCAGGCACTCCCGCAGGGCGCGCCGCAGAACCCACAACAGGGGCCTGGCCTGTATCTGTAAGGCGGCACGGGAGACTGTCCGCCGTGCATCACTTCACATTCTTCCAAGCCATCGTCATCGGGGCCGTCCAGGGCGTGACCGAGCTGTTCCCCGTGTCGAGCCTGGGGCACGCGGTCCTGATCCCCCACTGGATCGGGGGCAGCTGGGCCGCGGCGGTCGGAGACGAGTCGCAGGGCGAGTCGCCGTACCTCGCTTTCGTGGTGGTGCTGCACGTCGCGACCGCCCTCGCGCTGCTGGTCTTCTTCTGGCGGGAGTGGGTGAAGATCCTCACCGGCCTGTGGACCTCGATCCGGCACCGGCGGATCGAGAGCCTCTACGAGCGGATGGCGTGGCTGCTCATTGTGGCCACCATCCCCGCCGGGATCACGGGGCTGCTGCTCGAGCACGCGTTCCGGGTGCTGTTCGCGAAGCCCGAAGCAGCTGCCATCTTCCTGACCATCAACGGGTTCATCCTGCTGGGCGGTGAGTGGCTGCGTCGCCGGGCGGCCAGTACGACGACCGGCGACCCGGCTGCCGGAGAGGTGACCCGTGAGCCGACCGACGAGGAGATCGACGCTGACGTTGTCCGGCACGTGCGCTTCGTCGACGCGGTCTGGATCGGGTTCGCGCAGATCCTGGCGCTGTTCGCCGGCATCTCACGGTCGGGCGTCACGATGGTGGCCGGGCTCTACCGCGGGATGGACCACGAGCAGGCGGTGCGGTTCGCGTTCCTGCTCGCTACGCCGATCATCCTGGCTGCAGGACTGCTGAAGATCCCCGACTTCACCGGCTCGCTCGGTGACGGGATCCGGGGTCAGGCGCTGGCCGGTGCCGGTGCCGCGTTCATCGGGGCGTTCCTGTCGACGGCCTTCCTGACCCGCTACTTCAAGACGAACAAGCTCACGCCGTTCGGCATCTACTGCCTGCTGTTCGGCGTCGCCAGCATCATCCGGTTTGCCTGACAGGAGACCCGTGAGCGACCCCACCACCGGCACCGCCGGCTTCACCGTCGACGGCGAGACCCACCAGACCTGGTACCGCATCACCGGGTCGCTGCCGAGATCCGACGACGGCCCGGCTCCACTGATCACCCTGCACGGTGGTCCGGGTGCGACCCACGACTACCTGCTGTCGATGACCGACCTCGCGACGGGCGGCCGGGCGGTGGTGCACTACGACCAGATCGGGAACGGTCGAAGCAGCCACCTGCCGGAACGCGGCGCGGAGTTCTGGACCGTCGACCTATTCGTCCGGGAGCTGACGAACCTCGTCGCGACGCTCGGCATCGGTGACCACCACATCCTCGGCCAGTCGTGGGGTGGCTTCCTGGCGCAGGAGTACGCGCTCACGGCGCCGGCGGGCTTGCGTTCCCTGGTGCTCGCTGACACTGCCGCGTCGTTCCCCGACTTCGTCCGGGAGTGCAACCTGCTGCGCGCCGAGCTGCCCCCTGAGGTGGAGGCGACCCTGCAGCGCCACGAGGCAGCCGGCACCACCGACGACCCGGCGTATGCCGAGGCCTGCGATGTCTTCTACCGCCGCCACGTCTGCCGGCTCGACGAGTGGCCGGCCGAGGTCACCGAGTCGTTCGGCTGGATCGATCGGGACCCGACCGTCTACCACACCATGAACGGGCCGAGCGAGTTCCACGTGATCGGCTCGATCCGCGACTGGCAGGCCGCCGACCGGCTCGACCAGATCTCCGTCCCGACGCTGCTGGTGTCCGGTCGCTACGACGAGGCGGCGCCGGCGCTGCAGCGGGCCTTGCTGGAAGGCATCGCGGGATCGACCTGGGTGCACTTCGACGAGTCCTCGCACATGCCGCACGTCGAGGAACGCGAGCGCTACATGCAGGTCGTCGGCGACTGGCTCACCGCCCACGACTAGCTGAACACGCGCTCCAGGACCTGCGCGACGCCGTCGTCGTCGTTGCTCGCCGTCACCTCGTCCGCGGCCGCCAGCACCTCGGGGTGAGCATCGGCCACGGCGACCGAGTGACCTGCCCACAACAGCATCGGCAGATCGTTGGGCATGTCACCGAAGGCGATCACGGCCTCGGCCGGGATGTCGTGCTCCGCGGCGTAGTCGGCGAGCGAGGACGCCTTGCTGACGCCCGCTGCGCTGATCTCCAGCAGCCCGTCGATCGATGAGTGGGTCAGCGTCGCGACGGACTCGTCACCGACCGCGAGGCGTGCGGCCGCGAGCAGATCGTCGGCACTGTAGGAGCCGTGCCGGGCCAGCAGCTTCGTGACCGGCTCAGCGATCATCGCCTCGAGACTCACCGTCGTCTTGGACTGGTCCGAGTCCCATCGGGGCCGGTACGCCGGCTCGTGCCGGAACCCGTCGTCGACCCGCTCGACGGCGAACGTGATGCCCGGGATGGCCTCCCGCAGTACGTCGACCAGGTGCCGCAACGACTCGACGGAGAGCGGGTGGACGCCGATGATCCGCTCCTCGTGCAGGTCATAAAGCAGGGCGCCGTTCGCGCAGATCGCGAGCCCCCGGTGCCCGGTCTGGTCCGCGATCCCGCTCAGCCAGCGCGGCGGCCGGCCGGTGACGAGGACGACCACGGCGCCCGCGGCCTCCGCCGTACCCAGGGCCGACCGGGTGCGGGCCGAGATCGTGCCGTCGCTGCGGACGATCGTCCCGTCGAGGTCGGTCGCGACCATCCGGTACGACCCCGCTGACACCACGCCCTCCATCGTGTCAGCGGCTGTCAGCGCCGTGTGCGCCGGATGCCAGGGCCGATGCCGATGCTAGGTATCGACGAAAGGATCGACGATGGACTACGCAATCGAGGCGACCGGCCTCACCAAGCGATTCGGGGAGACCCAGGCGCTGGCCGGGGTCGACTTCGCCGTCCCGGCCGGGAAGATCCTCGGTGTACTGGGACCCAACGGCGCCGGCAAGACCACCGCCGTGCGCATCATGGCCACCCTCACCAAGGCCGACTCGGGCTCCGCCCGGATCAACGGGTACGACGTGGCCAAGCAGGCGCGCGAGGTGCGCGCGTCGATCGGGCTGACTGGCCAGTACGCCTCGGTCGACGAGGATCTGACCGGGATGCAGAATCTGGTCCTGATCGGCCAGCTGCTCGACCTGTCGGGCCGCGAGGCCAAGGCCAGGGCGGGCGAACTGCTCGAGTGGTTCGACCTCACCGAGGCCGGTGGCCGAATGGCCAAGACCTACTCGGGCGGGATGCGGCGCCGGCTCGACCTCGCCGCCTCGCTGGTGGGTCGGCCCGCCGTCGTGTTCCTCGACGAGCCGACCACCGGGCTCGACCCCGCGAAGCGCGAGGACATGTGGGGCGTGGTCCGGACCCTGGTCGCGGACGGCTCGACCGTGCTGCTCACCACCCAGTACCTCGACGAGGCCGACGCACTCGCCGACGAGATCACCGTGATCGACCACGGCCGAGTCATTGCCCACGACACCCCCGACGGGCTGAAGCGCGTGGTGGGCGGTCAGACGCTCAGCGTGCGACCGACCGACGCGTCCCGGCTCGACGAGGTCGCGACCATGGTCGGCGAGATCGCGGGGGCGATCCCCGACCGGACCGGCCAAGGGGTGGTCCGCGCGCCTGTCCCGGACGACAGTGCCCTGCAGGCGGTGGTGGGTCGGCTCGCATCCGCTGGCATCGCCGTGACCGAGCTGGCGTTGACGCTGCCCAGCCTCGACGAAGTGTTCTTCACATTGACCGGCCGGCCGACGGACACGTCGAACGCCGAGACCGACGACCCCGACAAGGAGGTGGCGGCATGAGCGCGTCCGTTGCCCTGACTAGTGGCACCCAGACCGGCCTCTCGAGCCGACCGCTCCAGCTGCTGAGGCACAGCCTGGTGCTCGCCCGGCGCAGCCTGATCAAGACCTGGCGGACCCCCGAGGCCCTGATCGACGTGACGCTTCAACCGGTGATCTTCATCGCGTTGTTCACGTACGTGTTCGGCGGCGCGATCGAGCACGGCTCGCGGCACGCCTACCTCCAGCTGCTCGTCCCGGGGATGCTGGCGCAAACCATCGGAATGGCCGGCATCGCGTTGGGCCAGAACCTCAACGCCGACATCGACAAGGGCGTCTTCGATCGGTTCCGGTCACTGCCGATCGGGAGATCGGTCCCCCTGATCGGTGGGGTGCTCGCGGACATCGTCCGCTACCTGATCCTGTTCGTGATGCTGTTCGGGTTCGGCTCGCTGCTCGGCTTCCGCATCAACACCGGAGTGGTCCCGCTGATCGCCGCGCTCGGTCTGTCCGTGGGGTTCGGGCTGTGCTTCTGCTGGATCTCGGTGTTCGTCGGGATGATGGCGCGCACCGCCGGCGCGGTGCAGGGGATCATGTTCCTCATCGTGTTGCCGTTGTCGTTCGGCAGCAACGTGTTCGTCAATCCCTCGACGTTGCCCGGCTGGTTGCAGAGCTTCGTGAAGGTGAACCCGTTCTCTCACCTGGTGTCAGCGGTGCGAGGCCTCACCATTGGGGGGCCGGTCGCGAACGACCTGGCGTGGACTCTGGCCTGGATGGCAGGCCTGCTCGTGGTCTTCGTCCCGCTAGCCCTCGCCGGCTACCGGCGACGCGCCTGAGGCGACCAGGCTCGCGGTGGCCTCGGCGGTTTCGCTGAGCCCGGTACGGAGGCGCTCGATCGCTGCCTGACGATCGAGCGCCTCGCCGCGTGTCACGGCGGCGGTGAACTCCTCGTCTCCGAGGCGGCAGCGCAGCAGCTCGGTGAGGCGGGCGATATCGGGGCCGGTCGGATCCGGCGTACCCCGCAGTGACGCGGCAGCACCGAGCACGTCGGCGGCGACGGTGTCCCGCCCGACGGCAACCGCGAGGTCGGCGATGATCACGCCCATGGCCGCGACGATCGGCATGTCGTCGGTTTGTACTGCTGCTGCGAACGCCGCCTCGGCACCCTCCTGAGCGCTGCTCACGTCGCCGGCCGCGACGTCGATTTGTGCCGCGATTCCCCGGCTCATCGCCTCGCTGTGACGCATCGCCGGGTGGGACTCGGGGAACCGCTGCAGCCGATCGCTGACCTCACGCGAGAGTTCCCGGGCGGCGCTGAGATTGCCTGACTGCTTCTCGATCACGGCCGCTACCGCCAGGGTGAACGTCCGCTGTACCAACGACCCGCTGCTCTCGGTGATCGCAACCGCCTCTCGAGCGGTACGACGGGCGGCCTCCGGGTCGCCCTGTCGCATCCGCAGGTCGGCGAGCCAGATCAGGGCGCGGGCCTCGTCCTCGGTCGACCCGATCTCGCGGACCAGCTCGATCGCCTCACCGAACTCCGACGCCGCGAGCTCGTGCTCTCCGGTTACGGTGTGCGCCTGAGCCAGGACGCACAGCGATTCCGCGATGCCCCACCGGTCGCCGATGGTTCGGAACTGCTCGAGGGCGAGCATCGCGTTCCGCTGCGTGCCGGCCGGATCCCCCTCGTTGTCGGCCAGGCCGGCGTTCAGCATCCGGGCTACCGCGGCGACCCACGCGTCGGGACTACGCAGCGTCTCCTCGACGATGTCCTTGAGTGCCGGGTCGTGGCGGAACATCGCCAGCACGGGTCGCAGCATCGCCGCCATCGGGAACCGGCTCAGGTCGATCGTCTCGAGTCGCTGTGCCGCGTCGGCGAGCAGCGCATCGCGGTCCTCGATCGTCATCGGTCCGGTCTCCGACGCCGCCACATGTACGGCATGCAGCGCCATCGCCGCGGTGCGCAGGTCCCGATCCACGTCGCCGGGGACGTCGAGCGCGTTCGCCAGCCACTCCACCGCGTCGGCGTGGTCGCCCAGCTGCATCGCGAGGCTCGCGCTCGGTACGGCGATCGTCAGCGCGCCCACCGCATCATCGACATCACAACAGGCGACCAGGGCCGCCACGATGTTGTCGCGCTCATCCCGCAACTGCCGCAGCCATTTCAACTGGTCGGGGCCACGCAGCTCCGGCTCGCTGCGAGTCACCAGGTCGGCGAACCACCGCGCGTGTGCCGCCCTACGTGCAGCCGTCTCACCCCGAGCGGAGAGCCGCTCGATGCCGTACTCGCGGATCGTCTCGAGCATCCGGAACCTGGCGCCGGCTGCGCCCGCCTGCTGCTGCAGCAAGGACTTGTCGACGAGCTGGGCGAGCAGATCGACCACCTCGTCGGGATCGATCCCGTCCCCGCCGCACACGGCTGCCGCCGACTCGGTGGTCGCGCCCGCCGGGAAGACGGCGAGCCGTTCCAACAGCAGCCGCTCCGGGTCGCTCAGCAGGTCCCAGCTCCACTCGACCACCGCGCGCAGCGTCCGGTGACGAGGCAGTGCCGTGCGGGATCCGCCGGTGAGCAGCCGGAACCGGTCGTCGAGGCGAGCCGCCACTTCGGCGAGCGGCAGACCGCGTAGCCGCGCGGCCGCGAGCTCGATCGCGAGCGGGAGGCCGTCGAGGCGACGCACGATCTCGACGACCGTCGCGAGCTCGTCGACGGCGAGCGGCCCGTCCCGGCGTACCGCCTCGGCGCGATCGAGGAACAGTCGCACCGCAGGGGAGGCGAGTGCTGCTTCGGGATCCTCGGTCTGTGGCGGCGACAGCGGTGCGACTCCGACCAGCACCTCGCCGACGATGCCGAGCGGCTCCCGGCTGGTCGCAAGGATCCGCAGACCGGGACTGTCCGCGAGCAGGTGGTCGGTGAGCCGCGCGACTGCGTCGATCAGGTGCTCGCAGTTGTCGAGCAGCAGCATCAGCTCGCGGTCGGCGAGCGCGTCGGTGAGCCGGCCGACACCGTCGCGTGCCGCCGTGGCGCGGGTGCGGTCGAGCACCATCGTCTCCCGCAGCCCCAGCGCGCTCAGCACCGTCGGTGCAATCGCGGCAGGATCGGTGACGGGGGCCAGCTCCACCACCCACACGCCGTCCGCCACGCGGTCGAGGCGGTCGGCCAGCGCCTCGGTCGCGAGCCGCGTCTTGCCGGCACCACCAGGGCCCACCAATGTGACGAGCCGGTGCGCGTCCAGGACCTCGCCGAGCCGGGCGATGTCGGTCTCCCGTCCGACGAAGCTGCTGACCGGGGCGCGGAGGTTGGTCCGGCGTACCGGCCGGTCCGCCGGTGCGTCGGAGGATCGGGCCGGCTCCCCGCGCAGCACCCGCAGGTGGGCTTCTCGCAGCCCCGCACCGGGATCCACCCCGAGCGTGGCGGCGAGCTCGTCGCGAATCCGGGAGTACGCCGACAGCGCCGCCGCCTGCCGTCCCTGGTCGGCGAGCGCGGTGACCAGCAGAGCGGCGATCCGCTCGTCTAGTGGGTGCGCAACGGCGAGTGCCTCGAGCTCGTGCAGCGCCTCGGCAGAACGGCCGAGGTCGACGAGCGCCCGCAGCCGGTCGGTCGCCGCGCGCACCCGCAGGTCCTCGTAGCGGATGGCCGCCGTACCGGCGAACTCCGCCCCGACAGAGTCGGCGAGCGCCGGCCCGCGCCACAGGGCGGCCGCTTCGTCCAGCAGCTCAACCGCCCGCTCGGGCTGGCCGCCGCGCAGCGCCTCACCGCCCGCCCGAGCCAGCCGGGTGAACCGCTCCGCGTCAACGTCGTCGACGTCGAGGTCGAGCAGGTAGCCGCTGCCGGATTGCCGGACGGCGGATGCGTCGCCGAGGGCTCGTCGCAGCCGGGATACCAGCGATTGCAACGCGTTGGCCTCGTCGGTCGGGGCGCTGGCTCCCCACACCGCGTCGACGAGGACGGCGGCATCGACCGGCTTGCCAGCGTCCATCGCGAGTCGGGTCAGGAGGGTGCGGACCCGGCCGGCCGCCAACTCGACGGGTACGCCGTCGACCTCGACCTCCAGCGGGCCGAGGAGACTCACCTGCATCGCGCCGGCCACCCCACCTAGCCCAGCGGCTCGAGAACCTCACGCCCACCGAGGTGGGGGCGCAATGCCTCCGGCACCCGCACCGAGCCGTCCGACTGCTGGTGTACCTCGAGCAGGCAGGCGATGGTCCGGGCAATCGCGCACAGCGTGCCGTTGAGGGTGGCGACCGGCGCGGGGCCGCCGTCCGTGCGGTACCGGATGGCGAGCCGGCGGGACTGGAAGGTGGTGCAGTTCGACGTCGAGGTCAGCTCGCGATAGCGGCCCTGCGACGGGAACCACGCCTCGCAGTCGTACTTCCGGCTGGCGCTCGACCCGAGGTCGCCGGTGGCGATGTCGAGGATCTGGAACGGCAGCTCGAGCTTGCCGAGGAACTCCCTCTCCCACGCCAGCAACCGGTGGTGCTCGGCGACCGCATCCTCGGGCGCGACGAAGGAGAACATCTCCACCTTGTCGAACCAGTGCACCCGGATGATCCCCTTGGTGTCCTGCCCGTAGGAGCCCGCCTCACGGCGAAAGCACGAGGAGAACCCGGCGTACCGGCGCGGCAGTGTGGTGGCCTCCAGCACCTCATCGCCGTGCATCGCCGCGAGCGCCACCTCGCTGGTGCCGACCAGGTAGAGGTCGTCGTTCTCCAGCTTGTAGACCTCGCTCGCGTGGGCACCGAGGTAGCCGGTGCCCTCCATCGCCTCCGGCTTGACCAATGCCGGCGCGATGACCGCGGTGAAGCCTGCCTCAACGGCCTGCTGCATCGCCAGGTTGACCAGCGCGAGCTCGAGCAGCGCGCCGACACCGGTGAGGAAGTAGAACCGTGCGCCGCTGACCTTCGCGCCGCGCTCTAAGTCGATCGCGCCGATCGCCGTACCGATCTCGACGTGGTCCTTGACGTCGAAGTCGTAGGTGGGGACCTCACCGACCGTCTCGATCACGACCGAGTCGTCCTCGCCCCCGACCGGCGCCTCCGGGTCGACCAGGTTCCCCAGCCGGTACGCCACCTCGCGAAGCGCCGCGTCGGCGGCGACCTGCTCGGCCTCCGCGTCCTTGACCTGAGCCTTGAGGTCCTTCGCCCGCTCGATCATCGCCGGGCGTTCCTCGGCGGACGCCGACTGAATCGCCTTGCTGGCGATGTTGGCGTCGGCGCGCAGCGAGTCGGCGAGGCTCACCGCGGTGCGCCGGCGCTCGTCGGCGTGCAGCACCACGTCAACGAGCGCGTCGTCCTCGCCGCGGGAAAGCTGGCTGGCCCGGAAGGCCATGGGGTGCTCCCGCAGCGCCTTGAGGTCAATCACCCCCCGCAGCGTAGTCACCCACGCATGCCCCCTCGACGCAGTTATCGACGCACGCATGGCCCATCGGTGTCGCTATGGCAACACGCATGGCCCATCGGTGTCGGTATGGCAACACGCATGGCCCATCGGTGTCGCTATGGCAACACGCATGGCCCATTGGTGGCGCTATCGGCCCACTGATGGGCCATTGGTGCTTACTCGCCCCGGCGGAGCGCCTCGACCCAGGCCCGTGCGTCGCGGAAGTCCAAGTCGCTGGTGCCGGTCCGTTCCGGGGGCGGTGACCCGTCCGCCCGCGGGTAGGACCCGACGAACCTGACATCGGCGCAGATCCGGCGGAGCGCCGCGAGCCCCTCGCCCACCCGTTGCTGCGCGATGTGGCCCTCGGCGTCGAAGGAGAAGCAGTATCGGCCGAGCCCGACGCCGGTCGGCCGGGACTCGATCCTGGTCAGGTTGACGCCGCGCACCGCGAGCTCGGTGAGGATCTCGAGCAGGGCACCCGGGTGGTCGTCGTTGATGTAGGCGACGACGGTCGTGCGATCCGCACCGGTCGGCGGCGGCGGAACTCCCGGCCGCCCCACCAGCACGAACCGGGTCACCGCCCCGGGATTGTCGGCGATGTCGTCGACCATCACATCGAGCCGGTAGCGCTGCGCCGCGATCGGTGCCGCCACCGCGGCATCAGCCTCACCTGCCGACACCGCTCGGGCGCCTTCCGCCGTACTCGACGCCGCGACGAACCGCGCCTCCGGCAGCGAGGTGCGCAGGAACGACCGCACCTGTGCCTCGGCGTGCGGCATCGTCGTCACGGTCCGAACGTCGGCCAGCGAGGTGCCGGCCCGGCCCATCAGAGCGAAGCTCACCGGCAGCAGGACCTCGCGGGTGATGTGCAGCGGCTCACCGGACGCGAGCGTGTCGAGAGTCTCGGCGACCGAGCCCTCGATCGAGTTCTCCAGCGGGACCAGCGCCGCCGTTACCTCGCCCTGCCGCACCGCGTCGAGGGCATCGGCGACGGAAACACAAGGCACGGGTACGGCGGTAACCGCGGCAGGCAGCGTCCGCAGTGCCTGTTCGCAGAACGTGCCTTCCGGCCCGAGATAGGCGAAGCGGGGTGGCGCGGTGCCCGGCACGGTCGTCCCTGCCCCTAGCTCGCGGTCGCGCGACCGAGCGCGAGCGTGATGGCCTGGGCCTCTTCCGGCGAGAGCTTGGCGTCGCCGTTCCCGCCCTTGACACCCTTCGCGTAGCACCGTGACTCGCTGCGCCCGTTGATCGACGTGATGACCAGCCCGTCGCCGGAGTCGTCGAGCAGCGCCGCCGTGAACGACATCCGGCCCCCCATGTCCCCGAAGGCGTCGTACCGCACCACCGCGACGTGCCGCAACGCGTCGGCGAGCTGCGCCCGGGCGGTGTCGAGCTCGCCGCGGGCGGCACGCACCTCGCCGCGCAACGACTGGGTCTGGCTGGCGCTGCGATCGATGGCCTCGAGGACCGATTCGGGCCCTTCCGGGCCGTCGAGCCGGGCCAAACCGCGCCGCAGCCTGCCGACTCGGACGTGCGACGCGATCATGCCGAAGAAGGCGGCCACTGAGACCGCGGCGGCACCGATAGTGATCTCGTCGAGCAGAGGACGATGGAGCGGCAGCACGACGCCTGAGCCTAGACCGTAGGGTCTCAAGGCGTGGACGCCGCCGAGGTACGCAGCCTGCTGGGCGAGGTCGCCGCCGGCGCGACCACCGTGGACGATGCGCTGCGGGTGCTCGCCAGCGGCCCGCTCCAGGAGTACGCCGATCTCGGCTTCGCGCGGCTCGACCACCACCGGGGCCTGCGCACCGGCGATCCCGAGGTCATCTATGCCGAGGGGAAGACCACCGAGCAGGTGCTGGCGCTGCTCGAGGCACTGGACGGCGCGCCCGGTGCCCGGCCCGCAGTCGCGACCCGGCTGCCGACAGCGATGCTCGAACCGATCCGCGAGGCGTTCCCCCACGCCACCGTGGATGAGACCGCCCGCTGCGCCATGGTCGGGACGCTGCCGGAACCGGGCGGCGACGTCGTCGTGGTGTCGGCGGGGACCAGCGACGAGCGGGTCGCCGCCGAGGCTGCGTTCGTGGCCCGGGCATTCGGCGCTGGCGTACGCCGGATCAACGATGTCGGCGTGGCCGGCATCCACCGGCTGCTGGGCGAACGCGACGCGCTGGCGGTCGCGGACTGTCTGGTGGTCGTCGCCGGCATGGAAGGTGCGCTACCCAGTGTCGTCGGCGGACTGGTCGGGACGCCGATCGTCGCGGTCCCGACGAGCGTCGGGTACGGCGCATCCCTCGGTGGCATAGCGGCCTTGCTCGCGATGCTGAACTCCTGCGCGCCGGGGATCACGGTGGTCAACATCGACAACGGCTTCGGCGCCGGCGTCTTCGCGGCCCGGGTGGCGCGGCGGATCGCCAAGCGGGACGACGGGCCGTGACTCGGGTCGGCTGGCTGCATTGCGCGTCGGGAGTCAGCGGCGACATGCTGCTCGGCGCCCTCGCCGCGCTCGATGCGGTCGACCCGACCGGGCTGCCGGCGCGGCTCGGGGTCGACGCCGACGTCACGGTGGCCGAGGTCAGCCGCGCGGGTCTCGTCGCCACGGCGGTGACCGTCGTACCGGCCGAGGACCAGCCCACGCGTCACCTCGCCGACGTTCTCGGCCTGTTCGAGCGCGCCGACCTGCCGGCGCCGGCCCGAGCGAGCGCGGAAGCGGTGTTCCGGCGGCTCGCAACCGTCGAGGCGTCGCTGCACGGTGCCACCCCCGACACCGTCCATTTCCACGAGGTGGGCGGTGTCGACGCCATCATCGACGTCGCGGGTGCCTGCCTCGGGCTGCACGCGCTGCAGCTCGACCGGCTGGTCGTCTCACCGATCGCGCTCGGCGGCGGCACCGCCCGCTCCGCGCACGGCCAGCTTCCGGTCCCGGTCCCCGCCGTCCTCGGCCTGCTCGCCGGCAGCGGTTTGTCGTCGTACGGCGGACCGGTCGAGGTGGAGCTGGCGACGCCGACCGGGGTCGCTGTCGTCGCGGAGCACGCGAGCACGTCCGGGGCGATGCCCGAGCTCGCGGTCGAGCGGATCGGGTCGGGCGCGGGCGGCCGTGACCTCGGTGAGCATCCGAACCTGCTCCGGCTGATCGTCGGGACCGAGACGGAGCCTGCAACGGCGACGACCGAGTGGCTGACGGTCGCCGCCAACGTCGATGACCTCGACCCGCGGCTTTGGCCGGCAGTGCTCGATGCGGTGCTCGCCGCGGGCGCGGTTGATGTCTGGCTCACGCCGATCCTCATGAAGAAGGGGCGACCTGCGCACACGGTCACTGCGCTCACGACCCGGTCCGCGGCCGCTGCGGTCCGCGGGATTCTCGCCAGCCAGACGTCCACGATCGGGATGCGGGAGAGTCCGGTCACCAAGCACGAGCTCGACCGGTCCTGGATCGAGACGGCCGTCCTCGGCCACCCGGTCAGGGTGAAGCTGGCCCACGCCCAGGGCCGGCTCCGCAACGTCTCACCGGAGTACGACGATGTCGCAGCCGTCGCAGCGGCCACCGGCATCCCGGCCAAGGAGGTGTTGGCTCGCGCGACCGCCGCGGCCTACCAGCAGCTCGACGAGCGAGCCTGAGCCTTCCCGCCGGCGGCGCGGTTGCTCAGAGCGTCGCGAACGTGGCGAAGAAGCTGATCGACCCGATCGTCTTCCCTTCGGCGTCGTGCAGCGGCGCCGACGTGGAGTCCAGCGTCGTGAGCGTGCCGTCCGGCCAGCGCAGCCGCATCAGGCTGCGCATCAGCCCGCGGCCGCTGAGCGTCGCGAGCGGCGTGATCCGCGCCGCGTAGTCCGGGTTCGACTCGGCGCTGTCGAAGTCGACGACGTCGATGACGTCGAGCAGCCGGCGGCCGCGCACTCCCGCGTCGCCGATTCCGAGCACGTCCAGAGCGGCGGGCGACACGCTCACGACGGCACCGCCGGTGTCGAGCACCAGGCAAGCGTCGCTAGCCACCTCGGCGGCCGCCTGCCAGAGGGCGAGGGGATGGGTACCCGCGCTTGCCGCTCCGGTCGCCGCATCGGTGATATCGACCATCCGCTGGGTCACTTCGTCCGGCTCGGAGTCAGTCGTGAGGTCGTCGTCGAGTGACTCGAGGCGAAGAATGAGGCTGGGCACTAGGTCCTCTGGGTTGGGCATCATGGCGTGCGAGCACGTCGGCGGAGGACTGGGCTGGCCCCCGTTGATCATCATCATCCCCCGCGCAGCCGCGAGTATCCAGATTCAACCGGGTGATATGTGGGGTGGTTCCCTGCGGTTTGAGGGTCGCAATCAGGACAACGGCCATGAGACCGAAAGCGTCCTGGACGATTCGTGCAAGCGGCTGGGGCCACGCGGTGTGGAGCATGTGGAAGCCGATCCACGGGACGCGGAGGACGAAGAACGCCACAAGCCCCAGACCGGCCGCAACCCGGCGCGGCGAGCGACCATCCGCGATGACCGTGCCGACGACCAGCGGCAGCCAGACCAGGTGGTGGATCCACGCCACGGGCGACAGGAGGACAGCGAGCAGGCCGGTCAGGGCGACGCCCGCGACCTCGTCGACCCGCTGCGCCTGCACCGCCTGGCGGTAGCCGACCACCGCGACGACGATCACGGCGACGACCAGCGCGACGTCGTACCCCGAGTGGGGCAGGCCGGCGCGCAGCAGCATGCCGCGCAGCGACTGGTTCGACGTACCCGCGTTGTCCTGCAGCCGCGAGGTGTGGAACAGGTCGTCGGTCCAGTAGTCGTGCGAGGCGCCGGGGATGACCGCCGCGGTGAGCAATGAAAGCCCGACCGCGGTCGCGGCGGCAACGGCCGACGCCCGCCGCCGCCCGGTGAGGAACAGGTACGGCACGAACACCAGCGGCGTCAGCTTGATCGCGGCGGCGACTCCGATGAGCACTCCCCGCGGCCAGCGCGGCTGGCGGACCGCGCAGTCGAGCACGCAGAGAACGACGATGAGCTCGTCGACCTGTCCGAACTTGATCTCGTCTCGGAACGGCAGCAGCTGCGTCATCAGCCCGGCGAGGACGCCGAGCGCCAGCGGCCACCATTGGCCGGCCCGCGGCCACAGCCGGCGGAACCCCCACCACGTGATGACGGTGGTCACCACCAGCTCGCTCGCCGTCCACAACCCGCCTGCCAGGTCGAACGGCAGCACCGCGAGCGGGACGGACAGCAGTGCCGCGAAGGGCGGGTAGGTGAAGCTCAGCCGCTGCGGGGGCGGGGTGAGATAGCCGTAGACGTCGCGCCCGTTGAGCACGCTTCGCCCGGCGTCGCGGTACACCGCCAGGTCGACGAGCCGCTGTCCGAGCGGTACGTCGAGGAAACCGACGACGACCCAGGCGACCAACGCCAGACCCGCGAGGACACCCAGCGCGATCGGCAACGCCGCGGGGCGGGCCGGACCTCGGCTCACCCGCCGCGGTTGGTCATGGAGAACCGGAGCTTGGCCATCATCGTCTCGGCGCCGGGCACGATGCCGGAGTCGTCGAACAGCTGCTGCGCCGCGTCGACGAACTGCTCGGGCTCCCAGCGAGCTCCGTCGTTCTGGATCACCGCGACCGACGTGAACGGCCGGTAGATCTCGATGGCGTCGCCTTGTACGCCGAACACCTTGCCCGAGATGTGCGAGGCCGCGTCGCTGCACAGATACGCAACGAACGGCGCCACGTTGTCGGGATGCCAGAAGTCGAAGCCCTCCTGTCCCGCGATCTCGCCGTAGGCGCCCTCGGTCATCCGGGTGCGGGCCGCAGGGGCGATCGCGTTGCACGTCACGCCGGCCCGCGCCATCTCCTGCGCGACGATCGTCGAGAACGCCGCGATCCCCGCCTTCGCCGCGCCGTAGTTCGACTGGCCGAAGTTGCCGAGCAGGCCTGACGTCGAGGCGGTGCACACGATGTGGCCGGGCCGACCCTCCGACTTCCAGTAGCCGCAGGCCGCGTGGGTCGGCGCGTAGTGGCCACGCAGGTGGACGGTGATGACCGCGTCCCACTCCTCGGGAGTCATCTTCACGAGCGTCCGGTCGCGCAGGATGCCGGCGTTGTTGACCAGCGCATCGAGGTGTCCGAACTGCTCGACCGCCTGCCGCACGACGGCGGCCGCGACATCGACGTCGCTGGCGTCGCCGAGTGCCAGCGCCGCGGTGCCGCCCGCTGCCTCGATCTCCGCGACGACCGCCTGACCTGCCTCCTCGTCGACCTCGCCGACGAGCACGGCCGCGCCCTGCCGCGCCAGCTCGATCGCCTCACCGCGGCCGATTCCACGGCCGGCGCCCGTGACGATGGCCACCTTGTCGTCGAGAAGTCCCATGTCGGCATTGAACCCGATGGGCGAGACACGCCACCACCAGGACCGCCTAGGCTGCGTCGATGACAGCCAGCCAGCCGGCCGGGTACGGGGTGGACAGCGAGGTCGGCCGACTGCGGACGGTGATGCTGCACCGACCGGGTCCCGAGCTCCAGCGCCTCACGCCGCGCAACTCCGCCGACTTGCTCTTCGACGGGATCCCGTGGGTGGAGCGGGCCCAGGCGGAGCACGACGCCTTCGCCGAGGCGCTGCGCAGTCGCGGTGTCGAGGTGTTGATCCTGCGCGACCTGCTCGCCGAGGCGCTCGAGGTGACCGCGGCACGTGACGCCGTCGTCGAGCACACCCTCGGGGACCCGCGGCTCGGCACCGAGTTGCGCCGCGCCGTCGAGCGGCACCTCGCCGACCTCGACGCGGGTGAGCTGGTCGACGTGCTGGCGGGCGGCCTCGCGCACGAGGAGCTGCGCGGCGGCAGCGGCATCGCGTGGCAGCTCATGGACCGCGCCGACTTCGTCATCCCGCCGCTGCCCAACCTGCTCTTCACCCGCGACTCGTCGGTGTGGATCGGTGGGTCGGTGGCGGTGACCAGCCCCAGCATGCCGGCCCGGCGCCGGGAGACCCGGCTCACCGACGCGATCTACCGCCACCATCCGAGGTTCGCGGGTGTGCCGCTGCTCTACTCACCCAACGACGAGTGGCTCGAGGGTGGCGACGTCCTGCTGTTGGCGCCCGGTGTCGTCGCGGTCGGGGTCGGCCAGCGCACCCGCGCGCCCGCCGTGGAGACGCTGGCCACGCGAGCCTTGGAGCGGGGTCTCGCTCACACGGTTCTCGTCGTACCGATCGCGCAGGAGCGCGCCACGATGCACCTCGACACGGTCTGCACGATGGTCGATGTCGACGCGGTCGTGATGTACCCAGCGGTCGCCGACACGCTGTCTGCCCTGGTCGTCACCGCCGGCCCCGACGGCACACCCGCGGTCAGTGAGCCGCAACCGTTCCTGGTCGCCGCCGCCGCTGCGATGGGCATCGACGAGTTGCGCGTCATCGATACCGGCCTCGACCCCGTGACGGCCGAGCGCGAGCAGTGGGATGATGGGAACAACACCCTCGCGATCGCCCCGCGGCTGGCCGTCGCCTACGAACGCAACGTCCAGACCAACGCCCGGCTCGAGGCCGCGGGTATCGAGGTGGTCCGGATCAGCGGCAGCGAGCTGGGCAGCGGCCGCGGCGGTCCTCGCTGCATGTCCTGCCCGGCGCTGCGGGATCCGCTGTGAGCACGCGCAGCTAGATGCGCATCCGGGCGGAGTCGGCGAGCCGGGCCAGGACGTCCGCCGGCCGGTTGGTGATGATCACGTCGACGCCGAGTGACACCACGAAGTCGACGTCGGCGGCCTCGTCGACGGTCCAGACGTGCACCTGATGACCGTTGTCATGCGCCCGCTGAACGTACGCCGGGAACCGCCGCAGCCCTTCGAGTGACGGCCCGGCGATATCGGCGGCGGTTGACATCGAACCGTCACGGCGCAGCGGCAGGTTCTTATGCATCAGCTGGACGGTCGGCAGGTCGGGGGCGAGCACCCGGACCCGGCGCAGCCCGGTCGTCGCGAAGCTCATCACCCGGGCGCGCACGGTGCCGTTCCCTTCGCGGGCGCACAGCCCGTAGCGACCCAGCAGCTCGACGAGCACCTGCTCGACCAGCCCGGCGTACCGCGTGGGGTGCTTGGTCTCGATCGCCAGCTGGACCGGGCGGTTGGCGGCGCACAACGTGTCGAGCAGCCGCTCCAAGGTCAGGACGCCGATGGCGTCGCGGTCCGGCGCCTCCAGGCTGGTGTGAAGTGGCTGGTCACGCCCCTCGTCGAGGGTGCCGTCCTGCCGCGCGCGCCACGAGCCGAAGTCGAGCTCGGCAAGGTCGGCCAGCTCCAGCGTCGACACGACACCGCGACCGCTCGAGGTGCGGTCGACCCGGCGGTCGTGCACGCAGACCAGGACACCGTCGCGGCTGAGCCGCACGTCGCACTCGACGCCGTCGGCGCCGTCGCTGAGCGCCCGCTGGTACGCCGCGAGGGTGTGCTCCGCCTCGACCGAGGACGCACCCCGATGGGCGACCACCTGAGGGCGGGCGAGCACGCCTCCACTGTGTCACGCACGGCATGCTTGTGACATGACCATCGCATCGCTGGGCTATCGCACCGACCTCATGGTCCGGCGGCTGGCCGGCTCGCTGATCATCAACCGCGACGACCACCTGGCGATTCGGACCCCCGACAACCCAGGCTTCTACTGGGGCAACTTCCTGCTCTACCCCCAAGCGCCCGGGCCGGGCCAGCTGGCGCAATGGGTCGACGCGTTCCAGGCCGAGTTCCCCATCGCCGGACACGTTGCCCTCGGGATCGACACCACCGACGGCCAACTCGACGTCGCCGTCGAGCTACCCGGCCTCGAGCTGACCCCGGACATCAGCACGGTGCTGACGACCGCTGCGGTGCGCGAGCCACCCCACGTCAACCGCGACGCGACGTACCGATTGCTGACCTCGGGCGACGACTGGGAGCAAGCGGTCAGCCTGCGCTCCGCCGTGTACGACGATGCGCCCACTCCGGAGCATGTGGACTTCGTCCGCCGTCAGCTCGATGAAGCCCGCGTGATCATGGCGACCGGGCAGGCGCGTTACTACGGCGCCTTCGTCGCGGATCGGCTCGTCGCGCAGCTCGGCGTGGTCAGCGACGGCAGCGGCATCGCGCGGTTCCAGAACGTCGAGACGGCCGCGGAACACCGGGGTCAGGGCCTCGCCGGCAGCTTGGTCTACGAAGCCGGGCGAGCCGCCCTGGATCGGCTCGACATCCGCGAGCTCGTGATCGTCGCCGACCCCGACGAGTCGGCGATCCGGCTCTACCAAGCGGTCGGCTTCGCCCCAGCCGAACACCAGATCCAGCTGCAGCGAACCCCGCCCGACTGATCAGTCGGCCACGACGCGTAGCCGGTCCATCACGTCGTCGAGCCGCTCGGCACCGAGACCGACGAGGAACCAGACCGGGGCGTACGCCGGGCGCACCAATCCGTGCCAGTGCGCCGGCACCGGCTTGCTGCCTCGGGCGCGGGAGTAGTCCCAGGGGACCTCGCCGGTCGTCCGGCGCAGTAGCTCCCCGCTGGCTGCCTCGACGGCGTAGATCCCGGCCGTCCACGCCAGCCCGCGCTGCCACCACGGCCAGTCCTCACGCCGGGCATGCTCCCGGACCGGGCGGGTCGCTTCGGCGGCCGCGCCGTAGATCGGAAGCATCCACAGGTACGTCGTACCGGTCAGCCGCCAGTTGCCATCACGCCCGCGACTGCGCAGACCGGTCGTGACCACCTCGCCGCACCAGCCGGCGAGCCCGTAGCCGACCGCCCGCTCGAGCCGGCTGAGCCGGCGACTCATCCGTTCCCAGTCGCGGTTGGTGCGCCGCGACGGCGCGCGATGACGAACGGCACCGTGAGCAGGCCCGCGACCACGAACGACGCGACCGAGGCGCTCATCCACGACTGCACGGTGAAGTGGAGCGCGTTGTCGACGTGACCCCAGTCGCGGGACCACCAGCCGATGTACCCCGGGTTGATCATCTGGTAGACGACGAACCCGATCAGCCAGGGCGCCAGCATCCATGGCCGCGACGGCGCGTCTTGACCGACATCCCAGGCGCGCAGCGCTCGGCTGCCGAAGTAGTCGACGAGGAACACCGCCACGAGCGGGACCAGCACCGAAGCGAGCAGGGTCAGGAAGTTGACGTAGTCGTTGATGTCGAGCACCAGTGCGCCGACGGTTGCCAGCCCGACGACCACGACCGTGAAGAGCCGCCGGTCGACGCGCGGCCAGACGTTCTGCAGCGAAACGACCGCGGAGTAGCCGTCGGCGAAGGACTCGTCGAGCTCACGCAGCACCAGCACGCCGAACGCCAGCCACCCGACCGGCACCGCGATGAACGCCCCGAACATGTCGCTCTGCAGGTTCGCGTCGCTGGCGTGCACGACCGTTGCGAGCGCGATCAGGCCGAGCGCGTAACCCGCGACCTGGGTGATCGTGTACCCGACCAGTACGCCGCCGAAGGCACTGCGGGCCGAGCGCGAGTGGCGGGTGTAGTCGCTGGCCAACGGCGCCCACGACACCGCGACCGCGATCGTGACGTCGGCCCCGGCCCAGAACGGCGACCACGAGCCGTGGGTCAGGGACGGCATCGGCTGGCGCAGCAACTCGATGAACAGGTACGTCGTGGTGAGCACCACGGCACCCAGCGCGTAGCGGCGGAGGATCCGCACCGCCCCGAGCGGCCGGACCGTCATCGCCGCGGTGAGGACGCCGGCGATCACGACGTACGGCCAGCGATGGGCGTGCCAGGGGAACAGCTGCTGCGCGGCGGAGGCGATCACCACGATCTCGAAGATCGTCCACCCAAGCAGCTGCAACACATTGATGGCGGTCGGCAGGTAGGACAGCTCGCGCCCGAACAGACCGCGCATCAGCACCATGGACGGCGCGCCTGTCTGCGCGCCGGGCACCGCAGCCGCCGCGATCATGAGAGTGCCGAGGACCGTGCCGACCAGCACGGCGAGACCGGCGCCCAGGAATGACAGCCGGCCGGCGCCGGTACCGGCCAGAAGCACGTACGACGCCCCGACCGGCGCCAGCAACGTGACCCCGAGGTTGCCCCACAGCCCGATCTGGTCGAGCCAGCCCAGCACCCGCGGGGCGGGTTCCTCAAGGGTCAGCGGCGCTTCGGCGCGCTCTCGCGGTGGTGTCGCGGTGTCGATGCTTGCGGTCATCGGGCCCACTCTCCCTACGCCGGCATGACCCGGATCAGGTTGGCGGTCGGTGGCCGTCAAGCCACCCTCTCAGCCCGGTACGCCGGGCTCCCGCGGTGCGACACCAACCCTAGACCCACCCACACGCATGGCCCATCGGTGCGGTCCAGGCAACACGCATGGCCCATCGGTGCGGCTATAGCGACATCAATGGGCCATCCGTGCGGTTAGTCGACGGAGGGAGGAGCGTCGGTCTCGCTGACCAGCGGTCGCCCGGCGGCGGCATAGCCGACCATCCCACCGGTGAGGTTGCGGCAGGCGTAGCCCTGCTCGTTCAGCCACGCGGTCGCGCGGGCGGAGCGGCCGCCAAGGTGGCAGACCACGACGACGTCGGCACCCTGCGGCAGCTCCGCGAACCGGTCCGGGATCTGCCCGAGCGGGATGTGCAGAGCGCCCGGCGCATGACCGGCGACCCACTCATCCGGCTCGCGGACGTCGAGCAGGACCACGTCATCGGTCAGGGCAGCGGGATCAACGGAGGGCAGCTCTGCGGAAGTCATGACATCCATGATGAACGATGCCGCGACCGCCGGCGGGTCAGCGCAGCAGCTTCGACAGCCGGCGGTCGGCGAGCGGCTTGCCGCCGGTCTGGCAGGTCGGGCAGTAGTCGAGCGAGGAGTCGGCGAAGGACACCTTGAGGATCGTGTCCCCGCATTCCGGACAGGGCAGCCCGGCCCGGCCGTGCACGCGCATCCCCTGCTTCTTCTCCGCCTTCAACTCGGCCGCCGACAGGCCGCGCGCCCGCTCGACCGCATCGCCGAGGGTGGTGCGCATCGCGTCGTAGAGCACGCGTACCTCATCGAGGGTCAGGTTCCCGGCCGGGCGGAACGGCGAGAGCCGAGCCACGTGCAAGATCTCGTCGGAGTAGGCGTTCCCGATGCCGGCCAGCACGGTCTGGTCGCGGAGCAGGCCCTTGAGCTGGGTCCGGGTCCCCGCGAGTAAGGCCGCGAATCGCTCCAGGGTCATCTCATCCGAGAGCGGATCAGGGCCGAGCCGGGCCACTCCCGGTACGTCGAGCGGGTCCCGCACCACCGACACGGCGAGCCGCTTCTGGGTTCCGGCCTCGGTCAGGTCGAAGCCACCCCCGTCATCGAGGTGGACCCGCAACGCGATCGGGCCCTTGCCCGGCTTGGGTGGCACCGGCGGCAACGCTTCACGCCAGTGCAGCCAGCCGGCCCGCGACAGGTGGACGACGAGATGCAGACCGTCGACATCGAGATCGAGGAACTTCCCGTAACGACGGGCGCCGGTCACCGTGAGACCGCCCAGCGCGGTCACCGACGGGTCGAAGGTCTTGAGCACGTTGATCGAGGCCACGTCGACCCGGGTGACGACGTGGCCGACCGCACGCTCGGTGAGGACGTCGACCAACGCCTGCACCTCGGGAAGTTCGGGCACCCTTCCAGTTTGCCTTGCGGGGACAAGAGCCGGGTCTAGTCGCTCCCGCGCCTCGCGGCGTACGCCAGTCCGCCCACCCCGACGACCGCTGCAGCGGCCAGCCCACCGAGCGCGACATCACGCGCGATCTCGGGGGTGTTCGACGAGCTCGACGTACTCGATCCGGAGCCCGACACCGGGAACGGCGACGTCACCAGCAGCTCGACGTTGCGGTCCTCGACCCGGCCGCGCCGGCCGTCAGCCGGCGGAGAGTTGAACGGCGGCGTGTAGAACCGATCCTGCCAATCGTTCACGGCCAGCTCGCGCGACAGCGAGGCCAGTTGGATCGGAGTGTCGGTGCGATGCCCGTAGGACTCCTTGGCCGCCGAGTCGATGATCGTGCCGAAGATCGACAGCGTGCCGTCGCGGTTGTCCAGGATCTCGATGATCCGGGCCTGCTGCGGCCAGTCGACGTGCGAAGCGGTGTTGACCTCCCAGAATCCGCCCGGCAACGGCGTCGGAAGGGGGCGGGTGATCGGTTGGATCGCGTTGATGTGGGTGTGGCCGTTGACCCACATGACCAGGTTGGGGAACTGCAGCAGCAAGGCCACGACATCCGTGCCGGAGATCCGGGCTCCGGGGTCTTCGGACCCGGTCGTGAGGTTGGCCATCGTGTCGCTGGTGTGGTGGCTGAACACCACCAGCAGCCGGTCGCGGCTGCCACCGCGAACGAACTGGCCGTTGGGCGCGAGGTAGCGGCGGCTGTTCGCGATCAGCTGGGATTTCAGCCAGGCGAACTGCTTCTGGTCGAGCGACCCGTCGTCGGAGCCGTTGGAGTTGGTGGTGTCCATGACGATGCCGGTCATCGGACCCGAGTCGAAGGTGTAGTACGCCGTACCTTGCGAGCGGTTGTCCGCCGTGTACCCGTGACCGTTCGGCCGCCCGGTCGTCGTGAAGTGCTCGGCCACGACGTCCTTGATCCCGACGACCCGGCGGTTCGGGTCGGCCGTGACGGTCCGCGTCGGCCCCTTTGTGAGGATGTCGCGGATCAGCGAGCGGTCCAACGCGGCGACCTTCACGAGGTCGTCCGCGGTGAAGTCTGCCGGCAGGGCCACGACCTTCTTGCTGCCGATGGCGACCCGGTTGATGGTGGGGATATCCACCGGGATGTTGCCCTGCACCAGCCCGTCGTGGTTCCCGTACATCGTCAGCCACGGCGTCGCCAGGCCGGTCGCCTGGAACGGTCGCCGGCACGCGTCGAGCAGCGACGGGATCGTCGGGTAGCCGTAGCGGGCCAGCGCCTGGTCGACCGGCTTGCCAGCCGGCGTACCGCCGGGGTGCCAGTACTTCGGGGAGTAGGTCGGAAGGTAGCCGTCCTGGACGCCCTCGTAGCGATGGAAGTTGCCGGAGTCCGGACGGACCTGCTGACCGTCCAGTACGTCGATGCCCCACCGGAGCTCGTTGTGCTGGCAGTTGTCCACGTTGTCGCCGGTCGAGATCGTGAACGACAGCGGCAGCCCCGCGGCGGGCGACGCCTTGGCGTAGCGGTTCACCGCTTGCACCATCGACTCGAGCACCTGCAAGGTCAGCGTCTCCTGCGGCCGCCACGCCGACGAGAGCGGCAGCGCAGCACCTGCCTTGCCGTCGCTGTACCGGTCGAGGTACTCGACCCGGGCCGGTGACTGCGCGTCGATCAGGTGCAGGTCGGTGAGCTGGGCGAAGGCCACGAGCGGGCGCCGCGCCGCCGCACGGTTGGCCGCCGCCTTGGCGCCGAGCTCGGTGCGGACCAGGTAGGGCTCGCCCTGCCGCTGCACGATCAGCCGGTAGCCGCCACGGTTGATGCGCGGGCCGACCAGCCGGGTGAACTCGACGGTGGTTCCGGCGGTGTTGGACGCGTGTGCCGCGACAGCACGCCGGGCCGGGAACAGGTCGAGGCCGACGGTCACCCCGGCTCCGACGAGCCCAGCCTGCAGGACGGCACGACGGGTGAACGGACGTGGTTCTGTGGTCACGAAACGCAGGCTGCCACACCGATGAAACATTTCGCGTGCTCTGCAGCAGCGGTTATGCCAGATCGTGATGCACGACCGGCTCAGCCGCGGCCTTCGCCGCGGGAACCTGATCAGCGTTGATCACGCGCACGGTGTCGCGCCCGGCGGCCTTGGCCGCATACAGCCCTCGGTCAGCACGATCCACCAGGGCGGCGAGCGAGTCATCGGCCGCCATGGCCACGCCGACGCTGGCGTGGATGGTCACGGGGCCCGACGCGCCAGGCAGGTCGATGGGGCTGAGGGAGACCAGTCGCCGGAGTCGCTCGGCAGCCTCGAGTCCAGCGTCGAGGTTCGTGAACGGGAGTACGGCGAGGAACTCCTCGCCGCCCCAGCGGCCTAGTAGGTCGCCGTCGCGCAACGACGTGGTCAGCCGATCCGCGATGTGCCGGATGGCGAGATCTCCCGCCTGGTGTCCATAGGTGTCGTTGAGCGCCTTGAAGTGATCGATGTCGATCATGAGGACGCAGACCGGGAAATCGTGTCGGGCTGAGTTCGCCAGCACGGCTTCGAGCTGCTCGGTGAGGTACAGCCGGTTGAACAGCCCAGTGAGTCCATCGGTCCGCGCGATCTTCGCCAGCTCGTGGTTGGCATCCCCGAGCCGGCGACGGCCCTCGAGCAGCCGGCCGGCGAGGTACCCGACGACACCGATGAGCAGCGACAGGGCCAGCAGGATCAGCCAAGGCAGCCAATGCGTCGCTCCGTCGATCGACACGTAGAGCTCGGCGGTAGGGACGCTGATGACGAGGGACCACGTCGTCCCGGGGACCGCGACCTTCGCGAACGTCTCACTCGTTGACCGTGACCGATACTGGCCGTCCGAGCCGGTGACGACCTCGTCGCCGAGGTTTGGGTCGCGCGCCGTCAAGTCCCGCCCGTCAGCAGCCGACCCGCCGTTCGACGCGACGATCTCGCCGTTGCCATCAATCAGGAACACCTGTGCGCCGGCGAGCGTGGACGAGTCCGAGAGGAACGCGGCAAGCGGCGTCTGACTGGCTGTGTAATCGCCGCTGAACACGCGCCTACCGGAGGCAGTCAGGAAGGGCACCGCGAAGCCGACCACCGGATCGCCGGTGGTAGCTGACGCCACGACGTTCGAGACGGAGACCTGGCCGCGCAGGGCGGCGGCCAGATATCCGTACAGCTTCCCGAAGTTCTGGCCCCTCAGGTCGGGTGCGGCTGGGGCGATGCTGAGCGCGGTGCCGTGTGCGTTGAGCAACACCGACGGGTGGAACCCGAACGCTCGAGCATCAGCCAGGAACGCAGGGGTGGGAAGGGTCCCGTTCAGCGTACGAACGGCTACCGTGCGCTCTCTGACGCTCAGGTCCTGGACGTAGGTGCCAACGAAGTCAGCCGACTGGCTGGCCCGAGCGTCGTAGCGATGAGTCACACCGCTGCGAGTGGTCACCTGCGCGTCGTACAGGGCGAGCGCCGCACCCGCGATCAGGGACAGCGATAGCACGCCGATGAGCAGTCGAGCCCACCACCGGCCAGCGTTGCGGCGGTGCCACAACACCATGAAGCGCCTCGACTCCTCGCCGCCAGATATTCGGTCAAATCCGTCATCGGCGGATCAATCGGAAAACTGGAATCGCGCTGCCTCGGAACGAGCCAGTCCGGCGATCAGCGCAGCAGCTGAACGACGGTGAACACCGCGAACCCGGCGAGGATCAGGCCGGCCATCCGGCGCACCACGTGCATCGGCACGACCCGCAGCAGGTTGCTTCCCACGGCGGTCGCCAGGCCGGCCACCGCGACCAGACCAAGCGCGGCGCCGACGCCGACGGAGATCGGATCGTCGTACTTCGCGGCGAGGTTCGCAGTGGCGATCTGGGTCAGATCACCCCACTCGCCGACGAACACGACCGCGAAACTGGTGAGGATGGCAGCCGGGACGCTGGTGACTGCCGCCGTCTCCACGACCGGTTCGTCCTCAGCCGTGGATCGCTCCGGCAGTAGCAGGATCACGGCACCGATGGTGAACAGCGCCGCGACCACCGCCTCGACGGCCCGGTGCGGCAGCAGGGTGAGGAAGTGGCCGGCGGTGACGGCGATGGTGACGTGGACGATGAACGCGGCGCTGACGCCGACCCACACCCAGATCGCGCGGTAGCGCGTGCTGAGCACGAGCGAGGCGAACAGGCTCTTGTCGGGCAGTTCGGCGAGGAAGATCACCGCGAAGACGGTGGCGACCGTGACCAGGTTCACGCCGAAGCCTCCGGCAGTCCCGCTGTCCGGGTCGAAGGGTGGCCTCGACCTCGGCAGCGCTCTGCCTGGTCGAAGGTCTGGCCCACCCGGCCCATCGGACCGGACTCAGGTGCCGGGCGCGAGGCGCACCAGTATGTCGACAACCTGCCGTTGGGGTTACTCCCCTTCGAGATCCAGCCTAGTAGATCCCTGCCGCGTCAGTCGTTCTCGACCACGAAGTCCCAGGTCGCGAGCAGGTCGTTGTGCAGCGGCGCCCACCGCATGTCTCCCTCGCCCACGCGCATGACAACCCGCAGCTCGAAGCGCGCCGTGTGGCCTGGACGGAGTACGGCGGGGGGACGTGGCTGGCCGGGAACGAGCTGGGGCCGGTAGATCTTGCCTAAGGAGTCGATGGCGCTGAACGCCTTGGTCGAGATCGGCACCGGTTTCGAGGCATCGGACAGCGTGACCGTCCACGTGGCGGTGTCCGCGTCGGCCTGGAACGGCAGCCCCTCGCCGGGAGTCTCCGGTCCGCTGACCGTGACGCGCACGAACCTGCCGTTAGGGAGGACTGCGTGTACGGCGTCACCCTGCGACGTAAGACCCGGGTGACGGACGGTGCCGGTCACTATCGCGTCGGTACGCACCGATGGGGTCGGCAAAAAGCTCGGCAGGGCGCCATAGCGCCCCGCCGAACTAGCTGCGTGCCCCGAGCCGCCGCCGGCCAGTGCGGCCGCGATCCCGACGCCCAGCGCGCCCGAGGCGAGGACGGTGGCCGCCATGGCCACCAGTCCCCACCTGCGTCGAGACCTCACGTGGCGGGCACCGGACGGGACGCCGTGCTCCGTCGGCCACGGCGGAACCAGATCGGCAGCCCGGCCGCGACCAAGGCGGCGATGCCGCCTCCGGTCGACTCCGGCAGCCACGCGGCCCCGCCACTGCGGTGCGACGAGCTGGCGGCGTAGCCGCCATGCCCGGCGTTGTTGAACACGTCCGGCCCGAACGGCGCGAGGCCGGGCTGCGCGGCGTACCCGAGGTGGCCCTGACCGTCGAGGCCGCCCGAGACGGTTCCGGCGGGAAGCGCGGTGTGGTCGTGGCCGTTCGAGACCTGGAAGATGTCCTCCATGGTGGCGAGCCAGCTGTAGTGGTTGTAGAAGGTCTTGCTGACGCTGCCAGGACGGATCAGCGGGCTGATCAGCACGCTGCCCGTGTCGCCACCACCCGGCGTCGGGTGGGTGGCGTCCCACAGCGGGTCGGCGGTCTGCCCCGGCGCCAGGTTGCCCGGATCACCCTCAGCGCTGAGCGTGATGCTCGAGACCGGGCCGGTCGGCGTGACCGGCGTGCCGCTCTGGTCGACGAGCTGGAACGACCCGTTGGTGACCTGCCCGGTGTTGGTGGTCGGGAAGTCCGGGCCGGTGTCCGTCACGGCGCCGACGAAGGTGCTGGCCGGTAGCGGATCCGGGGAGTCCACCGTGTCGGTCACCTGGCGACCGGTGTCGTCGGCCAGGATCGACTTGTCCTCGATGAAGCTCGACGAGCTATTGCCTGCGACGCCGTCGGTCCGGGTGCCTGGGCTGGTGCCGGACCCGCCGCGGACGATGCCGGGCACGCAGTCGCTCGGGACGTTCGGGCTGGTCGACGTGCAAACCGGTGGCCGGTCGATGAAGGAGTTGTTGCCCGGGCCGGGGTAGAGCTGGTCGCCCTTGGTGTCGGTGCCGAGCGTGGAGTTCGGACCGGTCGGCTCGGTGTGGACGTTGTGTCCGTTGATGTTCTGTCCGGCGGCGTCCGCCGTGATGCCGGCAGTCGCGTTCGGCTCGTCACCCAGCGTCGGGCCGTATGCGTTGGCGTTGTTGAAGCTGTTGCCGCTGTAGGTGAACGGCGGGTTGCCCTCGTCGAACGTGACGTCGATCAGGCCACCGTCCTTGAACGCGGGCGACTTCTCGATCATCGGGATGTAGTACTCGAGGAACAGGTCCGAGGCGTAGAGGCCGCCGGTGAAGTTCTTGGGCGTCGTGGTCTCCGGGTCGGGCGTCGGGGTCTGGTAGATCGGCTGGCCCGAGGCGGTGAAGGAACCCGAGAGGTTGTTGCCCTTGCAGATCGCGTCGTGCGCGTCGCTGCAGTTGTCCGGGGTGACCCAGGAGAAGGCCGGGGTGGTTGAGGACTTCTGCAGGTCGTGGAACAGGCCGGTCTGCGGGTTGTCGAGGTTCGCGATGTGCGCGGTGTCGCAGTCGCTTCCGCCTTGCGCCGGCGTGGTGAGCCCGGGCGTCGTACCGCCCGAGGTGACGCCCCCGGTGAGTGAGTGGAACCACGGGAAGGGGAAGTGCTTCGCGACGTACTGGTCGTTGGGCTGGGCGCCGGTGAAGCTGGTCACCCCGCTCGGCAGGTTGCTGGAGAGGAACGTCGGGTCGGTGTCCGGGTTGTTGGCCGTCGACCCGGGGCCACCGCAGACCGCGTCGTCACGCCCGGGCACGGTGTCGGCCTGGAACGAGGACGAGCCGGCCGCCTGCGCCCCACCGAGATCCTGCGCGTAGCCCTTCCAGGTCTTGCCGGCCGCGTCGAGCTGGTTGAACAGCGTCGGCACGTCCTTGGGGTAGGTGCAGCCGTTGGCGCCGTTGGGTGCGTTCGCGCCAGAGGGCTGGGCGGCGTTCGCGGCCGAGGCGGCCTGGCCGTAGTTCGGGTTGTTCTTCAGCGACCCGCCCTTGGTGACGATCCCGGCGTTGCTCGAGAAGTTCGTGTTCTCCACGCTGCAGTCGCTCTGGGTGTCTTCCTCGGGCGCCTGACCGGAGACCATCGACAGGTAGTTGTCCATGCTCGAGTGCCCGGTGCCGTAGTAGTTCTTCAGCAGCACCCCCTGTTTGGGCAACGTCTTCCACAGGTAGCTGTTCTGGTTGAGCCCGGTGAACGTCGCGTCGTAGGACTTGTTCTCCAGGATGATCAGCCAGACGTGCTTCACCTGGCCCGGCTTGAGGCCGGTGCTGCTGATCGTCAGGTTCTTGGGTGACCCATGCGCGGCCGATGCGACGGCGGGCATGGCGGCGGCCGTCGAACCGACCAGGACGGCCGCGCCGGCGAGAACCAGCGCGGTCCGATTTCGCCGCAATGTCCGACGCGGCTGGCGGGGTGTAGGCGTGGCTGAGCCATTCCGGAGAATCTGCATGACCGTTGGTCTAACGATCGGCCATGACGCCTCCGTCAACCGATTGCCACCAACAGTCGAACCTCAGGTGAACGATCGGGTCCGCGCGCTCCCAAGTCACTCAGCGAAGTCAGGCGACGCCTCGTGCGGTGCCTCCGAGCGCCCCTTCGGCTCTTCCCAGTCCTCCTGCCGGCCGAGCGCCGTCAGGTCCAGCATGTTGTACGCGCCGCCGAGCTCTTCGGTCCCGCGGGCGAACGTCGAGTAGGTGTGAAAGACCTCGTCGCCGTCGCGCAGGAAGAAGCTGACTCCCGGCTGCTCGCTCGGGCCTTCCAGGATCCAGTCGAAGCCGGCCTGTTCGAGCTCGTCGGCCTCGCGGTAGTTGAACATCACCGGCGCGACCTCGCGGTCGATGCTGACGTGGAAGTCGTAGTTGAAGTCACTGCCGAACGACGAGTACCAGTCGATGGTCCAGCCCTTCGAGGCGCGATACCGGGCGATCTTCTCGTACGGCGCACGCGACACCGCGGCGAAAGCGGTGTCCCGGGCGCGCAGGTGCTTGAGCAGGCCGTCGCTCATCTCGTCGACGCCGGCGCTGAAGCTCGAGCAACCGGCGTCCCAGCTGGGATCGAACATGAAGTGCTGCAGCACGAGCTGGCGGCTGTCCCCGAACATGTCCGCCAGGCCGATCTCGCCGTCCGGACCCCGGAACCGGTAGTCCTTCTCGACCCTCACCATCGGCAGCCGTCGCCGGTCGGCGTTCAGCGCGTCACGGAGCCGGGTGAGCTCCTTCTCGCGAGCCAGGAGCTGCCGGCGGGCTGCGAGCCACTCCTCGGGCGACACCACGTCGGGAAGGGTCATCAGGGGTCCTCCATCGTGCCGGACGGCGGGCTGCCGGACAGTCGTGGGTACGACGGTTCGCCGTACCCACAATCATCGAACCCATCGCAGCATCCCGAAGAAAGGGCGGATCTACCCCTTGTCGGGCGCGTTCGGTCGTGGCAAAG
>DATAVK010000030.1:0-16387 GCA_036267755.1 Mycobacteriales bacterium
GCCTTCCAGTCCAGGCGCACGGCGCCCTTGATGTGGTTCTTGTCGTAGGCGGCGGTGTCCTCGTCGACCTCCACCAGAACGACCTTGGGGTCGTCGAGGTGTTGCTCGACCCAGTCGGCGTCGACGAGTACGTCGTTGCGAGCCATCGGATCTCCTTGTTGGGTTGTGCAGGGTGGATGAGTTCAGGGGGTGGTGACGGGTGTGCGGGTGGTGCTTGTGCTGTCGCCGGCGTTCGCGAACATTGCGGCGTCGACCGGGACCCGGCAGACCGCCGGCCGGCCGAGCAGCTTCGCGATTCGCAGCTGGACCTCGCAGCCCAGGCAGTAGCCGAACGCCGCGTTGAGGAACGCGGCCAGCGTCGCGAACGCCGTGGCGACGATCCCGAGCGGTGTGACGCCGGTCAGGTAGCCGACGGCGCCGAGGACCGCGAAGCCGAACCCGACCGCCTGGGCGAAGCGTGGGGGTCCAGGCGGCTCGAGCTCGGTCGGCGGGGCCAGCCGAGGCCGCACGACCCGCTTGAAGAACTGGGAGTACGGCGATGCCTGGACACCCCAGAGGGCGCCGATCCCGAAGACCACGCCCTGGGCGGCGACGACCCAGCCGTTCGACGTCGCGAGCGCCACGGCGAGCACGATCAGGGTGATCGTGGCGACCACGCGCGGCCCGCGAGGGTCGAGGTACATGTGGGGCTCCTGACTGATCGGCAACTGGGTCGGCCGCGCTTTGGGGCGGCCCGGGTCAGCGCGTCAGGAGTGACAGAGGCAGGTGGTGACGCGGCACAGATCGACCGCGCGGCGGCTCCAGAGCGGGAGCCGGGGAAGATTCACATTGCCACGTTACCTGCTGGCCACGTGGCAGTTCCATGGCGGGAATACGGCCCGAGTAGATTTAGTTGCGTAGGGTAAGGACTTTAGCGGGGCGCTCGCGCCTGCCTGGACTCGCAACGACGTACGGAGCATTTGTGTCAGCCACTGCCGCCACGACCATCGCCCCGCCAGAGGGCCGGATTCCTTACAAGTGGATCGCGCTCTCGAACACCACGATCGGTGTCCTCCTGGCGACGATCAACCAGTCGATCCTGCTGATCGCGCTGCCGGACATCTTCCGCGGCATCAAGCTCGACCCGCTGGCGCCGGGCAACACGTCGTACTTCTTGTGGATGCTGATGGGCTTCCTGCTGGTGACGTCCGTGCTGGTGGTGAGCCTTGGCCGGGTCGGCGACATGTTCGGCCGGGTCAAGATGTTCAACCTCGGCTTCGCCATCTTCACGGCCTTCTCGATCCTGCTGGCCGTGACCTGGATGCACGGCACCCACGGCGCGCTGTGGATCATCCTGATGCGGCTCGGCCAGGGCGTGGGTGGCGCGTTCCTGTTCGCGAACTCCTCGGCGATCCTCACCGATGCCTTCCCGTCGAACGAGCGCGGGCTGGCGCTCGGCATCAACGGTGTCGCGGCGGTCGGCGGCTCGTTCCTGGGTCTGATTCTGGGCGGCGTGCTGGCTCCCGTCGCGTGGCACCTGGTGTTCCTGGTGTCGGTGCCGATCGGCGCGTTCGGGACGATCTGGTCGTACCTCAAGCTGCACGACAACGGCCGTCGTACCGAGTCTCGAATCGACTGGTGGGGCAACGCGACGTTCGCGATCGGGCTGATCGGGATCCTCACCGGGATCGTCTACGGCCTCAACCCGTACGGCGGACACACCATGGGGTGGACCAAGCCGTTCGTGCTGATCTGCCTCTTCGGCGGACTCGCCGTACTGATCCTGTTCGTGTTCATCGAGGTCCACACGAAGGACCCGATGTTCCGGCTGCAGCTGTTCAAGAACCGGGCGTTCGCGATGGGCAACCTCACCGGGCTGCTCGCGGCGCTGGCTCGAGGCGGGCTGCAGTTCATGCTGATCATCTGGCTGCAGGGAATCTGGCTGCCGGAGCACGGCTACAGCTTCGAGCGGACGCCGCTGTGGGCGGGCATCTACATGGTGCCGCTGACCGTCGGCTTCCTGATCGCAGGGCCGTTGGCGGGCAAGCTCTCCGACCGGTTCGGGCAGCGGCCGTTCGCGACCTTCGGCGTCTTCCTGACCGGTGTCGCGTTCCTGCTCTTCGATCTGCTGCCGATGAACTTCCCCTATCCGGCGTTTGCGATTCTGCTCGTGCTGGTGGGCGCGTCGATGGGGCTGTTCTTCGCCCCGAACACCGCGGGTGTCATGAACTCGCTGCCGCTCGATCAGCGCGGTGCGGGTGCCGGGATGCTCAACACGTTCCAGAACTCCGCGAGCGTGCTGTCGATCGGTGTGTTCTTCACGGTCATCACTCTTGGGTTGGCGGCGCGGTTGCCTTCGGCGTTGTTCCACGGGCTGACCGCGCAGGGGGTGCCGGCGGCGCAGGCCCACTCGGTGGCGAACCTGCCGCCGATCGGGTCGCTGTTCTCGGCGTTCCTGGGCTTCAACCCGATCCAGCAGCTGCTGCCGTCGGCGGCCGCGGCGCACGTGTCGGCGGCGCACTACGCGTTCCTGACCGGGCGCGGCTTCTTCCCGAACATGATCTCGGGGCCGTTCGGTCACGGGCTGCACCTGGCGTTCCTGATGGCGGCCTTCTGCTGCTTCCTGGGCGCGGTGTTCTCGTGGCTGCGTGGCACCCCGGCGTACGAGTCGCCTGTTGGTGACACGCCTGCGCACGAGCGAGAGGCCGGCCTGGCCGGTGCGGGCGATGCCGCGATGGAGGAGATCGGCGCCGGCTCCCCCGGCCAGTAGCTCACCCACACGCATGGCCCATTGGTGTTGCTATAGGCGCACGCATGGCCCATTGATGTTGCTATAGGCGCACCAATGGGCCATGCGTGTTGTTAGTCGGTGCCGAGGACCAGGTTCGTTGCACTCCCTGACGCCACGATGCCGTCCGAGGTCGCCTTGACCGACCCTAACGAGATCTGGAAGGGCAACCCGGTCAGCGGCAGCGAGAAGTTGATCCGTTGCGCGAGCGACAGATGCCCGACGTGCGTGCCCACTCCGGCGGAGATCTGATGGACGTGTACGTCGATGACGTTGTGCGCCAATGTCGCCGTACCCGTGCCTGACGCCGTCAGCTCGTGCCCGGCAATCGTCACCGCGCCGGTGACCTTCAACTGACCGTTCGCCCCCGGGCTGACCCGCAGATGCTTCGGCTTCAGATAGGCGTCCATCGCGGCATACGTGATCGTCGCCTGCCCGTCGGCCCGGTCGACCGGCACCCGATGGACGTTCCCGTGCAGCGCCGCCCCGAGCTTGATGTGCGCCCCGTGCAGCTGCACCTTGAACGTCGACACGTCGAGCCGGTTCAGCGACAGGTCGTGCACCGTCACCTTGACGTCGGAGTACTTGCCCTCGATCGCCTGGGTGAGGAACGGGAAGCCGCCGATGCTCACGTCGGGCCGCTGCGCCAGGTGCTCGTCGGTCTTGATCTTCGAGGCCAGCACCTGCGACGCGACCACGGCGCCGACCCGGTCGAGCACTACGAGTACGACGACGAGGAACAGCACGAGCAGGAACAGCAGCCGCTTGACCACGTCAGCCTCCCGCGAATGGAGGCAGCACCTCGACGGTGCCGCCCTCGGTGAGCGTCACCGTGTCATGCGGACGGCCGCCGATGTGTGCATCGTCGACCACGAACTGGCACCGGTCGAGCAACTTCGCGAGCGGCTCGCCGTGTGTCGCCTTCGCCGCCGCGATGACGTCGGCGAGGGTGGTGCCGTCGTACCGCTCGTTGTCGACGCCCGCCGCGGCCCGCGCCGCCGCCCAGTAGCGCAGCGTCCCGGTCGCCACTAGCCGGACCGGCCAGGGCCGGGACTAGCAACATGGCCGGGCCCGCGGGCCACGAGCGAAGCGAGATGCGCGCCGATCCGGTCGAGCAGCTCAGGCCCGGCGGCGCTCTCGGCGTGGCCGAACCCCTCGACCAGCCACAGCTCCTTCGGCTCCCGCGCCGCCGCGAACAACGCCTCCGGGTGCTCGAGCGGGAAGTAGTGGTCCTGGTCGCCATGCACGAACAGCACCGGGATCGGGCTGATCCGCCCGACCACCTCGACCGGCGCTTCCGGGGTCGGATCCCAACCTGCCGCGGAGATCCGGGTGCCGAACGCCCGCCGCGCGACGAAACGCCCCAGCCGGGTCTCGATCGCCCAGTGCACCCGCCGCATCGGTGCGGTGTCGCGGTAGAACCAGCGCGACAGCGCCGACACACTCACGACCGCCTCGACACCACCGTGCAGCGCCGCGTGCCGCAACACGACACTGCCGCCCATCGACCAGCCACAGGTGACGACGTCGTCGTACCCGAGGTCGCGGGCGAGCCCGACCGCCGCCTCGAGATCGAGCACTTCCAAGTCACCGACCGTCGAATGACCCTCCGAGCGACCGTGTCCGCGGAAGTCGAACGCGACGACTCCGGCGTAGCGGGACAAGGCTTCGACGACCGCCCTCACACCGGTACGGCGGGTCGATCCGGTGAAGCCGTGCGCCACCACGACGGCCAGCTTCCGGATCGGATCCGGACCCTCCACGTGGACCGCCGCCAGGCGGACACCATCGGCCGCCGTCAGCACCTCGGCATGGCCGAGTGCGGCTGAAGACGTGGCAGGCACTGCGCTATCCTTCACTAGTCGGGTCAGGGCAGCGCCGCCCCCCTGGGGGATGGGTGCGTGTCGTGACCCGTTTCCTGTGTGGCCGGCGATTGAATGCCCTTGATGGACATATCGCGGCCCTAGCCGCACAGGAGGACCCATGGCCAGCCTGCTTCTGCTGACGAGCGCCTCCGGCACCTCGTCCGACGTCCTGCCGAGCCTCGCGCTTCTCGGTCACGTCGTCCGCGTGCTCCCGCTGGAAGCGGCGCCGTTGCTCGACGCCCCGCCCAGCGACCTGATCCTGCTCGACGCCCGGCGTGAGCTGGCCGGCGCCCGGCAGACCTGCCGGCTGCTGCGTACGACGGGAACCTCGTCGCCGCTCGTCGCCGTGGTCTGTGAGGGTGGCCTCGCCGCCGTCGCCGCCGACTGGGGCCTCGACGACATCGTGCTCGACACGGCCGGGCCGGGTGAGATCGAGGCGCGGTTGCGGTTGCACCTCGGCCGCGCCGCCGCGGCCCGCGACGCGACGACGACCGAGGAGATCCGCTCCGGCGACCTGAGCATCGACGAGGCGACGTACCAGGCCAAGCTCGGCGGCCGGATGCTCGACCTGACGTTCAAGGAGTTCGAGCTGCTGAAGTTCCTGGCGCAGCACCCCGGCCGGGTGTTCACCCGGGCGCAGCTGCTGCAGGAGGTCTGGGGCTACGACTACTTCGGTGGCACCCGCACCGTCGACGTCCACGTCCGCCGACTGCGCGCCAAGCTCGGACCGGACCGCGAGGCGCTGATCGGCACCGTGCGCAACGTCGGCTACAAGTTCGTTGCCCAGCCGTTGGTGGCGTTGCCCGAGGACGCCACAGAGGTGTCGGTTTCCGACGCGATCGACGTACCTGTCAGCAGCACAGTGGGCTAGAGCCCGACCACGCGCTGACAACTCGACGGGGCGGGCGTCCGTAGGCTCACGGGCGTGCGCGTCGAGACCACCGATCAGCTCAGCGACGACCGAGTCGCTGCCGTCCTCGTCCTCGTCGATGCCGTGACCGCGCGGGACGGCGCGCGGCCGCTGTCCGACGCGACGATGCTCCGGCTGCGGCACCCGGTCGCGGGGTCGCAACACCTGCTGCTGTGGATCGACAGCGAGCCGGACGAGCTGCTCGGCTATGCCCACGTCGACAGCACGCGCGGCTCTCGTGGCGACTCGGAGGTCGAGCTGGCGCTACGGCCCGAGGCGCTCGGCAACGACGGGGCTCGGGAGCTGCTCAGCCAGGTACGACGGACCGCGGCTGGTCCGATCGAGCTGTGGGCGCACGGCTCGCGCTCACCGGTGCGGCAGCTCGCCGAGTCAACCGGCTTCCACTCCGACCGGGTGCTGCTCCAGCTCCGACGACCGCTCGACGGGTCGCTCGATGAGCCGGTGTGGCCGGACGGCGTGACCGTGCGCACCTTCGTGCCCGGCCAGGACGAGGCGGCGTGGCTCGAGGTCAACAACCGCGCGTTCGCCGACCACCCGGACCAGTCCGGCTGGACCCTCGACGATGTGACGGAGCGCGAGGCGGAGAGCTGGTTCGATCCGCTCGGCTTCTTCCTCGCCGAGCGGGACGGTCGGGTGGTGGGCTTCCACTGGACCAAGGTCCACCCGGCGACCAACAGCGAGCCGGCGCTCGGTGAGGTGTACGTCGTCGGGGTCGACCCGTCGATGCAGGGGCAGCGGCTCGGCCCGGCCCTGACGCTGCAGGGGCTGCGTCACTTGCAAGCGGCGGGGCTGGGCACCGCGATGCTCTATGTCGACGAGTCGAATGCCGTGGCGGTGCACCTCTATGAACGGCTCGGCTTCACCGAGCACGATCGTGACGTCAGGCTGCACGGGGAGCCGCTGAGCGACCGGGACGCCTGACTAGGCTTGATCTTCATGGCACGCCAGGTCAGCTCGGACATCGTCATCGACGCGGCGCCGGCGACCGTTTTCGACGTACTCGCCGACCCGGGGCAGCACGGCCTGTTCGACGGGTCGGGCAGCGTCAAGGCCAAGCTGAGCGGCCCGCCCCGGCTGTACCTGGGCGCGCACTTCGCGATGCGGATGCGGATCGGTGCGCCGTACCTGACCCGGAATCGGGTCGTGGAGTACGACGAGGACCGGCGGATCGCGTGGCGGCATTTCGCGCGGCACATCTGGCGGTACGAACTGGCGGCCGAGGGTCATGCCACGCGGGTGACCGAGACCTTCGACTATGCCGGCGCTCCGGCGGCTCTGATCTATGAGCGCGGCGGAATCCCGGCGCGGAACCACGCGTCGATCGAGACGACGCTGCAGCGGCTCAAGGTGCTGGTCGAGAGCCGCTCAACGCGCTGAGCTGCCGGGGTTGGCTGGTCAGCTGATGCGCTGGACCTGCTTGTGGGCGTTCTTCTGCGCGTGCTTCGCCTGCTTGCGGGCGGCCTTCTTGGCGTCACGAGAGGCTCGGCGGGCCCGGTGCGGGACCGACTCGCGGCCGCCGGTGTCGGCAACCGCAACGAGCAGGCCACCGAGCAGGCCGAGGTCGCGGGCGAACAGCGAGCGCTGCTCGGACTTGGCCTCGCTGTCCTTCTCGGACCAGAAGGCGTGGCCGGTCGCTGCCTCCGGGATCACCGTGACCGCGAGTGCCAGCGCGCTCAGCCGCGGGAACTTGCCCAGCGCCAGCAGCAGCCCGGCGCCGATCTGCGTGCCGGCGACCGCGCGGGAGACCGTGACGGGCTGGGCAACGCCGTACCCGCTCGCGCGTTCGGCGCGGCGGTCGATGTCACGCAGCGCTTCGGCGCCGGAGCTGACGAAGGCAAGGCCCAGCAGTGGTCGGGCAAGGCGACGGAACATGCTTCGAGTCTGCCCCCTGGGCCGGACACTAAGCAACGCCGCCCCCGCATCCGGCCGAGTCAGCGGGGGCGGTGCAGCCGATCGGTCCAGTGGTGCTTCTCGGCAGAGGTCGGACCCGCACCGCCAGGGCCGTCGCGATGTGACCGCGCCGCCTCGTCCGCTGCACGACCCGAGGCAGCTGCCGACGCTTCCGACGTACCGGGTGCCGGGGGTGCCACTCCAGTCTCCGGCGAGACATGGTCCGACAGCGACGGTCGGGTGGAGGGCGCGGGCGGCGCGTCGTAGTCCGTCGAGGCGATGATCTCGGCGACCTGTGCAGCCGAGAGGTCGTCGCTGTTGGCGATCTGCGGCACGAACCCGACCAGGTCGCCGTCCAGCAACACCATGGCCTCGAGGCCGGACGCGCCGTCGTTGTCCCAGATGACTTCGCGGCCGCCGGGGATCACCAACCGCACTCCGACGCTGTAGACACCGGCGCGCCGGTTCACATGCGCGAAGAAATCCCGCGCCCGCAGCAACTCGACAACCTCGGTGGCGACAGACTCTTCCATGCGTAGACGCTATGCGATCTCTCGCGCCGGCCGGGCCAAATGGTGCCAGAACGGGATCGCGGCGAGGTAGCTACCGACCACCGAGATGACGCCGACGCCGACGTCGATGCTCACCCGACCCTGCCTGGCCCAGTACACATCCTGCAGGTCGAGCAGCAACGCGAACTCGTCCACGATGAGAGCCGCTCCTGCGCCGTACGCCGTCGCCAGTGTGGTCGTGGACTTGTGCGAGGGCGGGATCGACAGCGCGGCGCCGCCCGATGCGCCGAGCAGCGCGATCCCCCACATGTAGTGATGGATGTGCTCGCCGCCCAGCGAGATGTTGCGGAACGGCCCGACGTCGGCGCGGATCGCGTACGTCAGCGCGCGCACCGCCGCGAACGTCCCGGTGAACGCCGTCCAGCTGACGAGGGCGATCTGCTGCTCGCGCTCGAGGTGGCGGTAGGCATCCCGCCGGCGCCGGTGCAGGGCGAGTGGGGACAACGGCTTGATCACAACCGCGACGGTATCGGTAACCGAGCGCCGCCCCTGCTCCGCGATCATGCCGTTAGTGTCGCGTTTCGGCCGCGATCATGACGTTAGTGCGTGACTAACGTCATGATCGCCGAGGAAAAGGTGGCTAGTCAGGCAGCCCGAGAGCGCGCCGGGCGGCGTCGACCTCCGGCGACCGACTCGACGCCATGGCGGCGATCCTCGCAGGCGCGTTCGCCCATGCCGTCAACCATTCCCGGGCCAGTCGTTGCGGTCGCGCCAGGTCCGCCTGGCTGAACCGCATCACGTGCCAGCCACGACGCTCCAGCCATCGGTCGCCCGCTCGATCGCTGCCGAACACCGACCGCTCGGTGTGCGTGTCGAACCCGTCGTACTCGCCCCACAGCAGCCGGCGAGGATCCGCCAGATCCCCACGCGCGAGGACCGTGCCGTCGTAGTCGCGGAGGTGGATGTCGGTCACCAGGCCGGTCACTCCGCCGTCCCAGAGTGCGAGCCGCAGCTCCGTCTCCTTCGGCGAGTCGACACCGCACCGTGACAGGTCGAACAGTTCCCGCGACCGGCTGACGAGACGCATCCCGATGAGCCGGGTCAGGGCGTCTTGGAGCAGGTCGGGCGTGACGAGCCCGCGCCGAAGCGCCCCGTCGATGAGCTGCACCACCTGAAGTCTCGGTTGACGCGGGTCGCGAGCGAGGTCGGCAAGCGTGCGACCGACCCCGACGGTGCGAATGCCGTTTACGGTCACGACGTCCTCAGGGGCCAGCGCCGCGTGATGAATCCGCAGCCCCCGTCGGTGCCGGCGGGTCACCTCGCGCGGAACGGCGACATGCACGGTGGCGTCGGGCGCCGACCAGGTGGGCGGGAGCCACGGGATTCCCAGCTGTACGGCGGAAGACGGGGGGCACAGGACAGCCTCGGGCCCTTGGCTGGCTACAGCAGCGCGGAACCGGGCCGACTGAGCCGCCGCGGCGCTCGCATCAACGACGACACCGCGGAACAGCGCGACCGCGGCGCCATCGCGCAGTCGCGCCGTGATCTCCTGATGGCTCAGCTGACCCGAAACCACCAGGAGCGTTCTGGACGTCGGGAGGACAGGCAACATCCGGCCAGGGTTATGGCGTGGCTGGTGGCTGGCGGGCCACAACGGCGCACCTGTGGACGGTTCACGTCGTACCCGAACCTGTGTATGCAGAGGGCCGCCCCACCACCCGCCGCCGCCGCGATCATGACGTTAGTGACGCGTTTCGGCCGCGATCATGACGTTAGTGCGTGACTAACGTCATGATCGCGGAGAAAAAGGGGCGGCCGGGGTCCTAGCGGGTCAGAGGCAGGCGCGGCATTTTGAGGGGGCGATCCGGGACCGCTCCGAGAGCGCGATCTCGCGGCGGCATACCGAGCACACGAAGTCGACGTCCGGGTTCGCGGGCTCCGGCAGTGGCTCCTCGATCGACGGCCGAGGGCGCGGCAGGTACGGCAGATCCGGCGGCCCCCACGGCTCCGGCGGACCTGACGCAGGGCTCGACGAGCTCGACGCACTCGATGCCTGGGCCTTCGAGCGCGCGGCAGCAGCCGGCCGCCGGCGCATCAGCGCTCGACGTCCGCGTGCCTGATCGGAGCCAGCCATTGGCGCCTTTCACCCCCGTTCCATGATCACGTCGACATACCCACCGGCGTTCAGTTGGGCCGATCGGATCACCCGAATGCCGCCGCCCGGCGGCACCACAAGCGCGCCACAAGCGCGCTGCAAGCGCCCCGCAAGCGCACGGCAGGCGCACGCTGAGCGCGAAGTCCTAGATACAGTTGTGATCTTCGGGGGCTGGGGAGGGTGTGTGGTCCAGAGTTCCGCGGTCGGGGTGGGGGCCCCCGCCGCTCACCGGCTGCTGCTGGTGGAGGACGACGAGGGCGACGCTTTTCTGGTCCGTGAGCTGCTCAGCGAGATCGCCGACACCCAGGAGGTCACCTGGGCCCGTTCGCTGGGCGAGGCGAAGGGGGCGCTGGCCGAGACGACCTTCGACTGTGTCCTGATGGACCTGGGGCTGCCTGACGCCAGCGGTCTCGACGCGCTGCGCAGCGTCCTCGAGGACCACGCCGACACCGCCGTACTGGTCCTGACCGGCCTCGCCGACGAACACAGCGGCACCGATGCGGTCGCCGCCGGCGCCCAGGACTACCTGGTCAAAGGGCAGGTCGACGGCGAGCTCCTGGTCCGATCCATCCGGTACGCCGTAGAACGCAAACGCGCCGACGAGCAGCTGCGGCGGCTCTACGCGAGCGAGCTGCGCGAGGCCGAGAACACCCGGCTCGAGCGCGGCCTGCTGCCGCACCCGGTCACCGACGACCCCCGGCTGCGCATCACCACCCGCTACCGCTCCGGGCGTGACGGCGTCCTGGGCGGCGACTTCTTCGACGTCGTCGAGATCGCGGACCACCAGCTGTTCATCCTGGTCGGCGACGTCAGCGGCCACGGCCCCGACGAGGCCGCGCTCGGCGTCGCGCTGCGGATCGCCTGGCGCACCCTGGTGCTCGCCGGCGTCGACCTCGACGACCTGCTTCCGACGCTCGACCGGGTGCTGGTCGGCGAACGCCGGTTCGACGAGGTCTTCGCGACCCTGTGCATGCTCGTGGTCGAGCCGTCACGCGAACGCGGCCGGCTGTTCCTGGCCGGCCACCCGGTCCCCCTGATGTTGCGGACGCTCGATGACGGCGGCCCCATCCAGCTGCCGGACGATCTGGTCGGCCCGGCGCTCGGGATGCTGCCCGACGTCATCTGGGGCAGCCAGATGGTCGAGCTCGGGCGCGACTGGCGGGTGATGCTGTTCAGCGACGGGCTGGTCGAAGGACGGATCGGTCAGGGCTCGGAGCGGCTCGGCGTCGACCGGCTGCTGGTGATCGCCGCCGATTTCCCGTCGTACGACGAAACCCCCCTGCTGGTGGACCACCTGATCGCCCGGGCCCGCGAGCTGCACGGTGGGGAACTCAGCGACGACGTCGCCGTCCTCGTCGTGGAGTGCTGCGACACGTGACGCTGACGGACGACGACGGCGCCCCCACCGTGTCGTCGGCCTGGAGCCTGCGACGTCGGCTGCGCCGGCTGCTCGCGGGCCTCAGCGTGCTCGTGATCGTCCTCATCGCGCTGTCCGTCGGGCTGCTCGTCAGCGTCCGACATCAACAGCACCAGGTGATCGATCGGTACTTCACGGCCATCAACATCTCCGACCAGCGGTTCATCGCCCAGCTCGACGCCGAGACCGCGGTCCGCGGGTATGCGCTGACCGGCGCGACCGTCACGTTGCAACCACTGACCCACTTCAAGACCGCGGCCTATCACCAGCAGCTGGTTCGGCTGCAGGCCTTGCTGAGGCCGGACCCGGCCGCCGAGAAGGGTCTCACCACCTGGGAGGCCGCGACCGATCGCTGGTACCAACAGTCGGCGCTGCCGACCCAGCGACACATCGCGTCCCAGGGCCGCGGGTCAGTGACCCCGCAGAGCGTGCTCGCGGGCAAGACGCTTTTCGACGCCAACCGGACGGCGTTCAACAACTACGTCAACCCGTTGATCGCCAAGCGAAACTCCGCCAGCAACGCGCTGAAGGTCCGCACCACTCTGCTGTTCGTCGCCGTACTGATCGCAGCACTCGGAATCCTCGCCGCCGGCGGCCTGCTGTGGATCGGGCTGCGGCGCTGGGTCGTCGACCCGCTGTCACACCTCGGCGACGAGACCCGGTTGGTCGCGGACGGCGACCTCCAGCACGAGGTCGCCGCGGAAGGACCTTCCGAGATCCGCCAGCTCGGCGAAGACGTCGACGGCATGCGCCGCGAGATCGTGCGCCAGCTCGCCGAGGTAGAGCGAGCCCGGGTCGAGATCGAGACGGCCCGGCTGACCCTCGCCCGGCAAGCCGAGGACCTCGCCCGATCCAACCGCGACCTCGAGCAGTTCGCCTACGTCGCCTCCCACGACCTGCAGGAGCCGCTGCGCAAGGTGGCGAGCTTCTGCCAGATGCTCGAGCGGCGCTATACCGGGCAGCTCGACGAGCGCGCCGACCAGTACATCGCCTTCGCCGTCGACGGCGCGAAGCGGATGCAGCAGCTGATCAACGACCTGCTCGCGTTCTCCCGGGTCGGCCGGATGAGCGCGGGGATGACCCAGGTCTCGCTGCGGGATTGCTTCGAGACCGCCGTCAGCAACCTCACGGTCTCCATCGACACCGCCGATGCGGTCATCACGCACGACCCGCTCCCCACGGTCCGCGGCGAGCGCACCCTGCTCGTCCAGCTGTTCCAGAACCTGATCGGCAATGCCATCAAGTTCCGGGGCGACGAGACGCCCAAGGTCCACATCGGCTCGACCCGCGAAGGCGAGTTCTGGGAGATCTCCTGCGCGGACAACGGGATCGGGATCGAGCCGCAGTACGCCGATCGGATCTTCGTCATCTTCCAGCGGCTGCACGGGCGCGAGGAGTACACCGGCACCGGCATCGGGCTGGCGCTGTGCAAGCGCATCGTGGAGTACCACGGCGGGGAGCTGTGGCTCGACACGACGGTGACACAGGGAACGACGTTCCGCTGGACCTTGCCGGTCCGTGGTGCGACAGTGCGGCCAGACCCTCAGGGAACCCCCACCCTCGAGGCAGGAACGGCGCTACCGGTGGAGAAGTCATGACCGTGGAAAACGTGCGGGTCGTCGATGTCCTTCTTGTCGAAGACGATCCCGGCGACGTGCTGATGACTCAAGAGGCCTTCACCGACTACAAGGTCCACAACCGGCTGCACGTGGTGAACAACGGCGTCGACGCGATGTCCTTCCTGCGGCACGAACCGCCGTACGCCGATGTGCCCCTACCAGATCTGATCCTGCTCGACCTCAACCTGCCGAAGATGGACGGCCGCGAGGTGCTGGCCGCCATCAAGGAAGACCCGACGCTGCGGAGCATCCCGGTCGTCATCCTCACGACGTCCGAGGCCGAAGAGGACGTGCTGCGCAGCTACGACCTGCACGCCAACGCCTACGTGACGAAGCCGGTCGACTTCGAGCGCTTCATCGATGTGGTGCGTCGGATCGACGAGTTCTTCGTCACCGTGGTTCGGTTGCCTTCTCACTGAGCCCGAGCTGGGACGCAAGACTCGCTCCGGGCCTGGCGCTCGCAAGCTCGCACCTTACGGCCCTTCCGCGAGCCCAGCGTCTCCAGCCCGACTTAGATGAGGGCTAGGGAAAGTCCTATTGCTGCTGCTGTTAGGCCGGCCACCAGGCTTGTGGCCACTGTGATTGTCGCGTGGATGTGGTGGCCGTCGTCGGCGAATGTCGTGGCCTCGAGCATCAGGGTGCTCCAGGTCGTGTAGCCGCCGGCGAATCCGGTGCCGAGGACCACGCTCGCGTTGGTCGAGAGGCCGTGGTGGGTCGCCAAGCCCGTGACCAATCCGAGGACGAACGAACCCGTGACGTTGATGACGAAGGTGCCCCATGGCCACGTCGAGGGGTACCGGTGGGAGACCACCTGGTCGACCACGTATCGCGCGACCGCGCCGATCCCGGCGACGACTCCAACCACGAGAGCGAGGATCACGACGACTCCCCGAGCACACGACCGGCGAGTGCCATCCCGAGGTACGCCGCGACCAAGCCGGCCGCCACGCTCGCCGCGAGATAGCCGATAGCGATGCCGATGTGGCCGTGCGCGAGCAGCAGGTCGCTGGCGGTCACCACGCTGCTGAACGTCGTGAACGCGCCGCAGAACCCGGTCCCCAGCAACGGTCGGAGGTACGCCGGTGCGGCACGCATCGCCAGGACCGTCACGAGCACCGCGAGCACGAAGGACCCGGCGGTGTTGATGACGAGGATCGACGCCGGAAATCCGGAGCCGGGGGTGGGCCAGCCGCGAGAGATCCCGTACCGCGCGAGCCCACCGACGATGCCGCCGCCGAAGACGACCGCGACATGGGAGATCGGCAGCCGCGGCCAGGGGGCGGCCCGCTGCGCCTCGGTCTCAGGATCGATGTCGGGGTCGCGGAACGGCTCACGGCCAAGCGGACTCGTCACGACGGTCTCCTTGCGTCGTACCCACAGGGACCGTTGGCCGCGAACGCGACAGTTAATGGCGAGCCCCACCGCCGTGACGCAGACCAGCCTATCGACCCGCGGTCACAGGTGAACGGCTCCTAAGTGGGTAGGTCGTGAGGAACCCAGCAACCGGAGGCGAGCAGCGATGGTCGACACCACCCTCGGACCGTGTCACTACAGCGAGGACATGAGCGAGCACGCGACGTTGCTGGGGGTGCGCGAGGACGGTCCGGGCTGGATCCCGATCTGCGAGAACCACCGCAGCGACGCTGAGTCGGACGGCTACAAGGTGCAGGAGGTCCAGGACCTGCCCGACGCGATCGAGACCAACGAGGCCGCCGACGACAAGGACGACAAGTCCGCGAGCAAGGACGACACCGACAGCGAAACCGACGACAGCGAGGACAAGGACAGCGACGACAGCGACAGCGAGGACTGAGCGGGGATCACACCGCTTGGTCGCGCGGCTGCGCCGGGTCCGGCGCTGACTCCTCGGCCTCCGGTGCCGGGTCGCCGGTCTGGCCGGTGGCCTCCTCGGCCTCGGCTGCCACCGGAAGCGGCCCGATGACGGCGGCCAGCACTCCGCTGTTCGGCACTGACAGCGGTCCGTCGGTGGTCTCGAGCGTCACGTACGTCATGCCCATCCCGGCCACGACGCCATTGAGCTCGCCGCCCAGCGAGCCGGACCGGATCCGGATCGCGTCACCGACGTTGAACGGCCGCGCCAGCAGCAGCACGACACCGGCAAACACATTGCCCAAAGCCTGCTGCGCGGCGATGCCGATGATGACGCCGGTCAGCGCCCCACCGAGCAGCAGATGCCCGACCGGGACGTGCAGGACGCCGAGCACCGTGATCGCCACGATCGCGTAGCCGGCGAGCGTCACCGCCCAGCGCACCACCCCGGCGTGGCTGGGCCCGGTCCGCGGCTCGAGCACCCGGTGGATCTCGCTCGCCGTACTGCGGATCGCGATCACGGCGAAGACCAGGAACGCGACACCGCCGCCGATCGTGAACAGCTTGCCGTGGAAGGTCGCGTGGCGACCGTGCAGCGGCGTCCCGAAGATGCCGGCGAGCACCAGGCCGCCGATCGCCAGCAGTCCCGACAGCACCGCGACCCGGAAGTCCGGGGTGACCGCCGCCGCGATCGCCTGGCCCAGGGTCGGGACCTCGACGTGGTCGAGCGTGCGATGCCGCAGTCGCGCTCGTGCGTCGCGGATCCGGGTCATGGGCACCGCACCCCGTTGCCCGACTCCGGGGGCAGCTTGGAGTAGCCGGGGTGGATGCCGTCGCGAAGCCCCTGCTCGACGGCGACCCGCTGCAGCAGATCGAACAGCTGCCGGCGCTCGGTCGCGCTGAGCGCGGCGAACAGCGTCTTCTCGGCGTCGCGGCCGACGCCACGCAGCTTGGTGACGAGAATCTGCCCCTCGCCGGTGAGAAACAGCGAGTGCACCCGTCTATCGACCATGCCGCGGCGCCGCTCGATCAGCCCGCGCTTCTCAAGGTCGTCGAGCAGCGCGACCATCCGGCTGGCCGGCATCCCGAACTCGTCGGCGACCGCCTGCTGGCTGCGGCCCGGGTGCTCCGCGACCACCCGCAGGACGCCGACGTGCGCGGGGTTGATGCCGAGTGGCGCGATGAGCCGAGCGAACATTGCGGCGCCGTGCGCCCCGATCTGGGCGATGAGAAAGCCCGGACCGACCAGCGACGACCGCTGTTCACTCACTCGTCGATTATATCGTTTGCAGAATCGTTCTGTCCGTGAAAGGTTCATGTCAGTATCGATATGCCTTGCGATGGGGGATTCTGATGGCCGTCACGACCGAGCAGCCGACTGACGTCCGAGCCGCGACCGGG
>DATAVK010000031.1:0-6485 GCA_036267755.1 Mycobacteriales bacterium
TGCAAGAAAGACTGCCCGGTCGAGGTCGACATGGCCACGATGAAAGCGGAGTTCCTCGCCCACCACTACCACCACCGGCTACGACCCAGGTCGCATTATTCGATGGGATGGCTGCCCGCCGTCGCGCAGCTCGCGTCCCAGGCCCCCCGGCTGACCAACGCGCTCAGCCATACCCGTGTCATCCGAGATGTGATCACGACGATCGGCGGCATCGACCGCCGCCGACGGATCCCGCTGTTCGCCGAGCAGACCTTGCAGGCCTGGTACACCGGCCGCGGACCGAGCGACACCGGGGACCGCGGTGATGTCGTGCTGTGGCCGGACACGTTCACCAACCACCTGACCCCAGGAGTCGGGCACGCCGCCGTCGAGATCCTCGAAGCGGCCGGCTACCGGGTCGTGATCCCCGACCAGCCGCTGTGCTGCGGCCTGACCTGGATCTCCACCGGGCAGCTCGGCATCGCGAAACATGTTCTGCAGCGGACGGCCGACGTCCTAGCACCGCACTTGGAGCGCGGCACCCGAATCGTCGGCCTCGAACCGAGCTGTACGGCGGTGTTCCGGTCCGACGCGACCGACCTGCTGCCCGGCAACCGGAACCTGCAGCGGCTACGCGAGCAGACCGTCACTCTCGCCGAGTTGCTCCGCGACCACACCGATGGATGGCAACCACCGCATGTCGGTGGTGCAGCAGTCGCACAGACACACTGCCACCAGCACGCGATCATGGGATACGACCCCGACCGGGCTGTGCTGGAAGCCGCCGGCGTCGACATCGACGTGCTCGACTCCGGGTGCTGCGGGCTGGCTGGGAACTTCGGGTTCGAACGAGGCCACTACGAGGTGTCCACCGGCTGCGCCGAACGCGTCCTGCTCCCCGCTCTGCGCGCCGCTGACCTACAGACGCTGGTCCTCGCGGACGGGTTCAGCTGCCGCACCCAGATCGAACAATCCGACGCCGGCCGAACACCCGTCCACCTCGCCGAACTGCTCGCCGCCGGCCTCCGCCACCAGCCGATCCAACCCACCCGACCATCCCCACCGACAGCAGGCGACTACGCCCGGCTCGCTGGCATCGCCGGTCTGCTCATCGGCACTCTGGCCGCCGGTGCCCGCAGGGCCCTTCACCGACCGGCCTGAGCCGAAAGCCGTTGCTTTGCACACCCGTGTACGACTGCGCGAACATTGCCGAACGCCTGCAGGGCGACCCGCGCGTAACTGGAATCAGGTTCAAACGTTCTCAAAGGTCCCTCGAAGTGGCTGTCATTGCGGTGTGCTCTGCGTCTCCCGGATGGTGACCCATTTCCACGTAGTGAACTCGTCGAGGTTCGTGAACGCCCCGAACCTGCCGTCGCCGCCGGAGTCACCTTGCCCGCCGAACGGTGCGACGACTTCGTCGTTCACGGTCTGGTCGTTGATGTGCACCATGCCTGCTCGCAGTTGCTCACCGACCCCTTTCGCTCGCTGCACGGAGCCGGAATGGACGCCGGCGACAAGCCCATAGGGAGTGTCATTGGCGAGTGAGATGGCCTCCTCATCAGCCTTGAAGGTGGTGACCGCTGCGACCGGCCCGAAGATCTCCTCGGTGTAGGCAGCCATCTGGGGGGACACCCCGGCGATGACAGTGGGCCGGAAGAACAGGCCATCGCGAGTGCCGCCCGCTCGTAGCTGAGCTCCGGCGTCGAGGCTGCGCCGCACGATCTCGTCAATGTGTGTCGCTTGGCTGTCGTTGATGATCGGTCCCAGGTCCACATCGTCCAACGGGTTACCCACGCTCAACGCGTCGGCGGCCGAGGCGAGCTCGCCGACGAACTGCTCGGCGATCGACTCAGCGACCAGCACCCGCCCGGTCGCCATGCAGATCTGCCCCTGGTGAGTGAAACATCCGAACGCCGCCGCTTGAGCCGCGGCCGAGACGTCCACGTCGTCCAGGATGAGGAACGGGTTGTTCCCGCCGAGCTCAGCGACGAACTTCTTCACGTTGCGGCCGGCTGCCTCGCTGAGCGACTTCCCAACTTCGGTCGAGCCGGTGAAGGAGATCATGTCGATGTTCGGGTCGTCCGCGAACGCGGTCCCCAGCTCGCTGCCCTTACCTGGCAGCATGTGCAGCACACCAGCGGGCAGGCCGGCCTGCTCGAACAGCCTCGCGATCACCACGCCGCAGCACACGACGGTCTCCGACGCGGGCTTGAGTACGACGGCGTTGCCGCATGCCAGCGCAGGCGCGACTGAGCGCATCGCCAGGTTGAGTGGGAAGTCCCACGGCGCGATGACGGCGACCACGCCGTGTGGGTGGCGCCGCGCGATGCTCTGCCGGTCCGGGTCGGTGCTGGGCAGCAGCGCGCCGAGCGGCGCAGCGGTCAGTGCTGCCGCCTGCCAGAGCTCGTCGATCGAGAGCTGAAGCTCCAGCGACCGGGCCGCGGCTACCTTGCCGGCTTCACGCGCGATCCATTCCCCGACCGGTTGCCTGTTGTCCTCGAGCAGCTGCGCGGCACGGCGCAGCACGTCGGTCCGCTCCTGATACGGCCGTGCCGCCCACTCGCGGCCAGCATCAGCGGCGGCCCGAGCCGAGGTACTCAGATCCTCGGCGGTGGCCATCCCAACCTCAGCGAGCACATCGCCGGTCGCCGGCTCCACCGACTTCGCCGTGTTGCCCGTGCTTCGCCACTCGCCGGTGAACACCTTGCCGGACCATGCGCCCGGATCCATCAACGTCACATCGACTCCCTGGATCGGTGTCCGGTCCGTGCCCGCTGCGGCCGACCGTACCCATCGCCGAGCCGATCGGCACAGATGGGCGTCAACGATGCCCGCAGCCGTGCCGCCCACCGCCGCTGCGACGGAGGTGGCGGCCCGCACTGGTTCTTGGTGTCTTTTCATGGGCTCTGCATTCGGCTGCCGCTGCCCCGGAAGACACCTGACCTGGCGGACTCGATGACGAGAGCTGACGGCATGAAGGCAGTGGTGTGGCACGGCATCGGTGTCATCCGACTCGACGAAGTTCCCGACCCGCAGATCGAGCAACCAACCGACGCGGTCATCCGGATCACGGCGAGCGCGATCTGCGGCACCGACCTACACGTGGTGCGGGGCACGATGCCCGGGATGAAGCCCGGGACGGTGCTCGGTCACGAGGCCGTCGGCGTGGTGGAGCAGGTCGGGTCCGCGGCCGCGGGTTCAGTCCCGGTGACCGGGATGTGGTCACGTCCACGATCGGGTGTGGCACCTGCTCGTACTGTCGCGCCGGGTACTACGCGCAGTGCGATGTCGCGAACCCGAACGGCCCGTCGGCCGGGACGAGTTTCTTCGGCGGTCCGGGGAGCACCGGTCCGGTTGATGGTCTGGAGGCGGAGTACGCCCGGATCCCGTACGCGATGACGCCGCTGGTCCGGATTCCGGATTCCGGACTCGGTGAGCGACGACCAGCGATCCTGGTCTCAGACACCTCCCGACCGGTTGGTTCGGGCGCGGCTAGCCGAGGTCGGCACCGGCGACACCGTCCTGGTGCTGGGTGCCGGGGTGGTCGGTCAGTTCGCGGTCGCGTCAGCGAAACGGCGAGGTGCCGGCCGGTGCTCATCGTCGACGGGATCGCGTCCCGACTGGCGACCGCGCGGGAACAGAACGCCGAGATGATCGACTTCAACGTCGATGATCCGGTCGAGGTGGTGCGGAAGCTGACCGGTGGGGTCGGTGTCGACCGGGTTATCGACGCGGTCGGCATCGACGCGCAGCGCCCGGCCCGCGGCCCAGCCGCCGAAACCGGCGACAGCCAAGCAGAGGAGTTCGACGCGGAGCGGAAGGCGGCGGCGCCCGACGCGTCACCGGATGCGACCAATGGGTGCCGGGCGACGCGCCGAGCCAGGTGTCACGGTGGGCAGTTGACGCAGTCGCGAAGGCAGGATCGGGATCATCGGCGTGTACCCGCCAGGGTTCTCCAGCTACCCGATCGGTGCGGCGATGAACAAGAACCTGATCCTGAATCTCGGGAACTGCAACCACCGCCGCTACATCCCGAAGCTGCTCGACCTGGTCGCGACCGGCCTCGTCGACCCCACCGCCTTCATCACACAGAAGCAGCCGCCGGAGCCCGCCATCGCCGCGTACGAGACATTCGACCGCCGCGATGACGGCTGGCTCGAAACCGTCCTCGATGTGGGCTATACCCACCAGTCTCGACGCCCTGCCACCCAGCAGGGCGATACGGATCGGCCAGGGACTTACCGTCACGATGCGGCTGGCGGCTGAGGGGTTGTGTCCGTGGGCACGGCACTAGGCGTCAGGCGTCGATCCCACGTACTGACTATGTCGCAGCGACAGTTCGGGCAGCTGCGGAACATGCGAGGACCGTGAGTGTGATGACAGACCGGGCGGCCAGATGGGCGCAGCGTCAGGGTGACTCCTACCGGTCCAACGCAAAGGGCCACCGGCTGGGTGGCTACCTGTGGGGGTGCTCGGTGTTTACGCGACGGAGTCGGCGGGCCCTCGCCGGTCGAGCTCTGGGGGTCACGGCCGTTGAGCGGGTCACGCCTTTTGATCTGGCTCTGGTGGGGCTGGCGACACACAAGACGTCCAGGATCATCTCGAAGGACGCGGTCACGTCTCCGCTACGCACCGTTCACCGTGTACGACGAGCCTTCCGGCGATGCGGAGCTCTCCGAGCATCCCCGCAAGGACAGCCATGCCCAGCGCGCGGTCGGGGAGCTGGTCACATGCCCCTTCTGCTTGGCTCAGTGGATAGCCACCGGTTCGCTGCCGGGCTCGTCTTCGCCCCGCGATTCACCCGGCTCGCCGCCCTCGTCATGTCCAGCACCGCCATCTCCGACTTCCTGCAGTTCGCCTACGCCGTCTTGCAGGACACGGCGGGCTGACCTCATCGGCTTGGGCCGCGGTGACTGCGCGGCAGCCCGTCCCCGCGGCCGGCTGGGAATCGTCACCAGGTAATGCGAGTGCTGGTCGCTGCCGTGCAACGACAAGCTCTGGCTCGGCTTCAGCGCATGCCGGTCCTGACGAGAACGGTCCCCAGATTTCTGCGACGAAGGCGATCTTCGACGCATTCCGGGACCGGAAGCGGGAAGCCCGATTTCAGGGACGACCAAAGGAGACGACGACCATGACCGACAACGGGATCGACCTGCTCATCAGCCAGCATCAACAGGTCAGTGCACTGCTCGACGCCGTCGAGACCGGGCCGGCCGCCGGCCGGCAGGTGTCGTTCGACCAGCTGCGTGAGCTCCTCGCGGTTCACGAGGCCGCCGAGGAGCTCGTGCTCCGCCCGATCACCCGCCACCAGATAGCCGGTGGGAACGAGGTCGCGGACGCCCGCATGGCCGAGGAGAACGAGGCGAAGCAGGTCCTCGCCGACCTGGAGAAGCTCGACGCGAACTCACCGGAGTTCCTCGAGAAGTTCACCGCGTTCAAGGCCGACGTGCTCACCCACGCGAACAACGAGGAAACCCTCGAGTTTCCCGCCGTGCGGGCAGCGGAGGACCAGGACGACCTCGCCACCCTCGCCGACCGGATCACCAAAGCCGAAGCCGCCGCACCAACCCATCCGCACCCGGCTGCGAAGTCCACGACAGCGAACGCCGCGCTCGGGCCGTTCGCTGCCCTGCTCGACCGTGCCCGGGACGCCTTGTCCCGGCACTGACCGTCCTCAGATCACATGGAAGGAGCCGATGTCATGACGACAGCACGCGAGGTAATGACCGAAGGCAGTGAGTACCTGAAGGAAGACGCCACTGTCGCTGACGCCGCCCATCGTCTGGCGGACGAATCGATCGGTGCGGTGCCGGTATGCGACGCGAACGGCAAGCTGCGGGGCGTCGTGACCGACCGTGACGTGGTCGTCGAGATCGTCGCTGCCGGCAAGGACCCTGCGGGCACGAAAGTGATCGACCTGGTGCACGGAGAGGCCGTCACGATCGGCGCTGACGACAGCGTCGAAGAGGCCATCCAGATGATGAAAGACCATCAAGTACGACGGCTACCTGTGATCGACGGGGACACGCTCGTCGGCATGATCAGCCAGGCGGACCTGGCGCGGGCGTGCCCACCGGAACAGGTCGGGGAACTCGTCGCCGCGATCAGCGACTAGGACCGACCTTCAACGCGGGGCCGGGAGGTCTCCCCGGCCCCGCGGCACGCCCGAACCGATCGCCACCGCAACGGAGTGCGCTCACGTCGGTGGGTACGGCGGACCTGCGCTCAGAGACCTCGCAGTTCTTCTCGACGGGACCAGCGCCTACGTGCTGGCCGGTCATAGAGCGCGCCACTCGCCGGATCCGGATCCGGACCCTCGGTATGACAGACCATCCGACCAACGCGTGGGTCACACAAATGGCCCGAAACCTGTTGATGGACCTCGACGGACAGGTTGACTCGATCAAGTTCCTACTTCGTGACCGGGACACGATGTTCACCGCCGCGTTCGACGCGGTACTTGCGGGTGCAGGGATCCGGATCCTGCGCAGCCCGATCCGAGCGCC
>DATAVK010000032.1:0-4006 GCA_036267755.1 Mycobacteriales bacterium
ACCCGCCACCGAGCACAGCTGGATCCGCAGTGGCCCGGGGCCGGCCGACCCGATCTCCTGGCCGGCGACGACTGAGGGCTTGCCGGGCCTGAGCCCGACCCCGCCCAGGAGCAGCGACATCCGCTCGCCGGTCAGCAGCACCCGCCCATCAGGGAGTCGCCGCAGCTCTCCGTCGAACGGCGCGACGACGGCCTGCCCGGCCGGCAACCGGACCTCGACATGCAACGCGCAGGTCGACGACGGCGCCGCCAACTCCGGGCGTGATCGGGTCAGCCGGCACTCGCCGTACCTGGTCATCGCGACCGCGCCTGACTGCATCACGGCCTGTCTGCCGACCGTCTCCTCGGCGTCGTCGTCGAGCCAGCGGCCGGCATCCAGGCTCGCGCTGGTCGGCGACAGATCGATGGGCACCAGGCGCGCTGGGTCGAGCGACGGCAGCAGCCGGTGCGCCGCCGCCCGGTCCGGTCGCGGCGCTGGCGGCCGACCGAGCGCATGCCGCAGCGCCGCGCTCATGGCCGGCAGTGGGACCGACGTCGCGCACTCGAAGATCGACCAGTCGCGGTCCTGGGAACGCTCGGCGTACTCATTGTCCGGGCTGATGCTGACCTGCTGCTGGCCGCTGACGACGAGCACCGCTGCCCGCTCGACGACCAGCGGCCACAGCGCGTCGATCTCCGGGTCGGTCAGCGGCAGCCGGGCGTCGAAGCCGCGGATCACGGGCAGCACGGCCATCGGGTCGGTGTCCGATCGGTACAGCAATGACGCGCACGCGACCGCGAGATCACCGACCCGCCAGCTGCGGGCCAGGTCGCCGAAGTCGATGACGCCGCCGGGCACGATCCGACCGGCATCGTCGTACCGCCCCACCACGTTGTCCTCGGTGAGGTCGCCGTGGCTGGGTTGCACCGGCAAGGGCGTGACGCCCTCGAGCACCGTCTCGGAACGCGCGACCGCGGCCGTCAACGCCTCCGCTCGAGCCGGGTCGCCGACATGAGGCAGCAGCAGCTCGACCACGCGGCTCGCCTGCCGCAGGTCCCACTGCAGGGTGCGGTCGAGCCCGTCGTGGTCGAAGTCCGCCAGGGCCGCGGACACGGCCGCGACCAGGTCCCCCAGGCCGGTCAGGGCGGCCGGCGAGAGGTAGGGCGCAGCCGCCAGCACCTCTCCCTCGACGTACGTCACCATCCGGACCGCGCAGCTCTCGCCGGCAATGTCGAGGGTGGAGATCTCAGTGCCATCCAGCGCGGGTACGACGACCGGGAGAGTCATGTCCGAGACCCGACCGGCGACCCAGCTCATCGCGGCGTTCTGGGCCTCCAGCTCCCGGACGTGGAACGCCGAGTTGGCGATCTTGAGCACGGTGCGCCCGACCGTGTCCCCGGCGACGTCGACCCGGACGTTGTAGTCCTGCTGGCTGCCGAGCAGCGTGAGCTCGCCGTCGCGGCCGTAGCCGTCACGGACGATGTCCCGAGCCCGCTCGAGCGAGATCTCCGGGTTGGCCAGGGTTGACGACACGAAGAAGTCGAAGAACGACACCGCCACCCCTCCACGGCGGCCCATGCCCGCCGGAAGTCGCACTGTACGTGAGACCGCGCGGGAGCCGTCCGGACAGACCACCAGCATGGATTTCCACACGCGGTCGAATCGTCCTCTAGACTTGCCGGGTCCCCGACGGAGGACGTCGAGGCATCCGCCCTCATCGTCCAGTGGCCTAGGACGCCGCCCTTTCAAGGCGGTAACACGGGTTCGAATCCCGTTGGGGGTACGCCAGACCTCTTCACCGAGGTCCCGTGGAGCAGCTGGAGTGCTCGCCGCCCTGTCAAGGCGGAGGTCGCGGGTTCAAATCCCGTCGGGACCGCTCAACGTTCGCACCTCGGGTGCTGCGGTTGGCCTAGCGAAGCGGCGCCAGGTTGCGCCGGATGGCCCGCCTGGCGCTCTGTGGGCGGGGCATGACAACACCATGAACGATTCCGACTTCGCCACCATGCACGCGTGGCTGCGTTACAACCGGGCCAGGTACGAAATGCTGGCCAGGCGGGCCGAGCGCGAAGCAGCAGCAGAATCAGTCAGCGTCCCCCCGAGGTGGCGAATGACGGCACCGCAGGTCAGCCACGGCGCCGTCGTCCACCAGCGGGGGGCGGCGACTTTGGAGTGGTCGAGTCAGCGTTAGGCCGAACTGGCAGACGAATGATCATCTTCGGGGCACAATTCGCGCGTGCAACGTAGCGGGACCCGTGCGGCTCTGGACCTCTATGACGAGCTCACCGGGCCAGACACCCGCGGTGCCGCGTCGGACGACGAGGACTCGCTAGTCCTGGTCCACGCCCTGCTCCAGCCGCCGCCCGGGCCGCATCGACAGCTGTGGGAGCAGCACATCAGCACCCATCCGCTGGTGCTCGACGCCGCTGATCAGCAGCGCGCCGCGTGCGGCCTGCGGATGAAAGTCGTCCTGCCCTACGCCTTCGACGACGATGACGCCGACGCCTGTCCAGGGTGCGGGCGTGAGACGACCCGCTGGGCGCTCAATCCCGAAGGGTGGTGGCTCGAGCAACGCCGGTGGGAGCAGCGCAAGCGGGACGGTGTCGATCTCGCCGAGAACGTCGCGCTGTGGCGTGCGCTCGAGGATCGCCGCCGTTCCTGGATCGAACGCGGGCTCCACGCCAGCACGTCGGAGGATCCGCCGCCGGTCGAATAGGTCGTCGACTGGACGCCTCAGTCGTCTGTGACCAACCACCGCTCGAGCAGCTCCCAGACCCGGGGATGGTTGAGCAGGTCGAAGTGATGCAGCCCACCCAGGTGCGCGCCGCGGTCGATCTCGAACTCGAGCCGACGGGATCGCCCCGACCCCGAAGCACTCGGGAACGTGACGAGCGAGTCGCCGATCAACCGGGCGACGAGATGGTTCTGCTCGCGGGTAAGCGTCGCGCCGATGTAGTAGTGCTCGGCTGAGGTAAGCAGCGGCGCGCAGCCGGGCGGCTCGGCGCGCCAGGCATCGAGGTCCTCGATCGACGACCAGTCCGCGGCCAGGATGTCGCCGTACCTGAGGTCCTTGATGCCGACGCTGCGGCTCGCGAGCGCAACCGCGACCGGCCGGGTCTCGGGCAGCTTGCGCATCGCCGCGCCAGCGCGGGCGACCGCGACCTCAAGCGGCGCTCCGAGATGCGGCGCGCCGAGGTACACGATGCGACGCACCCGGCAGACCCAGTCGCTGTCATCCTCCTGGCCACGGGCGCAGGCCGATCGGATGACCAGCCCACCCAGCGAGTGCCCGACCAGCGTGAGCCGGCTGATCGCCGTAGGCCACAGGTCGACGAGCCGGTCGAGCAACGCTGCCAGGTCGTCGCCGTTGTCGGAGATGTGGCGCCCCGTGTTGTAGCGCAAGTAGACCGGCGTGGCACCCATCGCCTGCATCAGCCGGTAGCCGTGCGACGAGCGCGGGTTCCGATGGTGGCCGCGAGCGCCGAGCCACCAACTCAGCTCGGTCTCGCACAGACCGTGCAGGAAGACCACGACATCGTCGCTGGCCTCGGGGAATGCGTGGTCCAGCGACGCCGCGTCGAGCGGCACGTCGCGGCCCTCGGCGCGGATCGTCATCGACAGCGCGAGCGGGTTCTGCCACTCACCCAACTGGTCTCCCCACGCCCCGTTGAGCGCGCCGATCACGACGTTGCCGCGGATCCGGTCGGCCAGCGGGACGTAGTCCTCCGGGTTCCGCTGCGCGGCGACTGCCCCGGCAAGCTTTCCTGCGGTGTACGACGTGACCCGCAGGCCGCCGCCGACTGCGGCGTAGACACCGCTGCTCAGCCCCTGGTGCATCACTCGAACCGGTGTGGCTGCCGGGCCGGTCAACCGGAAGACCCGCTGGGCGATCGCCTGATGAACGTCGCGGATCAATGTGGTGGAGGCGGCGAGACCCCGCCCGGCGATCGTCGCCACACCGTCCAGCTCGGACCTGATCTCTCCGGTCGTCGTCACGGGCCTATTGGACGACAGGTCGGCCCCCGCTGCA
>DATAVK010000033.1:0-3835 GCA_036267755.1 Mycobacteriales bacterium
GCGACATCGCCTCAGCGACCTGCTGCTCGGCGGGCCCGCTGATCGGACCACCCATCGGCAGACCGGCGTACCCGGCGTCCTGCAACCCGATCGGCTTCGACTGCTCGATGAACGCGACGTGCCGCCACGTGGACGCGCCGAGGCTGCCGGTGTTGTCGTAGGACATCCCGAGCAGGTTGTAGCCGTCGTCGGGGACCTCGTTCCACTCCTTGCAGGCGACCTCGCACGCCTTGCACCCGATGCAGATCGACGTGTCGGTGAAGAACCCCATCCGCTGCGGCGGGTCGTCGTACCCAGCGTCTCGAGCGACGTGCGGCTCGTGCCCGCTCAGCCGCGGGCTCACGACTTATCACCGTCCGGAGCCGGCACGGTGTTGGCCTCTTGGCTGGTCTCCTCGGTCACGCCGGACCGACGCCGGTAGTCGTCGATGTACTCCAGCAGCGCCGGCCCGCGCGGCCGACGGCCGGGTCGGATGTCGCACGAGCCGGCCTTTGACTCCTGGATGTGCACGTTCGGGTCCATGACAACCGGGACGATCTCATTCGCGGCGTCCCCCGTCACGAAACCGTTGGGGCCCCAGTGATATGGCAACCCGATTTGGTGCACTACGCGACCCTGCACGCGCAGCGGCGCCATCCGGTCGGTGACCATGACCCGCGCCTCGATCGCCGTCCGGACCGTGATGATGGTCGCCCACCCCATGTGCTCCAGGCCCCGCTCCGCCGCCAGCTCCGGGGAGACCTCGCAGAAGAACTCCGGTTGCAGCTCCGACAGGTACGGCACCCACCGCGACATGCCGCCCGCCGTGTGGTGCTCGGTGAGCCGGTACGTCGTCCAGACGTACGGAAACACGTCGCTGCCGGGGTGACCGCCCGACGGGTTCGCCATGTTGTGCCGCTTCCGCAGCACCTGCCGGGCCGGGTTCGACTGCTGGCCGTAGAGCGGGTTCGTGAACGGCGACTCGTGCGGCTCGTAATGCGTGGGCATCGGGCCATCGGTGATCCCGGCCGGCACGTAGAGCCACGCCCGGCCATCCGCTTGCATGATGAACGCCTGGTCGCCGCGGATCGCATCCTGCGCCTTGGCGCCCTCAGGCGGGACGTACGACGGAGGCTTGTCGACCTGGAAGTCGGGGACGTCGTGCCCGGTCCACTTCTTGGCCTCCTCGTCCCACCAGACGTAGGCCTTCCGCTCGCTCCACGGCTTGCCCTCCGGGTCGGCGGACGCGCGGTTGTAGAGGATCCGGCGGTTGGCGGGCCACGCCCAACCCCACTCCGGCGCGACCCAACTCTGCTCCCTGCCGGGACGACGGCGGGCAGCGAGGTTCGTCTCGTCGGCAAAGACACCGGCATAGATCCAGCAGCCAGAACGGGTCGAGCCGTCGCCCTTGAGCTGGCCGAACGACGACAGCGCCTTGCCGTCCGCGCCGGTGCCGTTCACCTCGCGCAGGATGTACTCGGCGTCCGGGTCGTCGTACTTGCCTTCGGTCGGGTAGTCCCACGTCAGGTCGAGGATCGGGCGGTCCATCTCGTCCGTGCTGTCGGCCAGCTTCTCCCGGATGATCCGCCCGAGGTGGTACATGAACCACAGGTCGCTGCGCTGGTCGTCGCGCGGCTCGACCGCCTTGTGGTGCCACTGCAGCATCCGCTGGGTGTTGGTGAACGACCCGCTCTTCTCGGTGTGCGCGGCGGCCGGCATGAAGAACACCTCGGTCTTGATGTCCTCAGTGACCATCTCGCCGGTCTCGATCTCCGGACCGTCCTTCCACCAGGTCGCGCTCTCGATCAGCGAGAAGTCGCGGACCACGAGCCAGTCGAGGTTCGCCATCCCCAACCGCTGCATCTTGGTGTTCGCCGAGCCGACCGCAGGGTTCTCACCGATCAGCATGTAGCCGGTGCAGGCACCGTCGATCTGCGCCTGCACAGTGCTGTACGTCGAGTGGTCGCCGGTAAGCCGCGGGAGGTAGCCGAAGCAGAACTCGTTGTCCGCAGTCGCCGCATCACCCCACCAGGACTTCAGCAGGCTCACCGTGTACGACCGCATATTGCCCCAGAAGCCCTTGTCGGGGGTGATGCTCTCGAGGTACTCGTCGAGCTTGGTGTGGGCGTTCGCCTGGGGCATCGGGATATAGCCGGGCAGGATGTCGAACAGCGTCGGGATGTCGGTGGCGCCTTGGATGTTGGCGTGGCCGCGCATCGCCATGATCCCGCCGCCCGGCCGCCCAATGTTGCCGAGCAGGAGCTGCAGGATCGCCGCGGTGCGGATGTACTGCACACCGACGGTGTGATGGGTCCAGCCGACCGCGTAGACGAACGACGTCGTCCGTTCCCGGTTGCTGTTGCGGGTGATCGCGTCCGCGACCTTCGCGAACTCCTCGGGGCGAACGCCGCACACCGTCTCGACGACCTCCGGCGTGTACCGCGCGAAGTGGCGCTTGAGGACCTGGAAGACGCACCGCGGGTGCTGCAACGTCGGATCGGTGCGTGCCTCAGCGCCGCGGGTTCGCTCCGGATCGATCTCGGCCGGCCGGTACTCGCGCTGCCCGGCGGCCGAGCCGACCGTCATGCCGTCGTACTGCCAGGTGTCCTTGAGGTAGCTGCGGGTCTCCGGGTCGTAGCCGCTGAACAGCCCGTCCAGGTCCTCGGTGTCCTCGAAGTCATCGCGCAGGATGACGGAGGCGTTCGTATAGGCCGCGACGTACTCCGTGAACTGCAGGTCGTTGCTCAGCACGTGATTGATCAGCGCACCCACGAATGCGATGTCGCTGCCCGCCCGCAACGGCACGTGGATGTCAGCGAGTGCCGACGTCCGGGTGTAGCGCGGGTCGACGTGGATCAACGTTGCGCCGCGCGCCTTCGCCTCGATGACCCACTGGAAACCGACCGGATGCGCCTCGGCCATGTTGGAGCCCTGGATGAGGATGCAGTCAGCGTTGGCGAGATCCTGCTGGAACGACGTAGCACCACCGCGACCGAGGCTGGCACCCAGACTGGGCACCGTGCTGCTGTGTCATATTCGGGCCTGGTTCTCGATCTGGATGGCGCCCATCGCGGTGAACAGCTTCTTGATGAGGTAGGCCTCTTCGTTGTCCAGCGTCGCGCCGCCGAGGCCGGCCAGGCCGAGGGTACGACGCAGCTGCTTGCCGTCCTTGTCCTGCCACTGCCACCCGTCGCGGCGACTCTTGATGACCCGGTCGGCGATCATGTCCATCGCGGTGTCGAGGTCGAGCCGCTCCCACTCGGTGCCGTAGGCCTTGCGATAGAGCATGAAGCGCTCGCGGTTCTGACCGGTGGTGAGCTGCAGGCTGGCGGATCCCTTTGGGCAGAGCCGGCCGCGGCTGACCGGGGAGTCGGTGTCCCCCTCGATCTGGATGACCTGGTCATCCTTGACGTACACCGATTGGCCGCAGCCGACGGCGCAGAACGGACAGACCGACTTCACGACCTTGTCCGCGGTGCGGGTGCGCGGCTGCAGCGCCTCGCTGACTGGGGATTTGGCCGCGGCCCCGCGCCCGAGCGGGTCGGTGCCGGTGACCTGACGGTATGCCGGCCAGCCCTCGAGCCACGTCTTCGCGCCCACGATCGGGACGTTACCCCCCTGCCCCCAGGAGTACGCCGTCAGTCGGTCAGGTCGGGGACGTCGACGCCCTGGATCCCCACCTGGTGGGAGAAGCAGTCCTCGAGCAGGCTCACCTGCTTGTCGTCGGCATGGTCGATCCGGAACCGGATGTCGCCGACCTGGTCAGCCCCGAGCGAGGACTTGTCGACCGGCTCGGCCACTGCCGCCGGGGTCACGTGCTCGCAGTTGTGCAGCGCAACGAGCTTCTGGGTCGCCG
>DATAVK010000034.1:0-33104 GCA_036267755.1 Mycobacteriales bacterium
ACCGGCACGGTCATCGAGGTCGTCAAGGGCGGTCTGATCCTCGACATCGGCCTGCGCGGCTTCCTGCCCGCGTCGCTCGTCGAGATGCGTCGGGTCCGCGACCTGCAGCCGTACGTCGGCAAGGAGCTCGAGGCCAAGATCATCGAGCTCGACAAGAACCGCAACAACGTTGTGCTCTCCCGCCGCGCCTGGCTCGAGCAGACCCAGAGCGAGGTCCGGCAGAACTTCCTCACCCAGCTGCAGAAGGGTCAGGTCCGCAAGGGCGTCGTCTCCTCGATCGTCAACTTCGGGGCGTTCGTCGACCTCGGCGGCGTCGACGGCCTGGTGCACGTCTCCGAGCTGTCCTGGAAGCACATCGACCACCCGAGCGAGGTCGTCGAGGTCGGCCAGGAGGTCACCGTCGAGGTGCTCGACGTCGACATGGACCGCGAGCGCGTCTCGCTGTCGCTGAAGGCAACGCAGGAAGACCCGTGGCAGGCCTTCGCCCGCACCCACACGATCGGGCAGGTCGTTCCCGGCCGCGCTACCAAGCTGGTCCCCTTCGGCGCGTTCGTCCGGGTCGCCGAGGGCATCGAAGGCCTGGTGCACATCTCCGAGCTCGCAGAGCGTCACGTCGAGATCCCGGAGCAGGTCGTCAACGTCGGCGACGAGATCTACGTCAAGGTCATCGACGTCGACCTCGAGCGGCGCCGGATCTCGCTGTCACTGAAGCAGGCCAACGAGGGCACGATTGGCGAGGCGCTCGGCGACTCGTTCGACCCGGCGCAGTACGGCATGCCGGCCCAGTACGACGAGGCCGGCAACTACATCTACCCGGAGGGCTTCGACTCCGATACCAACGAGTGGAAGCCGGGCTACGAGACCCAGCAGGCCGAGTGGGAGGCGCAGTACGCCAAGGCGCACGAGCGCTGGGAAGCCCACCAGAAGCAGGTCGAGGCCGCCAAGGTCGCCGACGCCGAGGCCGCTCAGGCCACGTCGTACACCTCGGGCACCGAAGCCCCGGCCGCGCCGGATGCGGCACCCGGCGGCGGCGGAGGCGGCACGCGGGCCAGCGACACCGCGCTCGCCGAGCTCCGGCGGAAGCTGACCGGCGGCGAGGACGACGAGGCCCCGGCCGAGCCCGCGACCGATGTGGCCGATGTGGCCGAGCCGGCCGCCGAGGCCGAGACCGCCCCGGCGGCGGAGCCCGAGGCCGAGACCCCGGCCGAGTAACACCGGCGAATAAGACGCGGTGCTGACCGTCGGCCTCACGGGGGGGATCGGTTCCGGGAAGAGCGCCGCCGCGCAGAAGTTGGCGGCGCTCGGCGCGATCATCGTCGACTCCGATGCGATCGCCCGTGACGTCGTGGCGCCGGGCACGGACGGGCTGGCGCAAGTCGTCCAGGCATTCGGCGAGGACATCCTCGACACTGACGGGTCGCTGGACCGCAAGCGGCTCGCGGCACGCGTCTTCGACGACGATGATGCCCGTGCCCGGCTGAACGCCATCGTCCACCCGCTGGTCCGCGAGCAGACGATCAACCGTTTCCTGGCCGCCGCTCAGAGCAACCCGGACGGGATCGTCGTCAACGACGTGCCGCTGCTGGTCGAGGGGGGCCTGCAGGACCGGTACGACGTGGTGGTGGTGGTCGACGTACCCGAGGAGGTCCAGCTCGAGCGGCTGACCGGACCTCGCGGGATGGACGAGCCCGACGCGAAGGCGCGGATCGCGTCGCAGGCCAGCCGGGCGGAGCGGCTGGCCGTCGCCGACCACGTCATCGACAACAGCGGCGACCTCGACGCCCTGGACGCCGAGGTGGACCGGGTCTGGGACCAACTGGCCCGTCGCGCCGCCCGCACCAATGGCCCATCGGTGGGGCTATAGCCGCACCAATGGGCCATGCGTGGGAAGTGTCCGACCCTCGGCGTACGTTGATTGACTGTGGCCACCCAGACCTCAATCCGCCCCAAGCAGGCCGACTTCGTCGTCGTGTCCGACTTCGAGCCGTCGGGTGACCAGCCGGCGGCGATCGAGGAGCTCGAACGCCGGGTCCGAGCCGGCGCCCGGGACACCGTCCTGCTCGGCGCGACCGGCACCGGCAAGTCGGCGACGACCGCCTGGCTGATCGAGAAGCTGCAGCGCCCCACCCTGGTGATGGCGCCCAACAAGACCTTGGCCGCGCAGCTCGCCAACGAGTTCCGCGAGCTGCTCCCCAACAACGCCGTCGAGTACTTCGTCTCCTATTACGACTACTACCAGCCCGAGGCCTACGTCCCGCAGACCGACACCTACATCGAGAAGGACTCCTCGATCAACGAGGAGGTCGAGCGGCTCCGCCACTCCGCGACCATGAGCCTGCTCACCCGCCGGGACGTCGTCGTCGTTGCGAGCGTCTCCTGCATCTACGGACTCGGCACCCCGCAGGAGTACGTCGATCGCTGCGTCCAGCTCGACGTCGGCCAGACGATCGACCGCGACTCGCTGCTGCGCCGGTTCGTGAGCGTGCAGTACACCCGCAACGACCTGGCGTTCACCCGCGGCACGTTCCGGGTGCGCGGCGACACGATCGAGATCTTCCCGGTCTACCAGGAGCTCGCGGTCCGGATCGAGATGTTCGGTGACGAGATCGAGCGGATCTCGATCCTCCACCCGCTGACCGGCGAGGTGATCAGCGACGACCAGACGGTGCTGATCTTCCCGGCGACGCACTACGTCGCCGGCCCGGAGCGGATGGAACGCGCGATCGCCGGCATCGAGGTCGAGCTGGAGACCCAGCTGGCCGACATGGAGAAGGCCGGCAAGCTGCTCGAGGCCCAGCGACTGCGGATGCGTACGACGTACGACATCGAGATGATGCGGCAGGTCGGGTTCTGCTCCGGCATCGAGAACTACTCGCGCCACATCGACGGTCGCGCTCAGGGCACGCCGCCACATACCCTGCTCGACTACTTCCCGGACGACTTCCTGCTCGTCATCGACGAGTCGCATGTCACCGTTCCGCAGATCGGCGGGATGTACGAAGGCGACATGTCCCGCAAGCGGACGCTGGTCGACCACGGCTTCCGGCTGCCGAGCGCGATGGACAACCGGCCGCTGCGCTGGGAGGAGTTCCTCGAGCGGATCAAGCAGACCGTCTACCTGTCCGCGACACCGGGACCCTACGAGCTGGGCCGGGTCAAGGACGACGTCGTCGAGCAGGTGATCCGCCCGACCGGGCTGGTCGACCCGAAGATCGTCGTCAAGCCGCCCAAGGGCCAGATCGACGACCTGATGCACGAGATCACGATCCGGGCGGAGCGCAACGAACGCGTCCTCGTCACGACGCTCACCAAAAAGATGGCCGAGGACCTCACCGACTACCTGCTCGAGCACTCGGTGCGGGTCCGCTACCTGCACAGCGAGGTCGACACGCTTCGCCGGGTCGAGTTGCTGCGTGAGCTGCGGACCGGGGATTTCGACGTCCTGGTCGGGATCAACCTGCTGCGTGAGGGGCTCGACCTTCCCGAGGTGTCCTTGGTGTCCATCCTTGACGCCGACAAGGAAGGCTTCCTGCGATCCGGGACATCGTTGATCCAGACGATCGGGCGCGCCGCGCGCAACGTCTCCGGCGAGGTACACATGTACGCCGACACGATCACGCCGTCGATGCAGAAGGCGATCGAAGAGACCGACCGGCGCCGCGAGAAGCAGATCGAATACAACACCGCGAACGGCATCGACCCGACGCCGCTGCGCAAGCGGATCGCCGACATCCTCGGCGACATCGTGCGCTCGGATGACTCGCTGATCGGTGGCGGCGGCCGGCAGCAGTCTCGCGGCAAGACCCCGGTGCCCGGCATGGGCAGCAAGTCACCGACCGCCGGCCAGCATGCCGCCGAGCTCGCTGGGATGCCGAAGGCCGAGCTGTCCCGGCTGATCCAGCAGCTGCAGGACCAGATGCACACGTCCGCCGCTGAGCTGCAGTTCGAGCTCGCGGCCCGGCTGCGCGACGAAGTCAACGAGCTGAAGAAAGAGCTGCGCGCCATGGATGCCGCGGGTGTCCGGGGCTGAGTCGTCGTGATGACCCGCAACGACGTGCTGGCCTACTGCCTGGCCAAGCCGGGCGCAGCGCCCGATCAGCCGTGGGAGGGCGACTTTGTCGCCAAGGTCGCCGGCAAGATCTTCGCGTTCACTGGCGAGACCACCGTCGGGGTGAAGTGCGGTCGTGACCGGGACGAGGCAGCCGAGCTAAGAGAGCGGCACCCGGACGACGTCACGGTGATGGCCTACATCGGGCGGTTCGGGTGGAATACCGTGCGCCTCGACGGCACCGTCGCGGACGACGAGATCCGCGAGCTGATCGACCGCTCCTATGCCGACATTGTGGCGCGGTTGCCGAAGGCCAAACGACCGGTCTGAGGAGGCATCGCATCGACTATCGTCGCGGGCGATGCCTACCGACCGCGACGTCGCTGCACTCACGAGCGTCCTCGCTGACATCTCGGGCGTCGAAGGCTGGCTGACCCCCGCTCAGGCCCGCCGGCTGTGGAACCGCGCGGGCCGTGTCCCCGCGGGCGGCACGATCGTCGAGATCGGGTCGTTCCGGGGTCGCTCGGCCATCGTGCTGGCGCGCGCCTCGGAGCTCAACGTCGCCGTGGTCGCGATAGATCCGCATGGCGGCGGCGACCGCGGTCCTGGTGAGATCACGGCCGATGCGGCGCGTGGTGAGGCGGACCACACCGCCTTTCACGACAACATCGACCTGGCGGGGGTCTCGGATCGAATCCGTCATATTCGCACGTTCTCGTCACAGGCGCTGGGCGATGTCTCCGACCCGGTCGACCTGCTCTATGTCGACGGCGCTCATCGCTATCACCCGGCTCGGGACGACCTGATGGCGTGGGGTGCCCAGGTGAGAACCGGCGGCACCCTCCTCGTGCACGACTCGTTCAACGCCGTCGGCGTGACACTCGCCATGCTGCGCGTGCTGGTCTTCGGCTCCTCATACCGGTACGTCGGGAGAGACGGGTCGCTCGCTGAGTACCGCCGGGTGTCGCTGCGCGGCGGTGCCCGCGGGATCAACATCGTCCGACAGCTCTGCCAGCTGCCGTATTTCGCTCGCATGGTGTTGGTGAAGGTCGCGTTAAGCCTGCGTGCCTACCCTGTCGCGCGTGCCCTCGGCCACTCGACACGTGACTGGCCCTTCTGAGGTGACCACCCCGGTTCTCGGGGGCACTGGAGCGCGCACCACGCGACGGTTCCAGCTGGCCGCGATCTGCCTGGGGCTGACGCTTCTCGTGTTCAGCCAGAGCTCCGGGCTGGAGGCCGCTGACACCAAGCTGGATCTCGTCGTCGCGCCGTGGCGCTTCCTGAGTCATGCCGTCACGATGTGGGATCCGACGGCCGGATCCGGTCAGCTCCAAGACCAGGCTTACGGCTACCTGTTCCCCATGGGGCCGTTCTTCCTGATCGGTCATTGGATGCAGCTGCCCGCCTGGGTGGTCCAACGGAGTTGGGAGTCGCTGCTCCTCGTCGTCGCCTTCCTGGGCACCGTCCGACTCTCGCGTCTGCTCGGGGTCAAGGGTTTCTGGCCCAGGGTCGCGTCGGGGCTTGCGTATGCCCTCGCGCCGCGGATGCTGATGGAGATCGGTGTCATCTCCTCGGAGCTGTTGCCGGTCGTCGTCGCGCCCTGGGTGCTCATTCCGCTCGTCCGTGGCTCGCTCACGGGTTCGCCTCGCCGGGCGGCCGCCGCCTCGGGTGTCGCCCTGCTGTTCGCGAGCGGCATCAACGCGTCTGCCACGCTGGCCATTCTTCCGTTGCCCGCGCTCTGGCTGCTCTCGCGGCGTCGAGGCCCACGCCGGGCAGCGCTGATGCGCTGGTGGGTGCTGTCCGTCACGCTCGCCTGCCTGTGGTGGGTGGTTCCACTGGTCGTTCTCGGGCGCTACGGCTCGCCCTTCCTGAACTGGATCGAGTCCAGTGCGGTCACGACCAGCCCGACGTCCCTGGCGACGTCGCTGCGCGGCTCCGAGCACTGGGAGGCTTACCTGGGGCCGGGGACCTGGCCGGCGGGATGGGACTTCGTCTCGGCCCACGCGATCGTGCTGGCCACCGCGGTGGTCGCGCTGGTGGGTGTCGTGGGCATCTCACTGCGACGGACCCCGCACCGGCTGTTCCTCGCCACCAGCCTCACGGTCGGGCTGATTCTCATCACGTTCGGACACGTCGACTCGATTGGCCCGTTGTTCGCGGGCCGCGAGCGGCTCAGTCTGGACGGGGCGCTGAATGCCTTCCGCAACATCCACAAGTTCGACCCCGTGGTCAGGCTGCCGGTCGCCATCGGTCTCGGCAATGCGGTGGCCGCCGCCGCCGCGCGACTGCCTGATAGTTGGGCGCTGCGGATGGGTCGCCGTACGACGGCGTTTGCCCCCATGCCGCTCGCGGCGATGGTCGCGGTGGCGGTCGCCGTCATCGCGATCGCGCCGGCCATCGGAAACGAGCTCGTCCCGCAGACCCGGTCCGTCAACGAGCCGTCGTACTGGACCCAGGCCGGGAGCTGGCTCGGCGACCATCCCGGGCGCACGCTCGTCGTGCCGGGTGCCGCCCAACCGGTGTACATCTGGGGGAGCCCCAGGGACGACGCCCTCCAGCCGGTCGCTGACGGGCCGTGGGCGGTTCGCGATGCTGCTCCCGAGGGGCAACCGGGGTACGTGCGCCTGCTCGACGAGATCGAGCAGCAACTCTCGGAGGGGCAACGGTCCACAGCTTTGTCGGATCTCCTGACGAGTGCTGGGATCCGCTACGTCATGGTCCGGCGAGACTTGGACACCGGGCTGTCCGGGTCTACACCGTTGCTCTACACCGAGCTCACCCTCGAGAACACTCCGGGGTTCACGCAGGTGGCGCACTTCGGTCCGAACCTGTCGGCACCGTCGGATCCCAATCGGCTCACCGACTTCGGCGCGACTCGACCGGCCGGTTCCGTGACGGTGTACCAGAATCCGGGCTGGCAGGGCGCCGCCGCCTTGCTCCCCACGTCACAGGCAGTCGCTGCCAACGGATCCGCCGACTCGTTGACGCAGCTGAGCGCGGCGGGGGTAGGTCCTGACAGCCCGGTGCTGTTCGGCTCCGCCTCGAAGCAGGCGACCGACGCCCATCCCGAGACCGTTCTCGATGACGGCGTCAGACGACGCGAGTTCGGGTTCGGCGGGATCAGCCAGTACTCCGCAACCATGACCGCGACCCAACCCTTCACCACAACACGCGCTGCCCACGACTACCTGCCTAGTCCTGGGCCGCCGTTGTCGACGGTGAAATACCTAGGAATCGGCGGGGTGAGCGCCTCATCATCGGGCGCTGACGCGGATGCCATCCTCAACGCCAGCCCGGAGAACGGTCCGTGGTCCGCTCTCGACGGCCGCCCGAAGACGGCGTGGCGGATCGGCGACCTGTCAGGCGCCGTCGGCCAATGGTGGCAGGTCAACCTGCTGCATTCGATCAACGCACCCAGCATCAACGTGGCCTTCGCCGGCGAGGGGTCCGCCTATCCGAGCCGGATCCGGGTCACGACCGCCACTGGGTCGCTCGACCAGAACCTGTCCCCTGACGGTCTCAGTCAGCCGGTCGCTCTCCCGGCGGGGCCCACTCAGATGGTCCGCATCACGTTCCTCGCGGTCGCCGGAGGGTCGCCCGGATATGGAGTGGGCATCACCGCGGTGACGATCGCCGGCGTCACCGCGCAACGCACTCTCGTCGTCCCGAACTCCGACGTCCCCGATGTCATGTCGTTCGCGGTGGCGGAGGGCAATCGTCCGAAGTGCCTGACCGTCTCGGACTCCCCGGGCTGCGAGTCCTCGTTCGTCCGTCACGGCGAGGAGGACACGACCCTCGATCGCTCGTTCACGCTCTCGACGGACCAGGCGTACCGGGTCCACGCGTTGCTTCATCTGAAGAATGGCCCGTATCTGAACAATCTGCTCGACCGCGGGAACCCGCTCCGAGCGATCGCCTCATCGACGAACTCCGCCGATCCCAGGAACCGTGCCGGAGCCGCGGTCGACGGCAGCGACGCGACCGGGTGGGTGGCCGCTGCCGGGGACCGCAATCCCGCCTTGACGATCAGCACCAAACGTCGCGTTGTGCTGCGCGGGTTACGCATCACGCCGATCGCCGACTCGCCGACGTCACGCCCCACTCGGGTGACGGTCGCCGCGTCCGGGCATCGCTACCTCCGCACCCTCCCGCCGGACGGCCGGGTGCGATTCCCTGCGGTACGCACGCGTTCCGTGACAGTGGTGGTGCTCAACGCGACGTTGCGTAGCACGACGAGCTCACTCAACGGAAAGACGCAGCTGCTGCCCGTGGGGATCGGCGAGGTACGTCTGATCGGCCGGCATGCGCCGCGGCCCGACGCGCCTGTGGTGGTCGGGGTCGGATGCCGAGCCGGCTTGACGATGAGCGTCAACGGAACCGTCGTCCCACTCCACCTCAAGGCCTCGAGCACCGCGGTGCTCCAGGGATCCGGCGTCACGGCCGAGCCCTGCCGTTACCTGTCACCCCAGACGTTCCACCCCACTTCCAGCGTGATGCTGCAAGGCGGGGACAACCGGCTCACCCTCGGCTCCACCGCCCTCTCGCGACCGCTGTCACTCGTGCTGATGAAGGTCGGGTACGTCGTTGCCGTCCATCCGGGGGCTTTCCCCCTTACGGCTCTCCACTGGTCTGCGACCAACCGATCGGTGCGGGTGAGTGCGCCTGGAGCGGCGATTCTTGTCGTCCACGAGAACGCGAACGCCGGCTGGCGTGCCACGGCAGGCGGTCAAACGCTCACCAGCGTGATGGTGGACGGGTGGGAGCAGGGGTGGCTGGTCCCGGCCGGGACCGTCGGTGTCATCCATCTCGTCTACACGCCCCAGCGGACTGTTGCGGCGGGACTCATCGCGGGAGCAGTGGCCGTCCTTCTCCTCCTCGGACTGCTGATCGTGCCCCCGCTCTGGCGACGCCGGCCGGTGCCCGTGTCGGTTGGCGACGGGGCGCTCCGCGTGGTCCCGGCATGGATCGCGTGCCTGGCCGCGATGACCTTGCTCGGCGCCGAGGCCGGGTTGCTCATCGCCGTCGGCGCGCTCTGTCTCAGTCGGTTCCTGGCTGATGACCTGGTCCGGTCGCGGAGCCCGTGGCTGGTCGGCGGATTGCTCGCCGTCGCCTCGGCCGCGGAAGGTCTCCGCACCGCCTCGTCGGCCCATCCGCTAGCCGGGAGCCCCGGCGTGCAGCTGCTGTGCCTGGCGGCTATCGGCATCGTGCTCTCCGGGAGCCTGCTGTTTGTCGGGCCGTCGCCAGGAGATGGTGAACCGTCGGAGCAACGGGCGCTCGAGCAGGTACCAGCTGGCAGTGGCCACGGCGGTGGCAGCTAGGGCGGTGAGCCCGTAGAGCGCGAGAAAGTGACCCTGGAACAGCCCCCAGCCCAGCCAGCGCTGCAGCGCGAGCAGCAGGCCAAGATGCCACAGATAGACGCCGTAGGAGACCTCGCCGAGCCAGCGCATGACCGGGTTGCCCAGCAGCCGGTCCGGCCACAGTGATCGACCGAGCGTCAGCGGCAGCAACAAGAAGAAGGCCGAGCCGCCGTACAGCAGGTGTTTGAGGGTCCACTCCCACGTCGTTGCCGATGACAGGTCCCGCGGGCCGGCCAACGGAAGGGTTGTGAGCCAGAACAGAAGCGCACCGACGACCCAGCACGTCACGGGGGACTGCGCCCACTCGAGCGGCATGCGCTGCCATCGGGCCGGCGCGTCGAGATGCACGCTGACCGACGCCAGGGCGATCCCTAGCGCGAACCAGTCGAGATACAGCGGCAGCACCAGTAGCCCAGGGCTGTATCCGCCGTACGCCCAATGGACCCACAGGTTCGCGGCCAGCGCCGTGGCCACCATGGCGAGGATGAGCACCCCGGTCCTGGTCTGCGGGCGACCCGCCAGCTTGCGCGACAGTGCCATCAGCAGCGGCAGGGCCGCATAGAACGACACTTCGACGACCAGCGTCCACATCTGGGACAGGTATGGATTCACCGAGTGGTGGTCGTAGGTCTGGACCAGCCCGAGATAGCTCAGCCAGTCGCCTCGGGACGAGTGCGTCGTCGACAGCAACGTCAGCGTCACCACGATCGCCAGCCAGTACGCCGGAAGGATCCGCAACGCACGGCGCCACCAGAACGTGCGCAACGGCAGGTGGGGCCGTCCTTCCGCCTGGGCCAACAGGAACGGCCTGGAGAGCAAGAACCCTGAGAGCAGGAAGAAGATGGTGACCCCGAACTCGAGCCGAGCCAGCAAGCCGGACAGCGGCTGATTGCCCAGCGAACGCCCCGACTGAAAGGCGCTGTGCGTCCCGATGACAGCGAAGGCAGCGACGGCGCGGGCGCCGCTCAGCCCCGGAAAGTAGCGGCGGTCGACTGCTGGCGCCGCTGGGGCGCTCACTTGCTCGCCGCCAGTGGAATGCCGACCGCCACAGTCGTGAAGCACATGTTGGTGGCGGCACTGTCGCTCGAGATGCTGACCGACGCCGGGCTCCCCGCCGTGAGGGCGAACAATGCGCTGCCGGGGCCGACGCCGGCAAGCAAGGTGCTGTCCCCGCGGATCGGGATGAGCTTGCCGGTGGCGTCGCGAACCGCCAGGTTCAGTTGGCTCGGTCGTTGCTCGAAGTAGTCCACCCGCAGGAAGTACTCGTTGGCGCCCACTCTGGGTCGTAGTGCCACGTGAAGCGCGGCCATGCTCTGCAGCGGCATGGCGCAGAACGTTCTCTTCGGGGTCTTCACCGAGGACGCAGCGACGGGATAGAAGACAGCCGGCCGGATGTGCCCCGAGTCGTCGACGACCTGCGGATCGGGCGAGGTGTGGTCGAACGCCACCTCGACACCGGCGATCTCGGTCAGGTCGGACAGATCCCGGTTCTGCTCCAGATACGGGAGCACGTGGATGGACACGCCCGTGTCGTAGAGGTTGGCGGCAGGGCCCAGCTGCGCGACACCTGTCAGGACGTTCGAGACGTATCGATGCGTCGGGCTGGCGTCGAACCGCTGGCTCCAGAGCAGTGCTGAGAACACGCTCGAGGCCGTCAGTCCGAGTGCCGCCACGACGGCGATGGCAGGGGCGATGCGCCGCACCCGCGATCGTGGCGGTGCCGACACCAGGGGCTCGGCCGGCACGTCGTCGGCCGTCGACCGGACGGTCGCCGGGTCGGGCCGGCAGCAGGCCAGGCCGCACGCGATCGCCAGCGGGATCGCGAGGTCGAACACGTAGTGGAAGTCCAGCGGCGTGATGTTGCCCAGCAGGCTGAACCGGCCGATGCCCACGAGGGTCTGGCCGACGAGAACCGCGGCCAGGGGCAGCGTCCAGGCGAGTAGGCCGCGCCATCGGTTTCGCCACCACCCGGTAGCCGCCAGGACGACGAAAGCTGCCTGACCGAGGATGATGGCGTAGCCTCGCGGGTCGGCGGCAGCTGTGTAGACGTCGGGAACCGAGAACCATCGCCACGGGCCACCCAGCACGGTAGGCCACAGCGCGCGGGACCACTGCGACCAACTCAGGTCGAGGGCGGCGTGGACGGACAGGTCATGGGCCGAGGACCCGTATCCGCCGACAACGAACAGTACGACGAAACCCGCCAGCGGGCCGAGCATGAGCAGCCATCCCAGCCAGTGCCGGCCAACGTCCCTGAGTCGAGCCCACAGCGAACCCGTCGACAGCCACCCAACGCTCAGAATCACCAGGCAGACGGACGTGTCCGCGGCCGTCTTCTCCCAGAAGCAGGCGGCCCCGAGCAGCGAGACACCCGCCAGCGCGGCCCACCAGAGCCGGCCGTCCCTGGCAAACCGGACGCAGCCGATAAAGGCGAGTAACGAGAAGACCTGGGCGGGTTGCTGGTTGACAGCGCTGCTGAGGTACAGCGTCGTCGGGACCAAGAGCGGGTTGACGGCGTACAGCGCCGTGATGATCAGGCTTCCGCGCGGCGAATGGGTGAGCAGAAGTAGGAGGCGGTAGAGCAGGACCGTCGACAGGGCCTGGAGGAGCCCGCGGACCACGATCGTCGGCGTGTAGTGGAGGTGGCTCAGATGTGCCATGAGCCAGAACAGCAACCGCAGGCCGGGCGTCAGATGGTCGTTGATCGGCGAGGTCACGTACCCCCAGCCCAGTGCCGGATGGACGGCCTGGGCCAGGAAGTTCATGTCGTCGTCGTAGAACCAGCCACGCGAGCTCAGGACGCCGAGCCAGACGGCCTGTATGACGACCACGGCGACCAAGAGCTGACCCGTACCCGGCCGCCACCGTCGTGCCACGGTTTGCTTCGTGCTGGGCAGCGTGGCCGTGTCCGACATTGTCGCGCCACGATACGCAAGGGACTCCGTCTCCGAGCGGCTTCCGGCCCTACCTGGCGTCATCAAGCGAGGCATCGAGCGCGTGGACGAATGCCTCCACGGCGGTGTCCCATCGGAACGACAAGGCGTGCTCGCGGGCAGCTTGGCCGAGTCGTCGGCGTCGCTCATCGTCGGCAAGCAGATCGTCGATCGCGCTGCAGAAGGCGTTTTCGTCGCCGTCGACGAGAATCCCGGTCCTGCCGTTGACGATCGACTCCGAGAGCCCTCCGGCGCCGGTGAAGCCGACGGACGGCGTACCGAGCTGGCCGGCCTCGACCACGGCCAACGCCCAGCCTTCCTTCACGCTCGGAACCGCGTGGATCCACGCGGCGGCGAGCACGTCGGACTTGGTTTGATCGTCCACGAACCCGTGGAAGATGGCGTTGTCAGCCACACCGAGCTGCTCGGCGAGTTCACGCAGACCGCCCTCGTGAGGGCCGCGGCCCACGACGTCGAGCTCGAGGTCCGGCCAGCGACCGGAACGCAGCGTCTGCAGCACACGCAGTGCGATCTCGACCCGCTTCGGCTCCACCAGTCGCCCGAGGACGACGAGCCGGGGACGGGCGGATCGCTGCGTGCGCGCAGCCGGTAACGGCGGCGTGCCGTTGTGGATGATCGAAACTCGAGCGGGATCGATGCCGAGAGTCGCCAGATCCTGGCGGGTCGCCTCGCTGACCGCGATGTACCGCGACCTGCGGTAGATCACTGGCGCGAGCCGCGATTCCACCCACCATCCGAGCCGCGCCGACCGGGGACCGAACAGCATCCGCCATTGCTCACGGTGGACATGGTGGACGAGCACGACGACCGGTCGGCGGGACAGCAGCGAGGAGAGGAACGGCACGCCGTTCTGCACGTCGAGCACCACGTCAGGTCGCACCTGGCGACTGAGCAGCGCCCACGCCGCGTGCAGGTAGACGGTGTACCGGCCACCGCGGCGGCGATACCGGATGCCGTCGCGCAGGTCATCGGGCGGCAGCCCCGCAACCGACGAACACAGCACCGTCACGGTGTTACCGAGCGCCGCGAGTCCGTGGGCCACCGTCTCGACGTACCGTTCGCTGCCGCCGCCCTCAGGGTGCCGCAGGTCACGCCAGGTGCAGATGACGACGTGCGCGTCTCCGGCCGCGGTCGAGGGAACGGCACGCCGCCGCCGGCGCCGTTTCGTCACCGGTGAGGTGACGGCGACCTGGCCAGGTTGCGGCCGAATCCGCTCGATGTCGCTCGTGACTTCCATGGACGAGATGGATACCGCCCGGACTCAGACAGGCTGAGCGGCGGGTTGCTCGCCCATGATGGCGCGGTCGTGGGCTGCCAGTGCCTCTTTGGCCCGACGTGGTCGCCAGTAGCCCGCCAGGACGAAGATCATCGGGATGAAGAAGATCTGACCACCCACACAGACCCACAGCCAGTGCTGCCACTGGTGCGGCGCCGACTTCTGGGCCGCCTGCACGTCGGCAGCGTGGGCCTGCAGATACTTCAGGTCGGCTTGGGCCTGGGGCTTCTGCAGCAACAGCAACGTTGGAGCGCCGACCGTGAGGATGGCGTGGTTGAGGACGGCCGGCGGGATGTCCTTCGGATTCTTGTACTTCGCGAGCTGCGCGAAGACGTCCGGATGGGCGGTCGCTTCCGCGACGAGGACCGGGTTGCGGTTAGCCGCTGCCTGCACCTGCGCGCCGTTGTTGACGAGCGGGGTCACCGAGTTGACGACGTGCGGCAGGACGAGGAATGCCACGGCGACGACGATCCGCAGCAGCCAGCCCCAGACTGCCAGCCCGGTCGCGGTCAACGCCGGGTTGCGCTCTTCGACCGACTCGGTGAAGCTCGCCATCCACGGCGCGAACGCTGCGCCGCCCCAGATCCCCGTGAATGCCAGCAGCACGGCGATGCTGGAGAACGACGGGTTGTGGTGGGTCGCCTTGCTGAGGAACGAGATGGTCACGAGGACGCTGAACACGCCGCCGGCCAGCATGAACGGCTTGCGCACCGACAGCTTGTCGGACAGCGTGCCGAACACGATGAGCGCGATCGCGTTGCTCGACCAGTACCAGGTCTCCAGGCTGTTCGACTGGCTGACGCTGAAGTTGAGCACGGTCTGGAAGTAGATCGGGAAGAACGCGACGGCCGTGTAGTAGCCGAGCAAGAACACGCTGATGGCCAGCGCCGACAGGAGGATGTCGGGCTTGAACATCTGGCGGTACGGGTCTCGCGTCGCCTCTGCGACGTCGAGACCGCGCGCGCGGATCTCGAGGATCGTCTGCTCCTGCAGCGTCACCATCACCTGGTCACGCAGTCGCGACGACAGCTCGCGCAGCGTCAGCAGGGCGACGAAGGCAACGACCAGACCCACGATCCCGGCAATCATGTACTGGTCCTGCCAGGCGTTCAGGTGCGAGACCGTGTGGCTCGAGACCTCACTCACCACGAGGCTGCCGAGCACCGGGCCCATCGTCCAGAAGCCCATCGCGGCGGCGCGCCCGACCTGCGGGCTGAAGTCACGGACCAGGGCGGGCGTGGCCACGAGGATGACGCCCTCGACCAGGCCGGTCAGGGCCGAGATGACGCCAAAGCTGAACTTGGTCTGCGCGTGCGGTACGGCGATCAACGCCATCAGCGAGGTGATGATCGTGCCGTACACCACGAGATTGGCGCGCCCGATCCGGTCCGCAATGCCGGTGGCGAGCGAGGCGAAGGCGCCGATCGCGTTGGTGATCACGAGGATCATGACGTAGTAGAGGAACGTCATGTGGTAGCCGCCGAGGATCTGCGTCGCTACCGCTCCGCCGACGTACAACTGGTAGTACAGGATGATCGTCGTGACGACAACGAGGCCCAGGTAGTAGTACCGCGGCCCGGTCGCGGGATACCGGTCCAGGTCCCGGTTCCACAGCCGCTGGATCGGGCTCACCCGCGGTGCAGTGAGGGTGTCGGCTGCCGCCATGGTGACTCCTTGCAGATGACCGTCGAGTTGCGGGCAGATGTCCCGGATGTGGCGAACCGTAGGTGACCTACATCACATCTGGCAAGGACATCGTAGAGCCTGAACCGAACATGGTTCGGAAGGACTACGCGCGTGTCGGCCAGTCGGAGCAACGGGCGCGGACATGCCAACGGCCGCTTGCCTCGGCAAGCGGTCTGACCTGCGGAAATAGGGGTACGGCGGCTCAGCGAGAGCCGTAGAGGGTCACGTTCGTCGTGGCCGCGGCCGGCCGGTTGTGGTGGTCGCTCAGGGACGACGTGACGCCGGCGACAGTGGCGCCGGCCAGCAGCACGCCGACGATGAGCGCAATGATCGTGGACACGGTGCGTCCTCCTGGCCGGGTACCTAATGGAACGGTATTCGGTCGAACGTTACACGCCCTTGAGGCTCCGTGTCCGCTTAGCGACACACATAGTTACCGCCGTCAGCAGTCCTAGGGCCGCGAGCAGGTCCCCGACGAGGATCGGGACGAGGGGCGCCCGACGGACGGCGACCCGGCGCGAGCCGGGTACGGCGTAGAGCGTGAGAGCACCCGAGGACCGGACGACCGGAAGTCCGGTCACCCGCTGAGCCGCTGCCCCAGCCCCGGGTTGGTCGCGCTGGAGCAGCACGCCGGCGTACCCCTGGTTGCGCAGGGTGGGCAGCAGCGACGCCGTCCCGGTAGCCGCAGCGGCGATGCGCCGGGCCACCGGATCCTCCACCGCCGTACTCGTGTGCCCCACCTGCAGCGCGTCGTCTCCCACCACCCGGCGCGGCAGCCAGTGGTCGGTCGGGTCGGCCTGGGGGCGCTCGGCGTTCCACGGATAGCCGCGCTCGCTCGCCCACGGCAGGACCAGCACCGGGCCCGCGGGCAGCTGGCCGGAGGCGGTCGCGATCTGCTGCCAGTCACCCGGCCAGTGCACCGCGACCAGGGTTCCGTCGGCTCCCCAGGCGGCCGCCGGCAGCAGCGCCACGGGCACCGCGATGATGACCGCCGCCCGCCACCTCCACCTCTGGACAAGCAGCTCGGTCAGCCCACCCAGACCCAGCGACAGCAGGAGGGCCAGCGGCGCCACCCAGCGCTGTCCGTCGCGGAGCAAACCCGCCGCGGGCACGTCGGCGACCAGGTGCTCGAGGACGCCTCGGGCGCCCGGGGTGACTCCCCACATCGCGATCGCCAGGCCGACGACCCCGGCCGCGATCAGGCCGCCGAGGGCGCCGTCGCTCCATCGGCCCCGCAGCTGGGTCAGGCCGTAGCAGGCCGCTGCGGTGACGACCAGTGCCGCGAGCCCGACGATCAGGTGGTCCCGGCCGGCCGGCACGACCTGGGCGTTCCAGACACCGCCCAGGCTGAGCAGGCTGTCCAGCGACCCGAAGGGGGTGTCGGGCCGCGTGGCGAACAACGCGACGCCGACCCGGTCCGGCGGTTGTGCAGTCGGCTGGAGTAGCGAGGGGACCAGCCAGGGGAGCGCGGTGACGACGAAGCCGATCCCGAAGACGCCCGCCCGGCGCCACCACGCGACGGCGCTGCCCGGCCACAGCAGCACCGGGATCGCGACCACCACGGCGAGCAGCTGGGCGGACGCGCCACCGGTCGCGGAGGCACCCAGCGCGACGAGCAGCATGGCGCCAGACCACCGGCGGCCCTCCCGCACGCTGATCGCGGCGCTCGCCACCCAGGGCAGCGCGGCGTAGCCGATGAGAACCGCCCACTGGCCGAGCCGAAGCCGCTCGGTGACGTACGGGTTCCAGGTGTAGAGAGCCGCGGCGGCCGCGGCCGCCCACACCGATCGGCTGTTGAGCAACCGGGCAGCGCCCCACCCGGCGATGGTGATGGTGAGGAGCAGCACTACGTCTTGGACCACGTCCCCGGGGACGATCCGGGACAGCAGCGCCACGAGCAGGTCGCTCGGGACGGCGCGGGGGACCCCGTCGCGTCCGAGGAGCAGGCCGGTCAACGGCAGTCGCGGCACGAAGACCATGTCCCGGACCAAGACGTAGCCGCGGCCGAGCGCCGGCGCCAACTGCAGCACCGCCGAGCCGAGTCCCACGAGAAGTCCCACCACGGCGCGGTTGTCGGCTCGTTGCCACACCGGTCGGCCGGACACAGGCCGGACCGTACACGGACGGTCCACACTGGCAGAGCGGACGGACGGTGACCCGGAAGGCCGACCGACCGGGCGAGGAGGAGGTGACGTGGCGCTGCCCGTGGAGACGACGGCCGCCGTGCCCTCCGACCCGGATCGCGCCCGCTCTGAGCTCGTGCGGTTCTCCGCGATGCTCGGGCCCGCGCTCATGGCCGCCAACGTGGCGAGCTACCTGCTCGCCGTGCTGGGCGGTCGCGAGCTCACCACCGCCGACTACGGCTTCTTCGGCTCGCTGCTGTCGGTGCTGCTCGTCGCCAGCGTGCCCGCGCTGGCGGTCCAGGCGGTAGTCGCCCGACGTACTGCGGTGGGAGAGATGGACCGCGGCCAGGCGCTGCGGGTCGGAGCCATCGTGGGCGCCGGCAGCGCCGTGATCGGCCTCGTGATCACCCCCGCGCTCGCCATCTTCCTGCACGCCGGGTCGCACGCCCCCGGGCTGGTCGTGATCATGCTCAGCCTGGTCCCGCTCAACGTGCTCGCCGGCGTCCAGGGTCGGTTGCAGGGTCGGGAGCGGTTCGCGCGGCTGTCCGTTCTGGTGATCCTGATCGGCGCCGGCCGGCTGCTCGGCGGGGTGGTCCCGTTGGCGTTGGGCGCCGGGTCCACCGTCGTGATGGTCGGGATCGCGATCGGGGCGACGGTCGCCGCACTCGTTGGGGTCCGGATGCTGCGGGACGAGCCGGTCGGCGAGCGGGCACATCCGGTAGCCGGTCGCAGCGCCGTCCGTGCGGAGATCGTCGGGGCCGTGCTGGCGATGGGGGCCCTGCTGCTGCTGTCGAACCTCGACCTGCTGCTCGGTCGGCACGTGCTGTCCGGCACCGTCTCTGGTCGGTACGCCGCCGGGAACGTCGTGGCGAAAATCGCGTTCTGGCTGCCGCAGGCCGTCGCCCTGGCTGTCATGCCGCGGCTGTCCCGCGGGGTTGACCGGCGCAAGGCGCTGCGGGAAGCGCTGCTGCTCACCGCGGCGCTTGCGGGTGCCATCGTCGTGGTCGCCGCGGTTGCCGGCGTGCTCGTCACCCGCATCGCGTTCGGTCCGCGCTACGCCTCGATCGGGAGCGTGGCCTGGCTGTTCGCGGTTCAGGGTGGTGTCCTCGCGATGCTCCAGCTGCTGATCCTGGACGACATCGCGACCCGGCGCCGGGTCGTCGCACCGCTGGCGCTGCTCGCCGCAGCCGTCGAGGTCGTCGTGGTGCTCTCGACCGGTATCTCCACACCGCACGCCCTCATCGCCACCGCGACCCTCGTTGCGGCGGGTCTCGGGGTCGCCGTCGCGATCCGGAGGGGGCTCGGCCGTAGGACCCTGGAAACGTCGGCCCCCTAGCCCCACACTGGCGGGGTGACCACCTACCTCGTGACCGGCGGCACCGGCTTCATCGGGCGGCACCTGGTCGACCGTCTGCTCGCCCGCGACGGCGCCCGCGTGCTCGTCCTGGTGCGCTCCGGGTCGACCGCCAAGCTCGACCGGTTCGACGGGCGGGTAGAGCCTGTCATCGGCGATCTCACTGAGCCCTGGCTGGGCGTGAGCTCGGCCGACCGCGACCGGCTCCGCGGTCAGGTCGATGAGTTCGTCCACGTCGCCGCGCTCTACGACATGACGGCCGACGACGAGACCAACCAGGCGACCAACGTGGGTGGCACCAGCGAGGCGCTGGCCCTCGCGGTGGATCTGGAGGCGGGTCGGTTCCACCACGTGTCGTCGGTCGCGGTGGCAGGGGAGTACGACGGAGAGTTCTCCGAGGAGATGTTCGACGAGGGCCAGCACCTGCCCTCGGCGTACCACCGGACGAAGTTCGACGCCGAGCGACTGGTCCGTCAGCAGACCGAGCTGCCGTGGCGGGTGTACCGGCCCGCCGTCGTCGTCGGGCACTCGCAGACTGGCGAGATGGACAAGATCGACGGTCCCTACTACTTCTTCCCGGCGTTGGCCCGGCTCGCGCAGCTGCCGTCATGGATGCCGATCGTCGCTCCGGACCTCGGCGACACCAACGTCGTGCCGGTCGACTACGTCGCCGAGGCGATGGACGTCCTGATGCACCGGGACGGCCTGGACGGCCGGGCGTTCCACCTGGTCGCGCCGGAGCCGCAGCCGCTGCACTCGATCGTCGACGCCTTCAGCGTCGCGGCCGGCGGTTCGCGCCTGTTCCTCGTCGTTGGACGCTCGCTCGTCGGACCCGTGGGGGACGTGCTCGCGCAGGCCGGCCGGATGCCGGGCGCGACCATCGCGCGCGACGTGGTGCTCGACCGGCTGGCGATCCCACCCGAGGTCGTGCCGCACATGACATTCCGGACCGTCTTCACGTCCGACGACACGCAGCGCGAGCTGGCCGACGACGGGATCACCGTGCCCGCACTCGACTCGTACGCCGATCGGCTCTGGGAGCACTGGGAGAGTCACCTCGACCCGAGCCGTGCCCGGCGTCCCAGGGCCGGGGGCGCGTTGCAGGACCGGGCCGTCGTGATCACGGGGGCGTCGTCCGGAATCGGGCGGGCCACCGCCCTCGCGGTCGCCGAACAGGGTGGTGTTCCCCTGCTGGTCGCGCGCAGCACCGACAAGCTGGAGGACGTCCGCGACGAGATCGAAGCCGCCGGCGGCCGGGCGCTCGTCTACTCCTGTGACCTCACCGACGAGGAATCGGTGGCCGCGACCGTCAAGCAGATGCTGGAGGACTGCGAGGAAGGGATCGACTACCTGGTCAACAACGCGGGCCGCTCGATCCGCCGCTCGGTCAGGCTCTCCCAGGACCGGCAGCACGACTACGAGCGGACCATGGCGCTCAACTACTTCGCGCCGGTGCGACTCATCTACGCCCTGCTTCCGCACATGAGCGCGCGCCACTTCGGCCACATCGTCAACATCTCCTCGATCGGCGTCCAGACCGCCCCGCCCCGGTTCTCGGCGTACGTCGCGTCGAAGGCCGCGCTCGACGCCTTCAGCCGGGTCGCGGCCAGCGAGACCTGGGGAGACGGGGTGACGTTCACCACGATCCACATGCCGCTGGTTCGGACCCCGATGATCAGCCCGACCAAGCTGTACGACGCGTTCCCGACACTCTCGCCCGAGGAGGCGGCCGACCTCGTCATCCGGGCGCTGGTCGACCGGCCCAAGCGAGTGAGCACCCGGCTGGGCACCCTCGGCGAGGTCGCCTACGCGATCACGCCGAAGGCGGTTGACGCCGTACTCCACGTTGCCTACCGGGTGTTCCCGGACTCCAAGGCGGCCGGTGGTGAGGGAAGCGACAAGCCGTCATTGACCCGCGGCGCGCAGGCGATGGTGAAGCTGCTGCCGGGTGTCCACTGGTAGGAATGTGAGGTATGTGGACTGGTCGTGTGGGGTTCGCTGCGATCGGTCTCGCGGTGGTCGTGCCGCTCACGGGATGCGGCGGCGGCAGCAGTAGCAGCAGCGGATCAGGCGGTAAGACCCCGGCCACGACGTACGTCCACACCCTGTGCAGCGCGATCTCGGGATTCGAACAGATCGAGCAGAACGGCGAGAGCACGCTGAGCAAGCTGTCGTCGGCCAAGAACCCGAACCTGCCGGAACTCAAGGCCCAGGTCACCCACTTCTTCAGTCAGGAGGCCAAGGCGAGCATGGCCGCGCAGGCGCAGATCGAGCGAGCCGGCGTTCCGGACGTGAGCCAGGGCGAGACGGTCCGGACCGGGCTGATCGACGCCTTCCAGAAGTTCAGCGTTGCGTTGAACTCTGCGGTCAAGCAGTCGAAGACCATCGGGACCGGGAGCGAGAAGGAGTTCGCCGCGGCGGTCCAGAAGCTCGAGTCGCAGCTGCAGACCGGTGCCTCTGGCGTCACCTCGAGCATCAGCGGGCTTCCTGCCAGCCTGAAGGCTGCCGGCTCCGAGGACTCGGCCTGCGCCTCGATCTCCTGAGCGAGATCAGCTATCGCCGAAGGAAAAGGGTGTCGGTTTGGTCAGGCGGTGTCGAGCTCGGCCATGTCCTCGGTGGACAACTTGAGATCCACGGCGGCGAGGTTGTCCTCGAGGTGAGCGACGCTGCTGGTCCCCGGAATCGGGAGCAGGGCAGGGGAGCGGTGCAGCAACCACGACAGCGCGACCTGAGCCGCCGACGCGCCGAGCCGGTCCGCGACGGCGGTCACGGCGGCGGAGTCGCTGACCCCCGCTCCCGACGTCCGGGGTGAGGCGCCGAGCGGGAAGAACGGCAGGAACGCGATGCCCTCGCGAGCGCACCGCTCGACCAGGCTGTCGACATCGCGGCTGATCACGCTGTACTCGTTGCTCACGCTCGCGACAGGGGTCTTGGCCAGCGCCAGGTCCAGCTGCGACTCGTCGATGTTGGACAACCCGATCCGCTGGATCTTGCCCTCGGCGACGAGCGCGAGGATCCCGTCGAGCGCTTCGATGAACCCGACATCGCGGTTCTCCATCCAGCGCAGGTGGGTGACGGGGACCGAGTCGAGACCGAGCTGGCGGAGGTCATGCTCGACGCCCTCTCGCAGCTGCTCGGGAGCGATGAAGCTGTGCCAGCCGCCGTCCGAGGTCCGGGCGCCGCCGAGCTTCGTCACGATCACAAGGTCGTCGGGGTACGGCGCGAGCGCTTCGGCGAGGATCTCGTTGGCCACGTCCGGCCCGTAGTACCAGGCGGTGTCGATGACCCGCACCCCGGCGTCGACCGCCCGCCGGAGCACCCGGACGGCCTCGTCCCGGTCGGCCGGCGGCCCGAAGATGTGCGGCCCGGTCAGTCGCATCGTGCCGTACCCGAACCGTGGAACGGTCAGGTCGCCGAGCGAAATCGTGCCAGCGGAGTCAATGCTCATGACTTCATCCTTCACCAGCCGCGTTCGCGCCACTCACCGAGATGCGGTCGCTCGACACCGAGGGTGGTGTCGGCGCCGTGCCCGGGATAGACCCAGGTGTCGTCGGGGAGCGCCCCGAAGACCTTGCTCTCCAGGTCGTTCATCAGCGACGTGAAGTTGTCGGGGTTGCCGAAGGTGTTGCCGGGACCGCCCGGGAACAACGAGTCACCGGTGAACAGGTGGGGTTGCTCCGCCCCCTGGTAGAGCAACGCGATCGATCCGGGAGTGTGCCCGACCAGATGGATCACCCGCAGCCGGGCGTCGCCGACGGCGACTTCGTCACCGTCCCGCAGCGGCTCGGTGACGTCGACCGGGAGCGGCCCGGCGTCGTCGGGATGACAAGCCACGGGCGCGCCGGTCGCCGCCACCAGCTCGGGCAGCGCCTGCCAGTGGTCGCCGTGCTGGTGGGTAGTGACGATCCGGACCAGCCGGTCGTCGCCCAGCACGTTGACCAGCACGTCCGGCTCCGCGGCGGCGTCGATGATGAGCACCTCGCCGGTCCGGTCGCAGCGCAGGAAATAGGCGTTGTTGTTCATCTCACCGACGGCGACCTTGGCCAACCGGAGGCCGCCGAGATCCCGGATCTGCGGCGGTCCGCCGACCTCGACGGTCCCCACATAGGGCTGCGACATGGCCTCGACCCTAACCGGTGGGCAAGATCACATCCGGGCGGCCGGACCCCGGGAATCCGAGACTGTCGGAGGGCGCTACTAGAGTCGGACGCAGTCCCTGACGATCTTCCCCCTGAGCTGAAATCACCTACGTGACCGACCGATTGATCATCCGCGGCGCGCGCGAGCACAACCTGCGCGACGTCAGCCTCGAGCTGCCCCGCGACGCCCTGATCGTGTTCACCGGGCTGTCCGGCAGCGGGAAGTCGAGCCTGGCGTTCGACACGATCTTCGCGGAGGGGCAGCGACGCTATGTGGAGTCGCTATCGGCCTATGCCCGGCAGTTCCTGGGGCAGATGGACAAGCCGGACGTCGACTTCATTGAGGGGCTGTCGCCCGCGGTGTCGATCGACCAGAAGTCCACGTCGCGCAACCCTCGCTCGACCGTCGGGACCATCACGGAGGTCTGGGACTACCTCCGGCTCCTTTACGCGCGGATCGGCATCCCGCACTGCCCGATCTGCGGTGAGGTCATCAGCCGGCAGACGCCGCAGCAGATCGTCGACCGGGTCCTCGAGCTCGAGGAGAACACCCGGTTCCAAATCCTGGCGCCGGTGGTTCGGGGCCGCAAGGGTGAGTACGCCGAGCTGTTCCGGGAGTTGCAGACCAAGGGGTTCAGCCGCGCCCGGGTGGACGGCACGGTCGTCTCGCTCAGCGAGCCGCCGACGCTGAAGAAGTACGAGAAGCACGACATCGAGGTCGTCGTCGACCGGCTGGCCGTGAAGCCGAGCGCGAAGCGCCGGCTCACCGACTCGGTCGAGACCGCGCTCGGGCTGGCCTCGGGCGTCCTGGTGCTGGACTTCGTCGACCTGCCCGAGGACGACCCGCACCGGGAGCGCCGGTTCTCCGAGCGGCTGGCCTGCCCGAACGACCATCCGTTGTCGATCGAGGACCTCGAGCCGCGCTCGTTCTCGTTCAACTCGCCGTACGGTGCCTGCCCGACCTGCCTCGGGCTGGGCACCCGGCTCGAGGCGGACATCGAGCTGATCATCCCGGACACGACGAAGACCATCGCCGAGGGCGCGATCGCGCCCTGGGCCGGAGCTCACGGTCGTGACTACTTCGGTCGGCTGCTGGTCGCGCTCGGCGAGGAGCTGGGTTTCACCATCGACAAGCCGTGGGAGCGGCTGTCGGCCAAGGCGCGCAAGGCGATCCTCAACGGGCACCAGACCCAGGTGCATGTCCGGTATCGCAACCGGTATGGGCGCGAGCGGTCGTACTGGACGCAGTTCGAAGGCGTGATCCCCTACGTCGAGCGCCGGCACAGCGAGGCGGAGACCGACACCAGCCGGGACCGCTACGAGGGCTTCATGCGCGAGGTGCCGTGCCCGGCATGTCACGGCACCCGGCTCAAGCCGGAGTCGCTCGGGGTCACGGTCGCCGGCCGGTCGATCGCAGAGGTCGCCGCGCTGCCGATCGGGGACTGCGCGGAGTGGCTCGGCTCGCTGACCCTCACCGACCGTGAGGAGCACATCGCGGCGCGGGTGCTGAAGGAGATCAACGAGCGGTTGCGGTTCCTCGTCAATGTGGGCCTGCACTACCTTTCGCTCGACCGGGCGTCCGCGACGCTGGCCGGCGGCGAGGCGCAGCGGATCCGGCTCGCGACCCAGATCGGGTCTGGCCTGGTCGGGGTGCTCTACGTCCTCGACGAGCCGTCGATCGGCTTGCATCAGCGGGACAACCGGCGGCTCATCGAGACGCTGGTCCGGCTGCGGGACATGGGGAACACGCTGATCGTCGTCGAGCACGACGAGGACACGATCCGGGCCGCCGACTGGGTCGTCGATATCGGCCCGGGTGCCGGTGAGCATGGCGGCGAGATCGTCCACTCCGGCAGCTACAGCGACTTACTCAAGGCCGACCGTTCGATCACGGGCGCGTACCTCGCCGGTCGTCGGTCGATCCCCATCCCGGACATCCGGCGGCAGCCGACCCCGGGTCGCGCGCTCACCGTGGTCCAGGCTCGCGAGCACAACCTCCGGGACGTCACCGCGGAGTTCCCGCTTGGGTGCTTCGTCGCGGTCACCGGCGTCTCCGGGTCGGGGAAATCGACCCTGGTGAACGACATCCTCTACTCGGTGCTGGCGCGGGAGCTCAACGGCGCAAGGCTGGTCCCCGGTCGTCACCGCACCGTCAAGGGCCTGCAGCACGTCGACAAGGTGGTCGGGGTCGACCAGTCGCCGATCGGGCGCACTCCACGGTCGAACCCAGCGACGTACACCGGGGTGTTCAACAAGATCCGGGAGCTGTTCGCCGAGACCACCGAGGCGAAGGTGCGGGGCTACCTGCCCGGGCGGTTCTCGTTCAACGTCAAGGGCGGCCGCTGCGAGAACTGTCAAGGCGACGGCACGATCAAGATCGAGATGAACTTCCTGCCGGACGTGTATGTCCCGTGCGAGGTGTGCCACGGCGCGCGCTACAACCGCGAGACGCTCGAGGTGCACTTCAAGGACAGGACGATCGCCGATGTTCTCGACATGCCGATCGAGGAGGCCGCGGAGTTCTTCGCGGCGGTGCCGTCGATCTCACGGCATCTCACGACCCTGGTCGACGTCGGCCTGGGGTACGTCCGGCTCGGCCAGCCTGCCCCGACGCTCTCCGGCGGTGAGGCGCAGCGGGTGAAGCTGGCCTCCGAGCTGCAGCGACGCTCAACCGGCCGGACGGTGTACATCCTCGACGAGCCGACGACCGGTTTGCACTTCGAGGACATCCGCAAGCTGCTTGGCGTCCTGACTCGGCTCGTCGACCAGGGCAACACGGTCATCGTCATCGAGCACAACCTCGACGTCATCAAGACCGCGGACTGGATCATCGACATGGGGCCCGAGGGCGGCAGCGGCGGCGGGCAGATCGTGGCCGAGGGCTCACCCGAGCAGGTCGCCGCGAACCCCGAGTCCCACACCGGCGGCTTCCTCAAGACGATCCTCCCCGGTCGGACCGGTACGACGGCCAAGAAGGCGTCACGGTCCAGGGCAACCGCTAAGGCAAAGAACGAAAAACCAGCAACGAAGACGAAGGCAAAAACTCAACCGCCCACCCCGATTCCCACGGCGGCAACAAGACGAACGCCCGCCCGAAAGCGCGCCTAACCGGAGGCTCGGCGTGCGATGGCCCGATATGGCGGCTAGAGCCACCAAAACCGGCCATGGTCTTGGCCGGAGCGGCAGGTCGACGGTCAGCAATCGAGCAGTCGGCGGATCAGTTCGTCGAGAACGGCTTCACCGGCTTCGCTGCCGGTCGGCACGACTCGCTCGGTCTCGTCGAGGAAGTCGTTGACCGTCGCGGTCGGGATCCGGACCTCGAAGGTCTTGGCGGTGTCGCGCAGCTCCAAGAGCACGCGGCCGTCGGAGTCGGGCCGGACCCGCACTTCGCCGTCACCGGTGGGCTCGGTACAGCCATACCGCAGGAAATCCCGGAGCATCACCCACTCGCCGCGAGGCAGTGACGGATGGTCCGGCTCAGTCGACAGCACGATTCCCACGGCGAGTGGATCATCGTCGGTCCAGGTCAGGGCGAGCATCGTGCGATGCCGGGTGCGTGCGGCGTCACCGCCGTCGACGACGACGCGGGCCGACACCCGACCAGTCACCTGACTCCCAGATTTTCTCGAGGGCAAGGACAGTGCAGACAAAGACTGCCAGACCCTCGGGAAGGCTGCCACAGCCGGGCTAGATTCGAGGTCGTGGCGGATCCGGCGAGCTATCGACCGGCTCCCGGCTCCATCCCCGACCAGCCGGGTGTCTACCGGTTCCGCGACGAGCACGGCCGGGTGGTGTACGTCGGCAAGGCGAAGAGCCTGCGCAGCCGGTTGTCGTCGTACTTCCAGGACATCGCCAACCTGCACCCGCGGACCCAGCAGATGGTGCTGACGGCCGCCGCCGTCGACTGGACGGTCGTCGGGACCGAGGTCGAGGCGTTGCAGCTGGAGTACAGCTGGATCAAGGAGTTCGACCCGCGCTTCAACGTGCGCTACCGCGACGACAAGTCCTACCCCTGGCTGGCGGTCACGCTCGACGAGGACTACCCGCGGGCACAGGTGATGCGGGGCTCGAAGCGGCGCGGGGTCCGGTACTTCGGGCCGTACGCCCATGCCTGGGCGATCCGCGACACCCTCGACACGCTGCTGCGGGTGTTCCCGATGCGAACCTGCAGCAACGGGGTGTTCAAGCGAGCCGGGCAGGTCGGCCGGCCCTGCCTGCTCGGGTACATCGGCAAGTGTTCTGCGCCGTGCGTAGGTCGGGTCAGCGAGACCGAGCACCGAGCGATCGTCGACGACTTCGTCGACTTCATGTCCGGCCAGACCCAGCGGTTCATCCGGCGGTTGGAACGCGAGATGCGTGAGGCGTCCGAGGCGCAGGAGTACGAACGCGCCGCCCGGCTCCGCGACGACATCGGGGCGCTGAACCGCGCCATGGAGAAGCAGGCCGTCGTACTCGGCGACGGGACCGACGCTGACGTCGTGGCGTTCGCGCAGGACGAGCTCGAGGCCGCGGTCCAGGTGTTCTACGTCCGCGGTGGCCGAGTGCGGGGGCAGCGCGGCTGGGTCGTCGACAAGGTCGGAGACGTGGAGACTCCTGACCTGGTCGAGCAGTTCCTCACCCAGGCCTACCTGGACTCCGGGTCGTCGGACAGCGAGGTGCCGCGCGAGATCCTCGTCCCCGAGCTGCCGGCGGATGCGGACGTGGTGACCGAGCTGCTCGAGCTGGTCCGCGGGACGCGGGTATCGCTGCGGGTGCCGCAACGGGGCGATAAGCGGGCGTTGTTCGAGACGGTCGAGCGCAACGCCGCCGAGTCGTTCACCCGGCACAAGCTGAAGCGGTCCAGTGACCTCACGTCGCGGTCGCTCGCGATGCAGGAGCTGCAGGACGCGCTCGGCCTCACCGAGGCGCCGCTGCGGATCGAGTGCTACGACGTCTCCAACCTGCAGGGCACGGACGTCGTTGCGTCCATGGTGGTCTTCGAGGACGGGCTGGCCCGCAAGAGCGAGTACCGCCGGTTCGCGATCAAGGGGTTCGCCGGGCAGGACGACGTGGCGAGCATTCACGAGGTGATCTCGCGGCGGTTCCGGCGGTACGTCGAGGAGCGGATCGAGACCGGCGACCTCGACGACAGCCCCGACGCGGACGAGGTGGCGGGACCCTCGGCGATCGATCCGGACACCGGCCGGCCGCGTCGGTTCGCCTACCCGCCGCAGCTGGTCGTGGTCGACGGTGGGCAGCCGCAGGTGGCGGCGGCCGCCTCGGCGATGAGAGCTCTGGGTGTCGACGACGTGGCGCTGTGCGGCCTGGCCAAGCGGCTGGAAGAGGTCTGGCTGCCCGACGAACCCGAGCCCGTCATCCTGCCCCGGACCAGCGAGGCGCTGTACCTGCTGCAGCGGATTCGGGACGAGGCCCACCGGTTCGCCATCACCTACCACCGGCAGAAGCGCTCGGTGTCGATGACGCAGAGCGTGCTCGACGGCGTTGCGGGGCTCGGCGAGACGCGGCGCAAGGCGGTGCTGCGGCACTTCGGCTCGGTGAAGCGGCTGCGCGCCGCGACGGTCGAGGAGATCTCGGAGGTGCCGGGGGTCGGCCGTCGTACCGCGGAGGCCGTCCACGCGGCGCTCGCCGCCTCGGCCCCGACGCCGGCCGTCGACGCGAGCACCGGCGAGATCCTGGACCCGGGGGACAGCCCACCGGTCGGAGTGGCACGCTCTGGGGTGACCTCATGAGTGCAATGCCCACGTCGCCGACGTCACCGCCGCTGCAGCTCGCGGTGATCACCGGCTTGTCCGGCGCCGGTCGCAGCACGGCGGCGAAATGCCTGGAAGACCTCGGCTGGTTCGTCATCGACAACCTGCCACCCTCGCTCATCTCGGCGGTCGTCGACCTGGCAGGGCGCTCCAATGGATCGGTCGACCGGATCGCCGTCGTGGTCGACGTCCGCAGCCGCGGCTTCAGCAGTGACCTGCAGGAGTCGCTGGACGCGGTTGACAGCACCGGATTCCGGCCGCGGGTGCTGTTCCTGGAGGCCTCCGACGAGGTGCTGGTACGGCGATTCGACGGGGTCCGGCGGCCGCATCCGCTGCAGGGAGACGGCCGGGTCACCGACGGCATCACCCGCGAGCGGGACCTGCTGCGCGACGTGCGCGGCGACGCCGATCTGGTGATCGACACCAGCATCCTCAACGTCCACGAGCTCCGGGCGAAGATCGCCAGTGCCTTCGAGGGCACCGCCCCGAAACTGCACATGACGCTGGTGTCGTTCGGGTACAAGTACGGGGTGCCGGTCGACGCAGACATTATCGCCGACTGCCGGCTGATCCCGAACCCCCACTGGGTCCCGGAGCTGCGGCCGCTGACCGGCCTCGACGAGCAGGTGCGCGACTACGTGTTCGCGCAGGAGGGGGCGACGGAGTTCGTCGAGGCCTACGCCTCGCTGCTGCGCCGCTACGAGCAGGGGTACGTCGCCGAGGGCAAGCACTACGCGACCGTCGCGATCGGGTGCACCGGCGGCAAGCACCGCAGCGTCGCGGTGTCGGCGGAGCTGGCCGCCCGGCTCCGCGCCGAGGGCGTCGACGTCACGTTGATCCACCGCGACCTGGGGCGCGAATGAGCGCCCGGCGGCCGCCCAAGGTGGTGGCGTTCGGTGGCGGTCACGGCCTGTCCGCGACCCTGTCGGCGCTGCGGACCGTCACGCCGGACCTCACCGCGGTGGTCACCGTCGCGGATGACGGCGGCTCCAGCGGCGTGATCCGCTCCGAGCTCGGCACGTTGCCGCCGGGCGACCTGCGGATGGCCCTGGCGGCGTTGGCCGGCGAGGACGAGCAGTCGCAGCTGTGGGCACAGCTATGCCAGCACCGGTTCGGTGGCGGCGGCACCCTCGACGGGCACCCGGTCGGCAACCTCATCCTCACCGGGCTCGACCAGCTGACCGGCGACACCGTCGCCGCACTCGACGCCGTCGGCCGGCTGCTGGGAGCGGCGGGCCGCGTCCTCCCGCTGTCGGTGGAGCCGCTGGAGATCATCGCGGACGTGGCCGGCCTGGACCCGGCTGACCCGACGCGCCCCGTCGAGGTCCGGGGTCAGGTGGCGGTCGCGACGACGCCGGGGAGCGTCCTGTCGGTCCGGATCGATCCGCCGTACGCCACGGCTTGTCCGGAGGCCGTCGAAGCGGTGATGGCAGCGGACTGGGTAATCCTCGGCCCCGGGTCGTGGTTCACCAGCGTGATCCCGCACCTGCTGGTCTCGGACATGGCGAAGGCGCTGTCCATGACCCCGGCCCGGCGGCTGGTGGTGCTGAACCTGTCCTCGCACGACACCGAGACCGAGGGATTCTCGCCCGCCACCCATCTGGAGGTGCTGGCCGCGCACGCTCCCCGCATCGAGCTGGACGTCGTCCTGGCCGGCCGCCGTAGCGTGACCGAGGGCTCCGAGGCGTTGGAAGCGGCGGCGAAGTCGTTGGGCGCCGAGCTGGTCGTCGCGCAGCTCGGCGATGACAGCGGACGGCCCATGCACGATCCGCGGCGGCTGGCCGCGGCGTACTCCAGCATTCTGACCACCACCGATCTGACCACCACCGACGAAGGGGACGCCACATGGCGATGACGGCGGCCGTCAAAGACGAGCTGGCCAGGCTGGTGATCACCAAGCCTTGCGATCGCAAGGCCGAGCTCGCCACCATGCTGCGGCTCGCCGGTGGCCTGCACATCGTCGGCAAGGGACAGCTCATGATCGAGGCTGACCTCGATATGGGTGCCACCGCGCGGCGGCTGCGTAAGGACCTCGCCGAGGTCTATGGGCATTCCTCTGAGCTCGCCGTGGTGTCGGCGGGTGGGTTGCGCAAGGGGTCGCGGTACCTGGTGCGCGTCACCAAGGACGCCGTCGCCCTGGCCCGGCAGACCGGCCTCGTCGACGGCAACGGCCGTCCGGTCCGCGGGCTGCCCCCCCAGGTGGTGTCCGGGGCGCTGTGCGACGCGGCGGCTGCCTGGCGCGGCGCGTTCCTCGCACACGGGTCCTTGACCGAGCCCGGTCGGTCGTCGTCCCTCGAGGTCACCTGCCCGGGACCCGAGTCGGCGCTGGCGCTGGTCGGCGCTGCCCGGCGGCTCGGTGTCGCCGCGAAGGCGCGGGAGGTCCGCGGCGTGGACCGCGTCGTGGTCCGTGACGGCGACGCCATCTCGATCCTCCTCACCAAGATGGGCGCCCACGACGGCGTCTTGGCCTGGGAGGAGCGGCGGATGCGTCGGGAGGTCCGGGCCACGGCCAACCGGCTCGCGAACTTCGACGACGCGAACCTGCGCCGCTCGGCTCGCGCGGCCGTCGCGGCAGGTGCCCGGGTAGCCCGGGCGATGGAGATCCTGAGCGACGACGCTCCTGAGCACCTGTTGTCGGCCGGCCGGCTGCGACTGGAGCACGCGAATGCCTCGCTCGAGGAGCTCGGCGCCCTCGCCGACCCGGCGCTGACCAAGGACGCGATCGCCGGCCGGATCCGGCGGCTGCTCGCGATGGCCGACGCCCGTGCTGCCGAGCTCGGCGTACCGAACACCGAAGCGTCGCTGACCGCGGAGATGCTGGCCGACGCGAACTAGCCGCTGCTGTGCCGACCACTCCGTGCGCCAAGTCGGACATCCCGCTGAAGATTCTGTCCGATTTGCCGCACGGAGTCGTGCCTACTGGCTGAGCAGGTGTGGCGTGCTGGTGTGAACCGGCAGCACGAAGGCTTGCCGGCGAGTGAGCTGGCCGACGGCGTCGTACGGTCCGTAGGTCGCCCCCTCGAAGGTGATGGTGTACGTCGCACCCCAACGGGTCGTGAGCGAACCGTGTTCGTCGCCGCCGGCGATGTAGCGATGAGCTTGAGTGGCCTTGGTCGTCACCCAGCCGGTTCCGTCACCATCGCCCCAGGTCCAGTTGCTCTGGATCGGTGCGATCGTGATGGTCTCGGTGATCCCGTCACCGCCGAACGGTGCCGGGCGCAGCCGGGTAGGCGTGCGAGCGCGGAACCTGGTGAGGAGGCCGGCAAGCGTCGACAGTCGAGGCTGGGTGGCGATCACGAGGTCAGGGGGAGTGACGTCGCGCAGATAGTTCGCGACGTCGGCTCTAGCTCGGTCGCCGATCGCGATGACCTGGTTCGCCTTGTGCATACAGAGCGTTGCAACCAGCTGGTAGTCGATATCTGCGTCGGAGAGATAGAGACGCTCGAGCACGCCGCGACGACAGGTAGGTGCGCTGGTCGCCGCGGTGCAGAGTCGGGCGGCGCCGGGGTCGGCCGGATCGTTCTTGGGGCAGGCGGCGATCAGGGTCCACTCGCAGTCACCGCACGCTGGCTTGGTGCCGGAATGAGCAGCGTCCTGAAACACCGACGGAATCCCGCTGACCGCGATCAGCCCATGAAAGTCGCCCTGCTGACCCTGAGCACGCACGCTCCCGCAGTGCGTCGTAATTCTGCCCACGCAAGGTTGCGCGGTTGACGCTGCCGCTGACCCCAAACCAACGATCGCTAGTGCGGATGCGATGACGAGAATGGCAAGTCGCCTCATGGCTTCTGCCCATCGCTCAAGACATTCACGGCTGAAATGAGCCAGGTGGACCCTGAGCGGCGTAGTCGAATGTCGACCTGGTTGTCCACACGTCCAGGCGCGCTGGTGAGCTTCTCTCCGGATTGCGTTTCGATGCCTGTTGTGGAGTAGTCGTAGCGAACGAGTACGTCCGCGTCTTGAGGGCCGTCGAGGCTTGGTCTTATGGCCACGAGCGTGGTCTTTCCGTAGTACCTGCGATGTCGGCGAGCTACCGCCCGAGTCGACTGGGCAACCCGCACGCACTTGCAGTCCGGAGTCATCAGAGTTTCGAGGCGCCTGGCGTTCTCGACCGTGGTCGCTGCGTTGAGCAGCTCGTAGTACCGCTTCACCACGGCTGTGGCGGCGGCTAGCTCGGCCTTCTTGCCGGTCTCACTCGGCGAGGCGGAGGGGGGCGGGTGAGGCCGTTGAGGCGTTTGGCGACAGCGTCGGCAACGAGGTCGGATCCGAGTCCGATGACGAGCTGCAGCCGGCCAGGCCGAGCACCGTCAGGGCCGCTCCGGCCAGCAGGTAACTCTGCCGCGCCCCCGGCTTGACCGACATGGGCAGAACATACCCAAACCGGCAGCGTCGACGCGAGGGTTATCCCCAGCCGAAC
>DATAVK010000035.1:0-8705 GCA_036267755.1 Mycobacteriales bacterium
CGACAACGTCCTCGACAACGGCCGGGCGAAGCTGGCCGCCAAGCGATGCGACCTGCTGGTCGTCAACCGCGTCGGCGAGCACCTGGTCTTCGATGCGGAGGACACCGTTGCCACCATCCTCGGTGCCGACGGCTCGGTGACGGACGTGCCGGAAGGCAGCAAGGAGCGGCTCGGCGACCGGGTCTGGGACGAGGTCGTCGCACGGCTGGCATGACGCTCGACGGATTGTTGCCGCTGGATCTCGGCGCCGGGCTCGTCCTGCACGCGACGACGGTCGAGGACGCTCCCGAGGCGTATACCGCGGTAGACGCGGCTCGGGACCGGTTGCGGGAGTGGCTGCCCTGGGTCGACGCAACCGACTCACTCGACGTGCAGCGCGAGTTCCTCGTTTCGATCGCCGCGACCAACGCGGCGGGCTCGGGACTCCACGTCACGTTGCGGCAAGACACCGAGTTCGCCGGGCTGATGGGGATGCGCATCGATCCGCTGCACGCCAGCGCCGAGGTCGGCTACTGGATCGCCACCGGGTACGTCGGACGCGGCCTGGTCACCCGATCGGTCGCGGCGCTGATCGGGCTGGCGTTCGGGCCGCTGGCGCTGCACCGGGTCCAGCTCAACGCCTCCACCGGCAACCGGCGCAGCCGCGCAGTCGCGGAACGGCTCGGGATGCGCCACGAGGGCACGTTGCGGGATGCCGAGCTGCTGGCCCGCGGCCATGTCGACCTCGAGGTCTACGCCGTACTGTCCACGGAATGGGTGTCCGTCGGCGCCTGAGTGACGGTCGATCCCGGTAGAGTGGGGCGGTCTTGCCGAGCAGCCAGCGCTCGGCTCACCCCTGATCGGAGCTCGCCTGTGTCGCGCCGCCTGTTCACCTCGGAGTCCGTGACCGAGGGTCATCCGGACAAGATCGCCGACCAGATCAGTGACTCGATTCTGGATGCGCTGATCAAGGACGACCCGCGCAGCCGCGTGGCGGTCGAGACGATGATCACCACCGGCCAGGTCCATGTGGCCGGCGAGGTGACGACGACGACGTACGTCGACATCGCGGACATCGTCCGAGAGACGATCCTGCACATCGGCTACGACTCGTCCCGCAAGGGCTTCGACGGCGCCTCGTGCGGGGTCAGTGTGTCGATCGGCTCGCAGTCGCCGGACATCGCGCAGGGCGTGGACGACGCGTACGAGAGCCGCACCGGTGAGGACGGCTCGGACGACCTGGACAAGCAGGGCGCGGGTGACCAGGGCCTGATGTTCGGCTACGCCTGCAACGACACCCCCGAGCTGATGCCGCTGCCGATCGCGCTCGCCCACCGGCTGGCCCGCCGACTGGCAGAGGTTCGCAAGTCCGGGACGGTCCCGTACTTGCGTCCCGACGGCAAGACCCAGGTGACGATCGAGTACGCCGACAGCAAGCCGGTCCGGCTCGACACCGTCGTGGTGTCCAGCCAGCACGCGGCGGACATCGACATCGACACCCTGCTCGCACCCGACGTCCGCGAGCTCGTCGTCGAGCCGGAGCTCGCCGCCCTCGGCCTGCTCTCGGACGACTACCGGCTGCTGGTCAACCCGACCGGCCGCTTCGAGGTCGGCGGCCCGATGGGCGACGCCGGGCTCACCGGACGCAAGATCATCGTCGACACCTACGGCGGCATGGCTCGCCACGGTGGCGGCGCGTTCAGCGGCAAGGACCCGTCGAAGGTCGACCGGTCCGCGGCGTACGCGATGCGCTGGGTCGCGAAGAACGTCGTGGCGGCCGGCCTCGCCGAGCGCTGCGAGGTCCAAGTCGCCTACGCGATCGGCAAGGCCCGCCCGGTTGGCACGTTCGTCGACACCTTCGGCACGGGCGTCGTCGACGATGAGAAGATCCAGGACGCGATCCTCGAGGTCTTCGACCTGCGCCCGGCGGCCATCGTCCGCGATCTCGACCTGCTGCGTCCGATCTACGCCCAGACCGCCGCCTACGGTCACTTCGGCCGCCCGGATCTCGACTTCACGTGGGAGGCCACCGACCGGGTCGACGCGCTTCGCTCGGCCGCCGGCACGGGCTGACCGAACTTGTCAGTGCCTCCGGCCCATGCCCGCGCGTGCCGGTACTGACACGTCGCCGGCGAGCGTTCGACCGGTCGCCCGGGTCGCCGTCGACATCCCGCTCGCTCACCTCGACCGGCCGTTCGACTATCTCGTCACCACCACTCAGTCCGACGCCGCCCAGCCCGGAGTCCGGGTCCGGGTCCGGTTCGCCGGTCAGCTGGTCGACGGGTTCATCCTCGACCGGCTCGACGCCAGCGAGCATCCCGGCCGGCTGACCCGACTGGCCCGCGTGCTCGGGGCCGAGTCGGTGCTGCGCCCCGAGATCGCCGGGCTTGCCCGCGCCGTCGCCGACCGCTGGGCCGGCACGCTTGCCGATGTCGTCCGGCTCGCCGTGCCGCCGCGTCACGCGGCTGCCGAGCGCCTCGCCAGGCCCGCGGTCGCCACCGAGCCGCCGCGCGCTCCGCGATCACTCGATCGGTACGACGGCGGGGCGGCGCTGCTCGACGACTTGGCCGCCGGCCAGGCGACCCGGCAGGTCTGGAGTTTGCTGCCGGGGGACTGGACCGCCGAGCTGGCAGCGCCGGTCGCGGCCACTGTTGCTGCGGGGCGCGGTGCCGTCGTCGTCGTACCGGATGCCCGCGACGTCGCCCGGATGGACGTCGCGCTCCGTGAGGCGCTCGGTCCCGGGCGGCACGTGGCGCTCACCGCCGACCTCGGTCCGGCGGAGCGCTACCGCCGCTTCCTGGCGGCCTCGCGTGGCGACGTGCCCGTGGTCGTCGGCACCCGGGCCGCGGTCTGGGCTCCGGTGCCCGACCTCGGCCTGCTCGTCGTCTGGGACGACGGGGACGACCTGTACGCCGAGCCCCGGGCGCCCTACCCCCATGCACGGGACATCGCAGTCCTCCGGGCGCACCGGGCGGGCGCCGGGCTGCTGCTGGCCGGTTACGCCCGTACGGCGGAAGGCGCCCAGCTGGTCGGCTCTGGCTGGGCCGGCTCGCTCACCGCGGGCACGACGGTTCGCGGCCACGCGGTGCCGGTAGTCGTGGCCGCAGGCGGGGACGAGGAGCTCGGTCGTGATCCGGCGGCCCGCGCGGCTCGGCTGCCGTCGGTGGCGTGGCGGGCCGCCCGGGAGGCATTGGCGGTCGGGCCGGTGCTCATCCAGGTGCCACGGCGTGGCTACCAACCGTCCCTGTCGTGCGCGACCTGTCGCGCCGCGGCGCGGTGTGCCGTCTGCTCCGGCCCGCTCGCCCGCAGCGCCGATAGGTCGGTCCCGGCCTGCCGCTGGTGCGGCGCGGTCGCTGCGGACTGGACCTGCCAGGTATGCCGGGGTACGGAGCTGCGCGCGGCGGTGGTCGGCGCGCGGCGGACCGCGGAGGAGATCGGCCGGGCGTTCCCCGGCGTACCGGTCAAGACCTCCGGCGGCGGGAGCGTGGTCGACACCGTCGACGGTCGACCGGCCTTGGTCGTCGCCACGCCGGGGGCGGAGCCGGTAGCCGCCGACGGGTACGCCGCGGCCCTGCTGCTCGACGGCTGGGCGATGCTGTCCCGGCTTGACCTGCGCGCGACCGAGGAGACGCTGCGCCGCTGGCTTAACGCCGCTGCCCTGGTCCGGGGCCGGGCCGACGGAGGGCGCGTGGTCGTCGTCGCACCGGGGGAGCTGCGACCGGTGCAGGCGCTGGTCCGCTGGGCGCCGGAATGGCACGCCGAGCGGGAGCTCGAGGACCGGCAGGCGCTGCACCTGCCACCGTTCGCCCGGGTGGCGGCGTTGACCGGATCGGGCGCCGCGCTCACCGAGCTGGTCGGCGGCCTCGAGCTCCCGGCCGCGGCCGAGATCCTCGGTCCGGTGCCTGCCGGTGACGGCCGCGATGCGACCGAGCGGCTGATCATCCGGGTTCCGCGGGCCGACAGTCGCGCGTTGACCGAGGCCCTGCATGCCGCCCAGGCGATCCGCAGTGCCCGCAAGGCACCGGAGTCGGTGCGCATCGAGCTCGACCCGCAGCAGCTGGGCTGACCGGCGACTGCGGCCGGCCGGGAGCGGCCGACTTAGCATGGACGGATGTCCGTCCGCCCCATCCGCCTGTTCGGCGACCCTGTCCTCACGACCCCCGCCGAGCCGGTCACCAGCTTCGACAAGGAGCTGCGGACGCTGGTCAAGGACCTCACCGAGACGATGCTCGAGGCGCCGGGATTGGGTCTCGCTGCGCCGCAGATCGGAGTCGGGCTCCGCGTCTTCACCTACGACGTCGACGAGATCGTCGGCCACCTCGTCAATCCCACAATCACACTGGTAGGCGACGAGGAGCAGGAGGGCGACGAAGGCTGCCTGTCGCTGCCCGGTCTGAGCTTCCCGTGCCTCCGGCACGAGCGCGTCGTCGCCTCCGGCTTCACGATGCACGGCGAGCCGGTCACGATCGAGGGCAGCGACCTGCTCGCCCGCTGCCTCCAGCACGAGACCGACCATCTCAACGGGATCCTGTTCATCGACCGCCTCGATACCGAGCAGCGCAAGGCCGCGATGCAGGCGATCCGACTGGCCGAATGGAACGGCCTCAGAGCACCCGAGGTGAGGGTCTCGCCGCACGTCACCGGCGGCCTGCCGGTCTGAGCGAGGGACACCGCCCGTGAGGCTCGTCTTCGCCGGTACGCCGGTGGTCGCCGTTCCCGCGCTCGAGGCACTCCTCTCGAGCGACCGGCATGAGGTCGTCGCCGTGGTCACTCGGCCGGACGCACGCTCCGGCCGCGGTCGATTGCTGCGGCCGAGCCCGGTCAAGGAGCGGGCCCTCGAGGCCGGGATCGAGGTCCTCACGCCGGGCAAGCCGTCCGAGCCGGACTTCCTCGACCGGCTCCGCCAGCTGGCGCCCGACTGCTGCCCGGTCGTCGCCTACGGCGCCCTGGTGCCCTCGGCGGCGCTCGCGATCCCGGTGCACGGCTGGGTCAACCTGCACTTCTCGATCCTGCCGGCATGGCGGGGCGCGGCACCGGTCCAGCACGCGATCATGGCCGGCGACGACATCACCGGTGCGACGACGTTCCAGCTCGAAGCCGGTCTCGACACCGGCCCCGTGTATGGGGTCATGACCGAAATGCTCGGTCCCAGGGACACCGCCGGCGGGGTGCTGCAACGGCTGGCCGAATCCGGCGCCGGCCTGCTGACCGCGACCCTCGACGGCATCGAGGACGGTGCCCTCGACCCGGTTTCGCAGCCCGCGGAGGGGATCTCGCTGGCGCCGAGGCTCACCTCGGAGGACGCCAGGGTCGACTGGACCCGTTCCGCCATCGTCATCGACCGGCGGGTCCGGGCCTGCACCCCGGCGCCGGGCGGCTGGACGACGTTCCGGGACCACCGGCTGGGTCTCGGGCCCGTTGTACCGCTCTCCGACGATCTCGGGCTGGCTGCCGGAGAGCTGCGCGACCTCGGCCGCGACGGGGTTGTCGTCGGCACGGGCACTGGGCCGGTGCGGCTCGGCGACGTTCGTCCTGAGGGTCGCGCGCCGATGACGGCCGAGGCGTGGTCGCGGGGCGTCCGCCCGCAGGCCGGCGACGTGCTGGTGTGAACGTCGACCGTGCGCGCCGGGTCGCTGCGGATGTCGTCATCGCGGTCGACCGGGACGGCGCCTATTCCAACCTGCTGCTCCCGCGGCTGCTCCGTGACCGCGCCATCACGGGTGTCGATGCCGGCTTCGCGACCGAGCTCAGCTACGGCACGCTGCGACGCCAAGGGTCGCTGGACGTCGTGATCGGCGCCGGCGCGAAGCGGGACGTCACCACGCTCGACCCCGAGGTCCGCGGGGTGCTCCGGCTCGGTGCGTACCAGCTGCTCCACACCCGGGTGCCGCCCCACGCCGCGGTGTCCACCACCGTCGAGCTCTGCCGCGCCGTCGTCGGACCGAAGCCAGCCGGTCTGGTGAACGCCGTACTCCGTCGGGTCGCGGAGCGAGACTGGCCGGGCTGGGTCGACCGGCTGGCGCCGAGCGACGATCCGGTCGGCCGGATGGCGTTCGACAAGGGCTACCCGGCGTGGATCGCGCTGGCGTTCGCCGACGCGCTCGGCTCGAGCGCCGAGCTGGACGGCGCACTCACCGACGAACGACCGATCACCCACCTGGTGGCCCGCCCCGGCCGGATCGGACGCGACGAGCTGGTTCGACTCGCCGGCGACGGAGCCACCGCGGGACCGTTCTCGCCGTACGCCGTGCGGCTGTCCAGCGGCGACCCGGCAGCGCTGCGCCCGGTGCGCGGTGGGCGGGCGGCAGTACAGGACGAAGGCAGCCAGCTGATGGCTATCGCGCTCGCCACGACGCCGGTCGAGGGCCGCGACGAACGCTGGCTCGACCTGTGTGCCGGACCGGGCGGCAAGGCCGCGCTGCTGGCGGGGCTGTTGCCCGAGTCAGGCCGGCTGGTGGCCGGCGACCTGCACCCGCACCGGGCCAGTCTGGTCGCCGCGGCCCTCGGTGAGGATCGCCGCAGCCTCGCGGTGGTCGCGGACGTGACCGTGGGCGGCTTCCACGCGGCCGCCGCCGATCGGGTTCTGCTCGATGCCCCGTGCAGCGGGCTCGGCGCGTTGCGGCGGCGGCCGGAGTCGCGCTGGCGCCGGCAGCCGGAGGACGTCATCCGCCTGCAGGCGCTCCAGGAACGGATGCTTCACAGCGCCGTGGACGCCACCAGGACCGGCGGCGTCATCGGGTACGTCGTCTGCTCGCCGCATCCGGCCGAGACCACCGCCGTGGTCCGGGCGGTGCAGCGGGAACGCGAGGACGTCGAGCTGCTCGACGCCCGCCCGGCGCTACCCGGAGTGCCCGATCTGGGGCCGGGACCCTGGGTGCAGCTGTGGCCGCACCGGCACGGGACGGACGGAATGTTCCTCGCCTTGCTCCGACGCCGATACGATGAGCACTCAGCCGACGACAAACGGTAATCAGCGGTGAGGAGCGGCGGTGCAGATCGCGCCCAGCATCCTGGCTGCGGACTTCAGCCGGCTCGCCGACGAGGTGGCAGCGGTCGGTGACGCCGCTGACTGGGTTCACGTCGACGTCATGGACTACCACTTCGTCCCGAATCTCACCATCGGTCTTCCGGTGGTCGAGTCGTTGCTCAAGCACACCTCGTTGCCGCTCGATTGTCACCTCATGATCGAGGACCCGGACCGATGGGCGACGTCGTACGCCGAAGCGGGTGCTCGGAGCGTGACGTTCCATGCCGAGGCGGCGCAGGCCCCGGTCCGGCTGGCCCGGACGCTGCGCGCGGCCGGCTCCCGCGCCGGCCTCGGCCTGCGGCCCGCGACGACGGTGGACTCGGTCGCGTCGCTGCTGCCCGAGATCGACATGCTCCTGCTGATGACGGTCGAGCCCGGCTTCGGCGGCCAGTCGTTCCTCGACGGCATGCTCCCCAAGATCCGTCGGGCGCGTGAGCTGGTGCGGGACGGTGAGTACCGGGTCGCGGTGCAGGTGGACGGCGGCATCGACGACGACACGATCGGTCGCTGCGCCGAGGCTGGCGCAGATGTCTTCGTCGCCGGCTCGTCGGTGTACGGCGCGGGCGATCCCGAGCAGGCGGCCCGCCGACTCCGTGAGCGTGCGGTCCGGGCCGGGAACGACGCCTGGTGGGCGGACCCGGCGTGAGCTCGATCCTCGTCGTCGACGACGACCCCGAGATCGCCCACTTCATCGAACTGGCGCTCCAAACGGAGGGCTTTGACGTCCAGGTGGCCCACGGTGGCGACGAGGCGCTCGGGCTGATCGACGCGATGCTGCCGGACCTCGCGATGTTCGACGTGATGATGCCGGGCATCGACGGGGTCGAGCTGGTCCGCCGGCTGCGGGCCGGTTCCGCGACGGCGAGCCTGCCGATCATCATGCTGACCGCGCAGAGCCTGCCGGCCGAGAAGATCGCGGGCCTGACAGCCGGAGCCGACGACTACCTGGTCAAGCCGTTCGACACCCTCGAGCTGATCGCCCGGGTGCGCTCGACACTGCGCCGCAACGCCGATATGCGCTCGGTCTCGCCGCTTACCGGCCTGCCGGGCAACCATCGCATCACCGAGGCGGTCGCGGCCCGGACCGCCTCCGGCGAGCGGTTCGCCGTCTGCCACCTCGACCTCGACAACTTCAAGGCGTTCAACGACCGACACGGCTGGCTCCGGGGCGACGAGGTCATCGGGTTGCTCGCCAAGACCCTGAAGCTGGCGGCCGCAGAGGCGGGGGCACCGCCGCCGTTCGTCGGTCACGTCGGCGGTGACGACTTCGTCGCGCTCTGCACCCCCGAGCAGGTCGAGCCGATGTGCCGCCGCATCGTCGAGGTCTTCGACACCGAGGTTCGGGAGCTCTACGAGCCGGAAGAGGTCGAGGCGGGCTTCGTCACGATCCTGGACCGGCAGGGTCACGAACGCCGCTACCCGCTCACCTCCGTGTCCATCGGCGTCGCGACCACCGAACGACGCCGGTACGACGACCCCCGCGAGGTGGTGGCCGTCGCGACCGAGATGAAGGCCGTCGCGAAGGGCCGTGAGGGCTCGGCCGTCGCGATCGACCGCCGTACCGATGGAACGCCGACCACCGTCTGACCCGGCTTCGGACCGGAAGTGCACAATGGAGTGAGAACGCCCACGCGCTCCGGGATCGGTGAAACCCCGAACCGGCGGTGACGAGGGGCCCCACCTCGGGGCACCTCGAAGT
>DATAVK010000036.1:0-12155 GCA_036267755.1 Mycobacteriales bacterium
AGGAGCCAGACGCGTGAGCGAGTTCTCTCTCGAGCTCAACGAAGACCAGGTGACGCTGCAGAAGTGGCTGCACGACTTCGCCAGCGAGGTAATCCGCCCGGCCGCCCACGAGTGGGACGAGCGCGAGGAGACGCCATGGCCGATCATCAAGGAGGCCGCCAAGGTCGGCATCTACTCGCTGGACTTCATGGCTCAGCAGTGGTTCGACGACACCGGGCTCGGCATGATGATCGCCCAGGAGGAGCTGTTCTGGGGTGACGCCGGCATCGGGCTGTCGCTAATGGGCACCGGCCTCGCTGCCGCGGCGGTCAGCGCGAACGGCACCGACGAGCAGATCGGTGAGTTCGTCACCGCGATGTACGGCACCGCCGACGACCCGAAGCTCGGCTCGTTCTGCTCCTCGGAGCCGGACGCCGGCAGCGACGTGGGGGCGATGAAGACCCGCGCGGTGTACGACGAGGCCGCCGGGGAGTGGGTTCTCAACGGCACCAAGACCTGGGCCACCAACGGTGGCATCGCCGACTGGCACGTCGTGGTCGCCTCCGTCGACCCCTCGCTGAAGACTCGCGGGCAGGCGTCGTTCGTCGTACCTCCCGGCACGCCGGGACTGAGCCAGGGCCAGAAGTTCAAAAAGCACGGGATCCGCGCCTCGCACACCGCTGAGGTCGTGATCGACAACGTGCGGCTGGGCGACAAGTACCTGTTAGGCGGCAAGGAGAAGCTCGACGATCGGCTGGCCCGGGCCCGTGAGGGCAAGAACACCGGTCGGTCGCAGCCGTCGATGGCGACCTTCGAGCGGACCCGACCGACCGTCGGCGCGCAGGCGGTTGGTGTCGCGCGCGCGGCGTACGAGGTCGCGCTGGACTACGCCAAGACCCGCGAGCAGTTCGGCCGGCCGATCATCGACAACCAGGCGATCGCCTTCAAGCTCGCCGACATGAAGATGCGGATCGACGCCTCGCGGCTACTGGTGTGGCGCGCCGCCTGGATGGCCAGGCAGGGCAAGCAGTTCACCGCGGCCGAGGGGTCGCAGTCGAAGCTGTTCGCGAGCGAGACCGCCGTCTGGGTGACCGAGCAGGCGATCCAGATCCTCGGTGGCAACGGCTACACCCGCGACTACCCGGTCGAGCGGATGCACCGCGATGCCAAGATCTTCACGATCTTTGAGGGAACCTCCGAGATCCAGCGGCTGGTCATCTCCCGCGCTATCAGCGGGATGCAGATCCGCTGATCTCGAGGCGCTCCTCGACGTACGCCGATGCGGCGGCGCGCCAGGTCGGCACCAGGTCGAGCCGGAGCCGCTGGTCGAGGATGTCGGCCACGTCGATCGCGCCCTCGGCCTGCACTGCCCAGTCGACCTCGCAACGCAACACCGGTACGCCGGCAGCGACCGGTTCGAGCGCTCCTGCTCCGTCGACGGCGGCGACCGCTGCTGCCTCGGCACCGAACCGGCGGTCCAGCCGGGCGACCGGCCCTGGCCGACGCGCACCGGCGCCGACCAGCGGCAGCAACGCCGTCCGGCAAGCGCCGCCGTTTCCGGTCCTCGACACGACCCGGTCGACGGCGTCCTGTGCCATCCGCCGGTAGGTCGTGAGCTTCCCGCCGACGATCACCACGACGCCGTCGCGGTCGAGCAGCGTGTGGCGCCTGGACAGGTCCGCCGACGAGCCGCCATCGCCACCCGCCAACAGCGGGCGCAGGCCGGCGAACCGGCCGAGGACGTCGTCGGACGTGAGCGGCCGGCTCAGCCCGCTGGAGAGCATCTCCAGCAGGAACCGTTCGTCCTCGTCCGAGACCGCGGGAACGTCGACGACCTCCTCGACGGGGTCGTCGGTGAGCCCGACCAGGACTGTTCCGTCCGGCCGCGGCACCGCGAAGACGAACCGGTTGATGCTGCCTGGCAGGACGACGTTGACGGCGGCACGCGGGTAGCCGAGCGCCTCGGCGCGCACCACGAGGTGCGCCCCTTTGCTCGGTCTCAGCGGGACGCTGTCGACCAGCTCACCGGACCAGACTCCGGCGGCGACCACGACACTGCGGGCCCGCACGTCGAAGCGCTCGCCGGTCAGCTCGTCCCGCACACTGGCGCCGTCCCGCGCTACGTCGACGGCAGCGCAGTGGGTCACGATCTTCGCGCCGTACGACGCCGCGGTCCGGGCCAGCGTGACGACGAGCCGCGCATCGTCCTCCAACGCACCGTCGACGTGGATGTAGGAGCCGCGCACGTCGACCAGCATCGGGATCAACGAAGCTGTCTCCTGTCGGTCCGCCCAGTGCGTGGCAGGCAACGACGACGGGGTGCGGGCGGCCTTGGCCAGTACGTCGGTGACGGCGAAGAGTGCACGCGTGCCGGCCCGGGCGCCGGGGGGCAGCCGGTCGAACATCGGCATCACGAACGGCATCGGCCGGATCAGGTGCGGGGCGATCGTCGTGGCCAGCCGGTTGCGCTCGACGGCCGACTCCCACGCGACCGCGACCTGACCCTTCGTGATGTAGCGGACGCCGCCGTGCGCCAGCTTGCTGGACCAGCGGCTGGTACCAGCAGCCAGGTCGTGGCGCTCGACGAGCGCGACCGACAGCCCGCGGCTGGCCGCGTCCAGCGCGACGCCGGTGCCCGTGACGCCGCCACCGACGACCAGCACGTCGACGACGTCGGCGGCGCGCAATGACGCGAGGTCCTGGGTACGACGGAAGGCATTGAGCAACGCGGATCCGGCAGCGGCACTCATGGCCGCAGCCAGCCGTCGAGGCCCCGCTCGAGCTCGTCCAGCGAGGCGTCACGGCCGACGTCGTCGAGCAGCCGGGCGGACACGACCACAGACGTCACCATGATGAGCAGCGTCAGCGCCATCACGTCGAGGTCACCTCGGCGTACCGAACGGTCGGCGTGTCCCTCCGCGACACCGCGACGCAGGTGGCCGAGCCCGATCAGCTGGGTCGAGCCGATCCGGTGGGTGAGGTACGGGAGCAGCAGCTCAGGGTCGACTTCGAGGACCCGCCGGAACAGTGGCTCGTCAGGGAGCCGACGCGCGACACCAACCATCGCGGCGACCAGTCGAGCCCTCGCGGTACGACGGCGGGCGGCGCCCACCTCGACATCCTGGAGCAGGCCGCCGAGCTCGCGGGTCATGAGCTCGAGCAGCAAGGTCTCGACGTCAGGAACCATCCGGTAAAGCGTCATCCGGCTGACGCCGGCACGCCGGGCAACATCGGTCAACGTCGTACGACGAACACCCACGGCGAGGACGGCGTCACGGACTGCAGCCAGCACCTCTGCCGGAACTTCACGTTCCGGACCAGAACCTGCGGCCGGAGCAACATCAGGGATGTGACGAACGGACGTCATGTGTCACACTGTATCGCATGGCCACCACACCGGCATGGACGTCCTGGGGCGACTCCCAGCCACAGCTCCCCCGCAGCGCGCGACACCTGCTCCGCACAGTCTTCGGACCGCTGGTCGCCACCCAGCCGACGCCGATCGAGCACGCGCAGCTGGCTCCGTCACAACTTTCGATCGCCGTCCGCGAGCAGCTGGTCGAAGCGGTCGGCACCGACTCGGTGCGCGACGACGACGAGACGCGGGCCCGTCACGCCGGTGGGCAGTCCTACGTCGACATCGTGCGTCGGCGCCGCGGCGACGCCTCCGAGGCACCCGATGCCGTGGTGCTGCCCGCCGACGCGGGTGAGGTCGCGGACGTGCTCGCGATCTGCTCGGACGCCAACGTCGCGGTCGTGCCCTGGGGCGGCGGCACCAGTGTGGTCGGCGGACTGTCCTCGTTGCGGGGCCACTGCGACGCGGTCGTGGCCCTCGACCTGGCCCGGATGGACCAGCTGCTCGCCGTCGACGAGACCTCGCTGCTGGCGACGTTCCAACCGGGGATCCGGACGCCGCAGGCCGAAGCAGCCCTGGCCGAGCACGGCCTCACCCTCGGTCACGTCCCGCAGAGCTATGAGCGGGCGTCACTCGGTGGCTACGTCGTGACCCGGTCGGCCGGCCAGGCCTCGACGGGTCGAGGTCGCATCGACGACCTGCTGGTCGGCGCTCGGATGGCCACCCCGGTCGGCGAGCTGGTCCTCCCGGCGGTGCCGGGCAGCGCAGCGGGGCCTGACCTGAAGCGGCTGGTTCTGGGGTCCGAGGGCACGCTGGGAGTCGTCACCGAAGTGACGCTGCGGGTCCGCCGATTGCCTGCCACCAAGCGCTACGAGGGATGGATGGTCCCGACCTGGGACGCCGGGCTGGACCTGCTGCGGCGGATCGCTCAGGACGGTCCGCGTCCCGACATCATCCGGCTCTCCGACTCGGACGAGACCCAGGTCTCGCTAGCACTGTCCGGCACCGGACGGCTGAAGCGGCGGGCGCTGCAGACCTGGCTGCGGCTTCGGCATGCCTCCGACGGGTGCCTGCTCGTCCTCGGCTACGAGTCCTCGCCTGCCGATGTCCGGCAGCGGCGCCGCGGGGTGCGCCGGGCGTTGCGCAAGGCGGCAGCGGTTCCGCTGGGGGGCGGCGCCGGGCAGTCGTGGGCGCACCACCGGTTCTCCGCGCCGTACCTGCGGGACTCGCTGCTCGACGCCGGGGTGCTGGCCGAGACGTTGGAGACCGCGGCCACCTGGACCCGGCTTCCCGATCTGTACGACGGGGTGCGGGCGGCGCTCCGCACGTCGCTGACCAGGGACGGCAGGACGCCGCTGATCGGCTGTCACGTGTCACACCTGTATCCCAGCGGTGCCTCGCTGTACCTCACGGTGCTCGCCGCCGCGGACAACGGGCAGGAGATCGAGCAGTGGACCGCCGCCAAGGACGCCGCCAACGCGGCGATCGAGAGTGCCGGCGGCACCGCCACCCATCACCATGCGGTCGGCACCGCGCATCGCGCGTGGGCATGGAACGACCTCGGTGGTCGAGGCGGTGTGGGTGTCGCGGCGCTCGCGGCCGTGAAGCAGGCGCTGGACCCGCAGGGCATCCTCAACCCCGGGAAACTGCTCCCGTCAGCCGACGACGCTCAGGAGCCGGCGAGACCGTAGAGGTCGAGGACGCGCGGGCCATCGATGACCCCGACCCGGCCGTTTCCCTCGACCAGAGCCGAGGGCTCGTCGCCGTTGCCGAACCGCTTGACCACGGCGCCGGTCTTGACGGCACGGACCGAACCATCGGAGAGGTAGAGCAAGCCGGCTGCCTCAGCGCCCAGGGTTGAGGCGTTGGTCACGGACCACAACCGGGCACCGCTACTGAGCCGGTAGGCGCACACCGACCCGGTGCCGCACGTCGTGTAGACCCGCGCCGTCCCCACCACCAACGACTGAACTGCGCCCGCGAGGTGGTGACGGGTGTGGCCGGTTGCGGGCGCCAGGTCGGTGAGGAGGTTAGTGGGGCCGATCACAATGAGATGGCGTGAGGTGAGGGCGTCGGTGTCGCCCTGCTCGACCGACCAGGTTCCACTGCGCGTCCAGGCGACCGCGCCGGAGGCCAAGCCGTCGGCCTCGAGCACCGGGTCCTCGCCGTCCTGGTCGCAGTGCGGGTACACGACGTTGCCGTCGACGACGACCAGGTTGCTGGACGAGAACGACTCGCACAATCCGGTGGTCTGGAACCACACCACGGCGCCGGTGGTCAGCTTGCGGACGGAGGTCATCTGGCCGCTGCCGACTGAGATGCCGGTCGCCACGACGTAGCGGCCGGACACGACGAGCTGGCTCAACGCGCCGCCGTCGGGTGTCGTCTGTTCAGTCCACAAATGCGCGCCGGTCTTCGCGTTGTATGCCTGCTCGACACCGTTCGGGTCGCTGTGGGACTCACAGTCCTCGCCGCCGACGACGACGATGCCGTCGGCGACTGACAGGAACGAGTAGGTCGTGGTGTACGTCGGGTCGAGCTTGGCCGACCACAGCAGATGGCCGGTCGACGCGATGTACGTCGATACCCGGCCGTTCACGACTGCGACGACGTGACCGCCGGTGAGGACCGGAGTCGCGATCCCCGGCGCCTCGCAGCCATCGCCGAGCGACACCGGACGGGCCACGATGCTTCGGCGGTACCCGAGACCGTGGACGGTGCGTGACGTCAGGACGCTCTCGTGGTGGTTCGTGCGGCTCTGCGCGGCGTCACCGTTGGTCTGCGACCAGGCGGCGTTCGTCGCACCAGGGGCAGTTCGCGCGGTGGCGCTCGCCGGGAGCGCGCTGGTGGCCAGGGCCGCCGCGCTGACGAGCACGACGAGGAGGGTGCGCGGTGAGATCCGCAACGTCGGGCCTCCGTCGGGCGAGTGCGTCCGAGCCGCGTGGGCAGCGACAGTCCGCACTGCTGAACTTACCGTGCGTCACCTGGTGTCGTGGGTGTTCTCACAAACTCACGCTCCGTGTCGGTGACCATTGGTGACCGCTCGTGACGGCGGGTGACCTGCCGGGTCACTGCCCGCCGCCCCCGCCGTCACCACCACTCCCACCGTCGCCGCTGCCGTCACCGTCGCCGGAGGTGCCGATGCTGATCGAATCGCTGGGTGTCGGCGGCGGCGTGGAGGCCGGCGCCGTCACAGTGTGGGTCGGGGTAATCGTCACGGTCGCGGGCGGTGTCGTGGGGGTCTGGGAGGGCGACTGGGTCTGGGTCGGCGAGTTGCTCGGGGACGCCGACGGGCTGGGTGAGGCCGCAGTGAGCACGGCGTCGGCCGCGTCGTCGATGTCCGCCTGCCTTGAGGCGGAGATGCCGTCCTGCTCGACGGTGACTTCGTGCTTGAGCGCGCGCACCGCCCGCTTCAGCGCCGGATAGTCCTTGTCCGCCGCCGCCTGGCGTACCGCCTGCACGTACGGCTCGAGCGCTTTTTGGGCCTTGAGCGTCACGTCGGAGCCCGATCCGGAGCCGCAGCCCGCCACCAGCAGGCCCGTCACGACGAGCGCGAACGCGGGTGCGAGTCCCCTCAGCCTCATGAGTGACATATCAGCTGCTCCAGGTGCTGCATGTCGTTCTCGACCTTGTGGTTCTTGATCCGGGGGGTGCCGGTCACGCACGACGCAGTCCCGCCGTTCTGGCTTTGGACGACGGCGTAGATGACTCCGGCCGCGATCAGGAGGACGACGACGACGAGCAGCGCGATCACCCATCCCCGGCCTCCGCGCCGGGGCGGCTCGACCACGGGCGGCGGCAGCTGCGTCGTCGGTATCGGCATGACCGAGGTCGCCATCGGGCTGACGGCGGTCGGCGCGAGCGGGGCCATCGCGACGGTGCTGTCGCTGCCGCCCAGGGTGATGCGTCGCAGCCGGTCGGCGACCTCGTCGGCGGTGGGTCGGGCAAGCGGGTCGCGCGCGGTCATGCCGGCCAGCAGGTCTCGCCAGATGCCTGGCAACGTGGTCGGGATCTGCGGCGGGCGGGTGAGCCGCGCCATCGCCACCTCGATCGACGTGCCGTCGTACTCGCGGTGACCGGTCAGGCACTCGAGCAGCATCAGGCCGAGGGCGAAGATGTCGGCGGGCGGCCCGACCGGTTCCCCGGCCACCTGTTCGGGGGCGAAGTACGCCGGGGTGCCGAGGACGTCGCCGGTGCGCGTGACATGGGCCGAGTCGACGATGCGGGCGATCCCGAAGTCGGCGAGGTGCACGCCGGCGTCGGCGCCGATCAACACGTTCGCCGGTTTCACGTCCCGATGCACCAGACCCTGTGCGTGAACGTAGGCCAACGCCTCGGCCAGCGATAGGCCGATCTGTGCGGTGCGCGCCGTGCTCAGCGGACCACGGCGCAGCTGTTCGGCGAGCGTGCTGCCTTCGACGAGCTGCATCACCAGGTAGGGCCGTTGGGTCTCGTCGTCCGTGCCGGCGTCGAAGACGGTGACGAGTCCGGCGTGAGCGAGCCGGGCCAAGGTCCGCATCTCGTCTTCGTGCCGCTGCAGCTGATCAGCGACGTCACCGCGGAACAGCTTGACCGCGACCGGGCGGTCGAGTCGCTCGTCGACGGCGCGGATGACCTCAGCAGCGCCGCCCGACCCGAGCACAGCGCCGAGCCGGTAGCGGCCATCGATCAGCCGCCCAGGCTCCCCCGCAGCGCTCCCGGTCACGTCCACCGGCATCACCGTATCGGGGAGATCGCGATCACCGAGTGCGGCCGGCGGTACATGATCGAATCTACGGTCGGCGGCCAGCCTTCTGAGCAGGCAGGGAGCCGGTCGAGGTCCCCGACTCGAGCACGTCGTCGGCATTGAGCAGCGCACAAACCCGGCGGACCGACGCGCTGGCGCCTCGCACGCTGAGTTCGCGACCACGATCGCGAAGCGCATCTGCGGTCCCCAGGATGACCGACAGTGACATGACGTCCACGAACGCGACGTCCTTGAGGTCGATGACGACGGCCGGCGCGGGGCCGGCGGCGATGCCGTTGAGCATGGTCCGCAAGTCGTCCACCGTGACCATGTCGAGGTCGCCGTGCAGGACGACGGTCAGCGCGGTCTCGTCGACCGTGATCTCGCCGATCATCACTTCCCCCAGGCGTCCCGTGACCGACCCCCGACGCTAGGCCGCGCATCACCATCGCGTCAGCGGATTGGCAGGATTGGTGCGAAGTGTCGGGTTGGACTCGCCCTGCCGACTCAGGATCGCGGAGTCGGAGCCAACTGGTCGAGCGCGCGCAGATCGTCGGCAGTCGGCTGCCAGGCCACCGCCTCCGCATTGCGCCGGATCTGTTCCACCGAGGTGGCTCCTGCGATGACCGAGGACACGGCGGGCTGAGCGGCGAGACCGCCCATGGCGACGTCGAGGACCTCGACACCGCGCTCGGCCGCGAAGGCCTGCAGCTTCTCCACCACGTCGAACCGCTCGTCGCCGGCCTGCAGGCCCCACTCGCCGTACCTCGTGCCCTTGGGGGCCGGCTCGCCGCGGGTGTACTTGCCGGTCAGCAGGCCGCTCGCCAACGGGAAGTACGGCAGGATCCCGATGCCGAACTCCTCACACGCCGGGACCACGTCCGCCTCGATCTCACGCTCGAGCAGGTTGTAGTTGTTCTGGGCGCTGACGAATCGCTCGAGGTGATGCGTTCGTGCGGTCCACTCCGCGTCCGCCACCTGCCAGCCCGCGAGGTTGGACGAGCCGATGTACCGGATCTTGCCTTCCTGCACGAGCTCGGTGAGAGCGGTGAGCGTCTCCTGGATCGGGGTGAGCGGGTCGGGCCGGTGGAGCTGGTAGAGGTCGATGTGGTCGGTGCGCAGCCGGCCTAGCGAACGCTCTACCGCCTTGCGGATGTAACGGCGTGAGCCGCGAGCTCCCCAGTCCGGACCAAGGGCGCCCTTGAGGTCAGACCCGAACTTCGTCGCGATCACTACCTCGTCGCGATAACCTTCGAGTGCCTCCCCTACCGCCACCTCGGAGTCGCCGTAACTGTCCGAGGTGTCGAACAGCGTCACGCCCGCCTCGACGGCACCACGCAGCACCGGGATGCTGTCAGCCTTGCTGAGTCGGTTCCAGGCAAAGTTGTTGCAGCCAAGGCCGAGCCGGGAGACGACGAGTCCAGAGTTACCAAGCCGATTGAAGTCCATGTTCGTCGGCAACGCGGTGAGGCACCCGCGACATTCCGTGACCGCCACGGCCTCCGCACGTACGGCGGATGTCGATTCGATGAACGCCAACGACGCTGACGCTGCACAGCGGCTGGCCCGCGTTGTCGTTCGGCCAGCGGTGTTGTTATCGTCTCGATACCTAACCGGGACGCGGCCATTAACCCCCACCGTGGCGCGCACCGGCACACACACGGTCAGTACCGCCTATCGAGGGCTACACGACCGGTTCCTTCCCTGAGTTTTGGTGCGGCGCAATGCGGCGTCGCCCGGCTTTGCCGGTTGTCAGGTCATGGCGTCACGGCTTGACACGAGGGAGCACCAACCACACATGAACACATCACAGCTGGCTGCCCGCACGCGATTCGGTTTCTCGCGTCGGAGGTCTCTGGTTCGCCGGATTGCGCTCGGTTGCGGCGTACTCGGTCTAAGCGCGGGTGCTGCGTTATCCGCCGCTCCGACGGCAAGCAGTGCCACGCCGAAGATCTACTTTGGCCTGGTCGGCACGGCCTCGAATCTGCCGCTCATGTCCAGCCACGCCTACAGCCAGATCAATAAGAAGGTCCCCAACGCACGCATGATCACCATGGGGAGCAACGGGGTGCACTGGAGCGCCCTCGCCGCAGCCGCTCCCGGATCGGTCGTCTACAACGAACTGGTCAGCTGGGCGACAACCCTGAAGACTCGGCCGGGGCCGATCTTCCTCACCATCGGGCACGAGCCCGAGTCCAAGTCCTACACGGCGTACGGGACATCAGCCCAGTACGTGCTCGCGTTTCGTCACGTCGTCAACATCTTCCGGTCACTCGGGGTGACCAACGTGCAGTGGACCTGGCAGATGACGTCGTACGCATTCGTGGTCGGGAGCAGCGATTCGCGTTACGCGCTCAAGTGGTACCCGGGGGATACCTATGTCGACGATGTCGCAGCCGACGCCTACAACTGGTCGGACTGTCGAGGCGGCCCCTGGGAGGAGCTCAGCCAGGCAGAGACCCCGGCGCTGCAGTTCGCTCGCGCGCACGGCAAGGGCGCCATCCTCGGAGAGTTCGGCAGCGGTCCCGGCCCGAAACGCGCCCAGTGGCTCAAGAATGCCGAGGCTTTCCTGGTCGCGAACGCCAACACCTTCCGGGCGGCGTACTACTTCGACGTTCCCAACGCGACCGCATGCAACTGGCAGATCACGTCGTCCTCCGACGTCGCAGCGTTGAGCTCGATCATCAAGGATCCGCACTTCACCTTGTGACGCCGTGGCGCTCGATCAGGCCTCGATCGCTCCGGTTCCCTCGTTGAGCAGGTGTTGATCGCGGAGCATGCCTGCCGTCGCGTGCGCCGGCGCGGTCCAGCCTTCAGAGATCAATACCTCATAGAGGGCGCCGCGGGCGGAAGACACTGCCATCGCTGTGGACAGGCTGTTCGCCAGCTCTACGGCCGTAGCCGGGGCATCTGTGGATCGCAGCACCAGCGCCGCATCGTTGACCGTGACCGCCGCGGCGTACATCGCACAGGCTGCCGAGAACGAGTCGTTCAGCGCTTCTCTCATCTGCCTAGTGTGCGGCCGTCGAGTCTTGGTCAACGCTCGGTGAGGGACCTCTCACGTTTGTGTGTCATGGGCTCGGGAACCGCTTCGACCAGCGTCGGCCCGTTGTTGCGGTGATCGTTGACATCGCTTCCCGCTTCGTGGGCCTCGAAGAGCGTCTCGGGTACGGCGTCGAGCATCCGGCGCACCACAGCGAGCTCTGTGGTCGCGGGATCGAGCCACAAGTTGCGCATCGCGGGCGGGATGACAACGGGTGAGCGGTCGTGAATGTGACCGAGGGCATCAGGTGCCTGCGTCGTCAGGATCGTGAAGCTCGCCACCCAATGATCCGGGTCGTCCGCGGCGACCGCTGGGTTCTGCCAGAACTCGTAGAGCCCGGCGAAGGTGAGCAGACGCCGCCCGCTGTGCAAGAAGTGCGGCACCGTTGCCTTCCCGCGCGGCCGCCGCTCCCACTCGAAGTAGCCGTCGGCTGGCACCAAGCAGCGACGGCGCGACGCAGCGACCTGGAACGCTGCCTTCTCGGTGACGGTCTCCTTGCGGGCGTTGATCATCCGCGAGCCGATCTTTGCGTCCACTGCCCACGGCGGGATGAGCCCCCACCTCAACGTGCGGAGCTGTCTCGTTGGCGAAGCGCCCGGGACGTCTGCCGACTCGCGTTCGACCACGATCCGAGCCGGCTGCGTCGGTGCCAGGTTCCACGACGGTGGGAGCTCCTCACCCACCACTGCGTCCACCCGCAGCTCAGCCGCCACCTCCGCGTCCCGTCGCGAACTGGCATATCGACCGCACACGAGTGAAGTGTCACAGCCGACTGTTCCGGCTCCGTGACGCGGCTCGGCGGGTCGGGGCTCGACGACCGAACTGGGCTCCGTTACCGTCTTGTTCTCACCCGGCGCTGCCAGGTGGGGTTGGGCTCGCACGAGCGGCAACGTTGAGCAGCCACGCCTTGCCGGGGTCCGGACCACGCGCCCCCCAGCCGGTATCCGTGGAACGTGGTGAGGCATCGCAGACGTGCCCCCGGCAGGATTCGAACCTGCGACGCACGGTTTAGGAAACCGATGCTCTATCCCCTGAGCTACGAGGGCGGGGGC
>DATAVK010000037.1:0-3152 GCA_036267755.1 Mycobacteriales bacterium
TGCAGGGCCTGCGGGTCTGAGCGAAGGTCGATCCCCTGGTTGGCCTTGAACTCATCGGCGAGCCAGTCGACGACCCGCTTGTCGAAGTCATCGCCGCCCAGGTGCCCGTCGCCGCTGGTCGACCGTACCTCGACCACGCCGTCGCCGACCTCCAGCACCGAGACGTCAAACGTGCCGCCGCCGAGGTCGAACACCAGCACGGTCTCCTGACCCTGCTTGTCCATGCCGTAGGCCAGCGCGGCCGCCGTGGGCTCGTTGATGATCCGCAACACCTCCAGCCCCGCGATCCGGCCGGCGTCCTTGGTCGCCTGACGCTGGGCGTCGTTGAAGTACGCGGGCACCGTGATCACAGCCTCATTCACCTTCTCGCCCAGGAACTTCGCCGCATCTTCGGCCAGCTTGCGCAACACCAGGGCGGAGATCTCCTCGGGCGCGTACTGCTTGCCACGGATCTCGAACCGGACCGCGTCGTTGGATCCTTTGACGACCTTGTAGGAGACGATCTTCGTCTCTTCGTCGACCTCGTCAAAGCGCCGGCCGATGAACCGCTTGGCTGAGTAGATCGTCGCCTCCGGGTTGAGGATCGCCTGGCGCTTGGCGACCTGTCCGACCAGCCGCTCACCGTCATCGGTGAAGGCGACCACCGAAGGCGTCACCCGGCCGCCCTCGGAGTTGGGAATCACCTCGACGTGCCCGCCCTCGATTGTCGCGGCGACAACCGAGTTGGTCGTACCAAGATCGATACCGACCGCCTTAGCCATGCCAATTCCTCTCAGTCGCAAAGAAGCATTTCCAGCTGTCGTAGGCCACCGACCCCGCGCTTCAAGTCGGCGCCGCGCCGGAGGCGAGATTCCGTTGTCCGCGCCCGAGCTCGGCGTGCCCCGCCGGCGGCCTAGATGCAGCCAGAGCAAGTGTCGAGGTGCCGGGCGTCGACCGTCACGACGTGAACGTGGAGCTACGCGACTCCGAGCTGGTCATCACCGACGAGATCAAGGCCAGGGAGCGCAAGGGAATCCTTCGCCGCCGCACGCGCCGGACGGGCCGATTTGAGTATCGCGTGGTGCTGCCGGGGTGAGCGACGACGGACACGTTGAGGCCCGGTCGCACGACGGCGTTCTCACCGTCCGGGTGCCCAAGCCCGAGCAGGAGCGTCCTCGACGGATTGAAGTCAAGGCCGCCTGAGTCCGCGGCACCCGTCCCCGAGCGTCGATCCGCGCCCGCGGGCTGGCGCCGGGCCGGCACGTCACTCGTCTGCGAGCTGCTCACCGCCGGGCGACGACCGGGCGGGGATGCAGTCTTCCCCCGACGTGCTCGTCGTGGTCTTCGCACACGACCTCGGCCAACAGGCTCGTCCAGCCAAGCTGGCTGTAACCGCGCTGCGCTCCTCCGGCCGCGAGCTCCTTCGCGTACACCACGTCGGGCCCCGACATGAACGCGGCCACGCTCGCCCGGTCGGCTCCGCTCGGGCCGCGGCGCTGCCAGGCCGTGACGTAGGCGTCGACGCGTGGACGCATGCAATGGGCCAGCGCCCACACCTCGTCGGCGGCGTCGGCGAGTCGCTCCACCGGCAGCCACCAGATCGCATGAGCGCCGCGCGCTCGGACCGCGTCAGCCAGCGCGGCGGCGATCGGGTCGTGCAGTACGACGACGTCTCCGGCCCGCACCTCGGATCCGAGCAGCTGATCCCCGTTCTCGGTCACCCGCGTCAGCGTCTGCCCCTCCCGCATTGGAATGCCTTGCGACGCCAGCCCGTCGTCCGGGAGCGCCCTCAGACGACGGCGCAGCGCATCGGCAGCTCGCCGGCCGGCACGCACGCTCGATACGCACCACACCGTTCGCCCGGCCAACTCCTCGGCCGCTCGGCGACGGGTCAGCTCGAGTCTCCGGATCGCGCGGTCGCTATCGGGCGCCGCGAACTGCTCGATCACGAGAGTGGTCACCGGGTTCCTCCTCGGGCGTCGGGGTTGGTATCCAATGGCATCGGTAGGCCGGATCAGCCCGCCGGCAAGTCGGCTGGGCGCTGGCTCGTAAACGGAACCGCCCACCCGCGCCGGGCGATCAGCGCGCGGCGCGGATGGCCTCCCGGACGGCGGCGATGTCAGCCTCGGCCCACCCTTCCGCCGTCGCCCGCTCGTAGAGCCGTTTCACCGATCCGGCCAGCGGAAGCTGGATGCCGTGGGAGCGGGCGAGTGCGTCGGCCAGCCGGACGTCCTTGGCCCCGAGCCTCATCGAGAACCATCCCTCGCGCTCGCCGGCGACGATCGAGTCGAGGCGGTTGTACAGCCCCGGCGCGACGAGTGGCAGCCGGCCGAAGAAGTCTCGGATCAGGTCGTCCGGGAGCCCGACGGTCTGGGCGACCACGACGACCTCGGTCAGGGTGGCGATACCGGACATGAGCAGGTAGTTGGCCAGCAGCTTGAGCGTGGTGGGCACCGTTGGGTCATCTCCGAGATAGCGACGGCGCTCGTCGTCGGCCAGGGCGTCGTAGGCCGGTCGCAGCCGGTCGTAGTGCTCGCGCGGGCCTCCGATCAGGTACGACGCGTCCCCCGATATGACAGCGGCTGGAGAGCCGAGAATCGGCGACGCCAGCATGCGCCCCCGCACCGCCTCGTGGAGCTGTGCGGTGGTCTGCGGAGAGACGGTGCTCGCGTCGCAGAGAACTCCGCCGGCGAGACCGGCGGCCACTCCCTCCGGTCCGGTGACTACGGCGAGCACGGCCGAGTCGTCGGCCAACGAGGTGAAGATCGCTTCAGCACCCGCCGCCGCCCGAGTCGGGGTTCTCGCCTCCGAGACCCCCCGGGCGACGAGATCGTCGGCCTTGTGGGGGGTCCGGTTCCACACCGTGAGGTCGTGACCGGACTCGAGCAGGCGCTCGGCCAGGGCGTGTCCCATCTGTCCCATCCCCAGAACGGCAATATGCACGGTCGTCTCCCGGTTTACGAGCGTTCGAGCGGTGGGCCGATCTGCCTCGATCGGGACCAGCGGACGCTCATGCCTGCTTCACGGCCGAGATGTCCAGCGACACGGACACCTTGTCTCCGACGAGCATGTTGCCCGAGCCAATGACCTGATTGAACTGCATGTCGAAGTCCGAGCGCTTAATGATCCCAACAGCTTCGAGGCCGACCCGAGTGTTGCCCCACGGGTCTTCG